>NZ_LSJI01000217.1 GCF_001557235.1 Phenylobacterium sp. CCH9-H3 | reverse complement strand
CGGCAACCGCCATGGCTTCCTGGCCTTTAACGAAATCCACCCCGACTACTACCAGATCCCCCTCGCCGACCGCGAAGCGCTGCTGCGCGAGGAGGCCGAGGATCACGAGGACGACGAGCGTCCCGCCCGTGGCCGCCGCAGCCGCAACGCCGACCACGACGGCGAGGCCGAAGAACGTGCGGACGACGATCCGGACTACCTGGCCGCCAGCGACGACGACGAAGACGACGTGATGGAAGAGGAGCTGGCGCGCCGTCGCCGCCGGCTCATGCGCCGCTACAAGATCCAGGAAGTGATCCGCCGCCGTCAGATCATGCTGGTCCAGGTCGTCAAGGAAGAGCGCGGCAACAAGGGCGCCGCCCTCACCACCTACCTGTCGCTGGCGGGCCGCTACGGCGTGCTGATGCCCAACACCGCCCGCGGCGGCGGCATCTCCCGCAAGATCACCACCGCCACCGACCGCAAGCGCCTGAAGAGCGTGGTCGCCAGCCTGGACGTGCCGCAGGGCATGGGCCTGATCGTCCGCACCGCGGGCGCCAAGCGCACCAAGGCCGAGATCAAGCGCGACTACGACTACCTGCTGCGGCTGTGGGAGAACATCCGCGAGAAGACGCTGCACTCGATCGCGCCGGCGCTGATCTACGAGGAAGAGGACCTCGTGAAGCGCACGATCCGCGACCTGTACGACAAGGACATCGACGAGGTCTGGGTCGAGGGCGAAGCCGGCTACAAGGAAGCCCGCGACTTCATGCGGATGCTGATGCCGAGCCAGGCCAAGAAGGTCATGGCCTACCGCGAGCCGACGCCGCTGTTCGTGAAGCACCGGGTGGAAGACCACCTGAGCCAGATCTATTCGCCAGTCGTGCCCCTTCGTTCGGGGGGGTATCTGGTGATCAACCAGACCGAGGCCCTGGTCGCCGTCGACGTGAACTCCGGCCGCTCGACGCGTGAGCGGAACATCGAGGCCACGGCGCTGAAGACCAACCTGGAGGCGGCGGAGGAAGCCTGCCGCCAGCTGCGCCTGCGCGACCTGGCCGGCCTGATCGTCATCGACTTCATCGACATGGATGAGTCGAAGAACAACCGCGCCGTCGAGAAGAAGCTCAAGGACGCGCTGAAGGACGACCGCGCCCGGGTGCAGATGGGCAAGATCAGCCCGTTCGGCCTCATGGAAATCAGCCGCCAGCGCCGCCGCACCGGCGTGCTGGAAGGCACGACGCACGTCTGCGAGCACTGCCAGGGCACCGGCCGGGTGCGCTCGGTGGAATCCTCGGCCCTGGCCGCCCTGCGCGCCCTGGAGATCGAGGCGCTGAAGGGCGGCGGTGAGGCGTGCCTGCGGGTGCCGCGCGCGGTCGGCCTCTACATCCTGAACGAGAAGCGTGCGCACCTGGCGCGGCTGAACCACGCCTTCGGCCTCTTCGTGACCGTGGTCATCGAAGACGAGATGGCGCACGCCGATCACGTGATCGAGCGGACCTCCATGGAGATCCGTCCCGACCACGCCAGCGCCCTGCCGGCGTCCGTCCAGCCCTATGAACCGGCTCCCGTCGACGAGGACGAGTTCGACGACGAGGCGTTCGAGGACGAGGACGAAGAGGACCTGCCCGAGGAGGACGAGGACGCCCTCGAGCGCGAGGACACCGACGACGACGCGGCCCACGCCCGCAACCGCCGTGAAGACGGCGAGCGCGAGGAGGACGGCGAAGGCCGCCGGGGACGTGGCCGCCGCCGCCGCCGCGGCCGCCGCGGCGAGGAGCCTCGCGCCGACCGTGGCGAGCCGCGCGCCGAGCGCGAGCCCCGTCCGGCCCGCGCGGAGACCGAGGAAGAGCGCGAGGGCCGTCGCCGTCGCCGGGGCCGCCGTGGCGGTCGCCGGATGCGCGACGACGTCCGTCCGCAGGACGCGTTCTCGTGGGTCCGCCCCTGGGTGCCCTACGGCGACGACCCGTTCGTCTGGTACGACCCGGCGGAAGACCTGAAGATCGCGCCGGCGGCGCCCGAAGCCGCTCCCGGGGTCGCCACGGCCGCGCCGCAGGTCCAGGCCGAAGCGCCAGCCCCCGCGCCGATCGCCCGTGACTCCGGTAGCGACGAGGACATCTGGGTCGAACTGCCCGAGGTCGAGGACAAGCCGAAGCGCGCCCGCCGGGCCCGTGGCCGCGGCCGCGGCCGCGGTGACGCCGAGGTCGCCGAGGCCGCCGAGACGACGCCGGTCGCCGCCGAGGCCCTGCC
>NZ_LSJI01000216.1 GCF_001557235.1 Phenylobacterium sp. CCH9-H3 | reverse complement strand
GGGCCCCGCCCCGACGATGACGCAATCGTATGCCTCAGACATGGATGACCTCCTTCGCGCGGCCGGCCCCTAGGAGGGATACGCGCGCGCGGGCCGCCCGCACTTAGCGCTGAGCGCCACATCTGAGGGGCGAAGGTGCTGATATGCGTATCTCAAGGGAGAAACTGGCTCCGTCTGCGGGCGGCGCCGAACCCCACCGGAAGACCATGCCATGCGGCCGATATCGAGGCGCAGTCTCTTGCCGGCCTTGCCAATCCTCCTGGCAAGCCTCGCCGTTCCGAAGGCCGCGATGGCGGCCGAGCCGTCCTTCGTCGTCTATCGATCGCGATCCTGTTTGTGTTGCCAGGCCTGGATCGCGCACATGGACAGGGCCGGCTATCACGCGCAAGAGGTGCTCACCGACGACCTGCCGACAGTGCGCCTTCGCTACAAGGTCCCGACCGATCTTGCCGCCTGCCACACCTCAGTCATCCGCGGCTATGTGTTCGAAGGTCATGTGCCGGCGGAGGACGTGACGGGCTTTCTGAGCCAGCGGTCCGAAGCCCTGGGGCTGGCGGCGCCCGGCATGCCGATCGGATCGCCAGGCATGGAGCAGGCCGACGGACGACGGGAGGAGTATTTCACGCTCCTGCTGCTCGGCGAGGGCCGCCGCCGAATCTTTGCTCGGCACTAGAACGTCTGAGTGCAGCGTGGTCACGAACCCTGCTCGTAGCCAGCCCTTCTTCGGCGGCCACCACACAAGAGGTTAATCTTTTCCTTCCTGGAGGTATGCCCTTGCGATCGAAACGGACCGGCGCGCGGCTGGGGGTTATCGCAGCGGTGTGTACAGCCTGGGCCGCGCCGGCGTCTGGTGAGACCTTGGCCGAGGCGATCGCCCTCGCCTATGAGACGAATCCGACACTGCAGGCGCAGCGCTCGCAGGTCCGCGTCCTCGACGAGGGCTATGTTCAGGCTCGTGCTGGTCTGCGCCCCCAGGTGAGCATCACCTCGACGGCCTCCTACAGCAACACGTCGGTCAACGCCGGGCGCACCGGCCTGGTGGACACCAACGGAGACGGGATCCCCGACACCAACGTCACCGCTAGCGGGGTGACGGAACGCAACTTCGGCAACGCTTCGCTTGCTGTCACGCAGCCTCTTTACACAGGCGGGCGCACGGTCGCCGCCATGTCCGCCGCCGAAGCCGATATCCTGTCCGCCCGGGAGACCTTGCGCGATGTTGAGGCCGGCGTGCTGCTCAATGTGGTGCAGACGTATGCCGACGTCCTTCGCGACCAGCGCGTGGTCGAAATCCGCCGCCAGGACGTGGACACCCTGCAAAAGCGCCTCGAGGAGACGCAGGCCCGCTTCGAGGTGGGCGAGCTCACCCGCACCGATGTTGCGCAAGCCGAAGCGCGCCTGGGTTCGTCGCGGGCGCAACTCGAGGCGGCAGAAGGGCAACTGGAGATCAGCCGGGCGAACTACGAAGCCGTCGTCGGAAAGCCACCCGAAGTGCTCGCCCCGCCGCCGCCGCTTGAGAGCTATCTGCCTAAGAACGTACTGGAAGCCCTCGATGTCGCCCGGACGGAAAGCCCCAAGATCCAGGCCGCTGAATTGACCGAGCAGGCCAGCCGCGCCCGGGTGGCGGTCGCCCGCGCTCAGCGCCGGCCTACGGTGTCGGTTCGCGGCGGCTACGGCTATTCAGGGCAGGTGGATCCCTTCATCGCCGATCGGTTCGCTCGCAATCTGACGGCCTCGGTGACGACGACGCTCCCCCTCTACTCCGGCGGCGTCGTCTCGTCGCAGATCCGCCAGGCGCTCGAACGCAACAACACCGATCGTATCCGGACGCAAACGGCCGAGCGCCAGGTCCGCCAAGCCATCGCCCAGTCCTGGAGCCAGATGAACACGGCGCGGGGCGCCGCCGCGGCGAATGAGGGCGTGGTCAGGGCCGCTCAGATCGCCGTCGAAGGCACGCGTCTGGAGTTCAGCGTCGGCATCCGAACCACGATCGACGTCCTGAACGCGGAGCTCGAACTGCGGAACGCCGAGCTTTCCCTGGTCGCGGCGCGACGGGACGCCTATGTCGCGAGCGCTTCGCTGCTCAACGCGATTGGCCGGCTAGAGGCGAAGCGGTTGGCGCCGGAGACGCCGCTCTATGATCCGCGGCGCTCGTTCAAGCGCGTCACCCGGTCTGGCGTTTGGGCGCCAGTGGATGCGGTCGCGGAGACTGTAGACCGGATTGGCGCGCCGCCTGAGGCGGCGCGGCCGCGCAAGGCCGACTAAGCCGCGTGGGATGGGAAGAGGCGTCGGCCCAGCTCTGCAATGTCACGTTCGGTGAATAACCTTCACCACCCTCGGCGAAGGCGCACGTGTCTCGCACTGATCGGCGGTTCGGCGGCGATGGCTGACCCGCTCGAGCTGGGCCCTGAGCCAGGGACGCAAGGCTTCGACCAGCGGCCGGCTGGTCTCCTGGCGCACCCGGCGCCGCGCGTCCGCCGAGCGCCCGCGGATGTCGGTCTCGATGGCGTAGAGCCTGGCGATCTTCTCCAGCGCCTCGCTGGCGATCGGCGCGGGGCCGGCCGCGGCGATCTCGTAGAAGCGCCGGCGCACATGGGCCCAGCAGAAGGCCAGCTTGACGCCACCGGCCTCGGCCAGCGGCCGATAGCCGGCATAGCCGTCCACCTGCAGCACGCCCTTGAAGCCCGCTAGGTGCGCCACCGCGCGCTCGGCCTTGCGGTCCGGCACATAGACATAGGCCACGCCGGGCGGGTCTGGCCCGCCCCAGGGGCGATCATCTCGGGCATAGGCCCACAGCCGGCGAGTCCCCGCATGTCATCGCTGGGCTTCTCTACCATCAGTGGGACTCGTCATCGAAGAGCAGGTGTTGATACTGGCGACGTCCGACCTCGTGCACGCGGCCTCATGACGCGAGCGGGGACCCCTGCCCCCACCGTCCTTGCAGCACAGCTGTTATAGGCCCACTCTCGCCAGAGCGACGGGCAAAAGGTCTACCTTTTTTCCCCCCTCCCCGGCCCCAAGCAAATCAGCTAGTTACATGGGGAGAAAGGTGGTGGGCGAAATGCGCTACGGCTATGCGCGGGTTTCGGGCGAGGATCAGAACCTCGGGCGCCAGCGGGCGGCGCTGGACGCCGCCGGCTGCGCCCAGATCACCGAGGAGGTGCAGAGCGGCGTCAAGGCGCGCCGGCGCCTGGATCAGCTCCTCGGCGGATTGCAGGCCGGGGACGAGCTGGTGGTGACGGAGCTGGACCGGCTCGGCCGCAGCACCGGCGAGGCGATCGTCATGATGGACGAGCTGATCCGGCGGGGCGTGGTGCTGAGAATCCTCGCCCTCCCCTCCCTCGACATCGCCACCAATGACGGCCGGCTGATCGCCGACATCCTGGCCAGCCTGGCGGCCCACGAGCGGCGACGGACCCAGGAGCGCCAGCGCCAGGGGATCGCGGCGGCGAAGGCCGCCGGCCGACACCTTGGCCGGCCCCCGAAGATGAGCGGCCAGCAGATCGCCGAGGCGCGGGCCAGGCTCGCGGCCGACGAGCCGGCGGCCGTGGTGGCGCGGGCCTACAAGGTCAGCCCGAAGACGCTCCGGGCGACCCTGGCGCGGTAACGGTGCTAGGCCGCCGCGTCCAAGGCCTCCCCGTCCCCCTCGCCTCCCTCGGCTTCCATCAGGGTTTCGCAATCCGCGCACATCAGCCGGGCGCCGGGCTTGGCCCAGGCGTGGAGATCGCAAGACGGGCAGGTGTAGCGGGTCTTGCTGTCGGCCTTTTTCTTGCGGGTGGCGCGGGTCTCCGCGTCGTCCCACAGCTCGACATAGAGGGCGTCGAACCCCTCCCCTTCCAGCTCGGCGAAGGCGGCCTTGAACGGGCCGCCGGCGGCGATGTAGTGGCTGACCCGCTGGCCCGTCTCCTTGCCGCCTGGCTGGGCGGTGTCCGAGGGGATCAGCCCGACCAGGCGCATCTTCGCGGCCCATTCCTTGTTGTGGTAGCCGGTGCGCGATGGCTGGCCGAAATGGTGTTGCCAGAGGTGGACCATCTCGTGGACCAGGGTCGAACGGCTCTCCTCGGTCGTGCGGGCGTGGAAGTGCGACGGGTTCAGCGCGATCTCGTCGGTGACGACCGCGCCGTCCTTGGAGCCGAAGCGGCCCCCGGCGAAATAGCCATAGGCCTTCTTCGCCCGCTGCATGGTGATCAGGCAGGCCGGCAGCTCGCCGGCGAACAGGCGCTCGTTGAAGAACCCATAGGCGCGGTACGATACAAATTTACCTCGGCGACCCGCGCCAAGCCAATCACGTCGGTGTCACAACGTGGATCGGCCGACAGGGAATTTTGGCCCTCGCTGCGGCTTGGGTCGCGCTACACCTGCAGTCGGCCTTTGCGTTGTACGTCTTGAAGGTGTACAATCCCGCTGATAGGAGATTTTTCCATGCCGCGCGCGGCCGTCGACGATAACAAGCGGATGAACTTGAGGGTCTCGCCCGACGCGAAGGCAAAGCTCGTTCGAGCTGCGGCGCTGCGCGATACTGACCTCACGAGCTTCGTCACCCAGACTGCTTTGCGGGAGGCCGAGGCGGTCATCGCCGCCGCCGAGGTCCTCACGGTTTCCGAGCGCGGTTTCACGCGAATCCTGGAACTGCTCGAGAATCCCCCGCGACCGAACGCGAAGCTACGGGCGGCCATCGCCGCATTGCCCGATACCATATGACGCTCCCGCGTTGGCACGAGGAGCCGATCGCCAAGTCACACGATCGAAAATCGTTCGATTGTGGCGACGCGCAGATGAACGAGTTCCTGCAGCGGTTCGCCCGTCAAAGCCATGAGCAAAACGCCTCCAAGACGTTCTGTGCGATCCATGACGGCGCACCCCGGAATATTCTTGGATTCTACACGATCACCCCCTCGGCAGTCGCCCACGAACAGGCGCCTCCGACGATGGTCCGGGGCTTGGCGCAGCATGAGGTCTCCGGCTTCAGGCTTGCTCGCCTCGCCACCCATCTGGCCGTGGCGGGGAAAGGCCTGGGCGGGCAGCTCCTTGTGGCGGCCGCGTTACGCTGTCTGCGGATCTCGGCCCAGAGCGGCGGCGTCCTTCTCATCATCGACGCCAAGAGCGATCGGGCGGCCAGATGGTATGCCGGCTATGGAGCGGAGCCCCTGCGCGACCGGCCGTTGACGTTGGTCCTTCCCCTGGCGACTTTTGCCGACGACCTCAAGGTGCGGGGTCTGTTCTGAAGACGTGGGCTGGAGCCGTGGACCGCGGGGTCCCGCCCCTATGCAGCCCTTGAGTGGCAGGCGCGCCTCTCGCTGGCCTTGCGGAGCCGAAATGGATAGCTACCAGATAGCGACCGGCCGGCACGTGGTAGGTCGGCTCCGAATCATTTAGGTTCTCAACGGCTTTAAGCGCGGCATTGGCAGCGAGGCGTGCCATCTTAGTTGGTAGCTACCAGCTAGGTCCCTAGCCGAAAGCTATCCGAAAGCATTCGGTAACCTTTCCGAAAGCTTTCAGCGCGTCCATTAGTCGACAGGGCGTCGCCACGGCCGCGCCAAAGTGGAGGTGTTCGATGCCGACGATCGCGTTCATTTCGCCGAAGGGGGGGGTCGGGAAGACCACTGCGGCCACCATCCTGGCGACGCAGCTCGCACGCCGGGCTCCGGTGATCGTCATCGACGCGGATCCAAACCGGCCGGTCGAATCCTGGGCGAAACTCGCTGGGGCGCCGGCCCAGCTGACCGTGGTGTCTGATGTCGATCAGGACTCGATTCTCGACCAAATCGACACGGCCGCCCAGGCGGCGCCGTTCGTGATCGTCGACTGCGAGGGCACGGCGTCGCTGACAGTGGCCTATGCGATCAGCGCGGCGGACCTGGTGATCGTGCCGACCCAGGGATCTCAGCTCGACGCCAAGGAAGCCGCGCGGGCGCTGTCGCTGGTGAAGAAGCAGGAGCGAACCTCGCGGCGGCAGATTCCGCATGCGGTCCTGCTGACCCGGACCGCCGTCGCCGTCCGCTCGCGCAGCCTTGTGCATGTTCAAGGCGAGCTGCAGCGTCACGGGGTGCGCCTCTTCGAGTCGGAGCTCAACGAGCGTGAGGCCTTCCGAGCGATGTTCTCTTTCGGCGGGGCGCTCGAGAGCCTGGACCCGACCAGTGTCCGCAATATCGACAAGGCGGTGGCGAATGCGCGGGCCTTCGCCAACGAGGTGCTGAAGATGCTGCGCGACTCGGCCGACAGTGAAAGCCGGGAAGGGCAGGCGGCATGACGGCGCGCGCGTCGATCTTCGAAGAGGACGAGGACGTCGACGTCGACGGCTTCCGCCCGGTGGAGGCGCCGCGGCCGCGAGACCCCGCGGTCATCGCGGCCATCCGCGAGACCGC
>NZ_LSJI01000215.1 GCF_001557235.1 Phenylobacterium sp. CCH9-H3 | reverse complement strand
GCGCTGGCCCACGCCCGCGGCTTCGACCGGGCGGCGGTGGTGGGGCGGCTGGCGGCGGGCGCGCCGTGGGTGCGGGTGGTTTAGGGGGCTGCGTTCCGAGAGGCCGGCACGCGCCAGGAGCGGTCCTTCGGCCCGGTCCGGTTCGCGGACGTTGGCGGATGTCCAAGACGGACCGCCGCGGTGGCGACAGTGACAGAGAACCCCGCCAGGGCGGCTATGGGTTTCGAGGCCGCGCATCAGCCTCGACCACACCACCCCTTGGGACCATAGTCGGCGTCGCCACCTCAGGCGCATGGGCTGTCAGCATGACGCCGGGCGCTTTCGGGCCTCAAAGGAACGCTCCAGATGCTTGTGGCCGTCCTTACATCACAGCCGCGCCCCCCATGGTGGAGCTTGCCGCGATCGTCGACACGTTGCACGAGGCCAACCGCC
>NZ_LSJI01000214.1 GCF_001557235.1 Phenylobacterium sp. CCH9-H3 | reverse complement strand
CGCGGGATGTGGCGGTGCGTCCCGACCGCCGACACCAGGATCGCCACCAGCATCACGGCCGCCGCGGCTATGGAATAGGCCTGATAGCCGTCACGGTTGAGCTGGCCGACCGGGTTCTCGGCGGAGGGCCGCAGGAAGACCTGCAGCGCCAGGATCGTCATGCCCACGCCGCCGAACCATCCGAAAAACTGCCGGAAGGCGAAGACGCGGGTGCGCTCGTGGTAGTCCTGGGTCAGCTCGGGCGCGAGGGCGGACGACGGGATCTCGTACATCGTGATGAAGCTGCGGATCACGATGGCCACCACGACCAGGTAGGCGAACAGCAGCGAGGGCGGCAAGTCCGGCGGGTTCCAGAGCAGTACGTAGGACAGGGCCACCGGTACGGCCGCGGCGTACATGAAGGGGTGCCGCCGGCCCCAGCGGGAGCGCCAGTTGTCCGACACCTGGCCCATGATCGGGTCGAGGACCGAGTCCACCGCCAGCGCAATCATGATCGCCGCGCCGACCGTCGCGGCCGGGAGCCCAATCACCTGGTTGTAGAAGATGAGCAGGAGCGACGAGAAGCCCTGGTCCTTCACGCCGAAGGCCACCGTGCCGAACCCGTAGAAGAGCTTGGTCGAGAGCCCGAGCTTCGGGGTTTCGGCCGCCGCTCCGACGTCTTCGGTCTGCGACGCAGTCATGGCTACTCCTCCGCGGCGCGTCGCGCTTGAGCCGACGCTATCCAATGCAGATAGCGTACAATGTAAACTTTAACGCATGTAAGGACTTTCGGGCCGCGAAGCCTTTGCGGCGAGCGAACGGGCGTTGCTTCACCCGACGTATCCCTGCGCCGCGAGCGCCCGTGCCGGGAGATTCGTGAGCCCGCGGAACAGATCGGGTATTCAGGACCGATGATCCGTATCGGCGTTGATTTCGGTGGGACCAAGATCGAGGCGGCGGCGCTCGACGCCGACGGCCGGTTCCAGGCGCGGGTCCGCGGCCCGACGCCGCCGGCCTATGAGGACCGGCTGGAGGCGACCCGCGAGATCGTGGCCGAGGCCGAGCGGCAGGCCGGCGTCGCGGTGCGCCGCGTGGGCGTGGGCGGACCCGGATCGCCGTCGCCGGCCACGGGCCTGATGCGCAACTCGAACTCCACGGTCCTCAACGGCCGCCCCTTCCCCGCCGACCTCCAGCGGGTGCTTGGCCGCGACGTCCGCTACGCCAACGACGCCAATTGCCTGGCGCTGTCCGAGGCGCGCGACGGGGCTGCGGCGGGCGAAGGCGTGGTCTTCGCGGTGATCGTCGGCACCGGCTGCGGCGGCGGGATCGCGGTCGACGGGCGGCTGCTGGAGGGACGCAACCTCGTCGCCGGGGAATGGGGCCACACGCCCCTGCCCTGGCCCCGGCCGGAGGAACTGCCCGGGCTCCCCTGCTGGTGTGGCCGGGTGAATTGTCTGGAGCTGTGGCTCAGCGGGACGGGGTTCGCGCGCGACGCCGGGCGTCGCGCGGAGGCCGTGGTCGCGAAGCCGGACGCTGCGGGCGCGGCCGCCCTGGACCGTTATGTCGACCGCCTGGGCCGCGCGCTGGCCGTCGTGGCCGACATCCTGGACCCGGATGTCATCGTTCTGGGCGGCGGCATGTCGAATCTGGACATGCTGTACGCGCGGCTGCCTGAGGCCATAGCCCCGAACGTCTTCTCCGACGTCTTCGAGACGCCGGTCCGCAAGGCGCTGCACGGCGACAGTTCCGGCGTGCGCGGCGCGGCCTGGCTGTGGCCGCCGGAGTGACGCCCGGCGGCCACGTCGGCGGTCACCAGAGCCGGGCCAGTTTGAGACGGGCGATCCGGAAGAGAGCGAAGCGCGCGTGGTAGGCCGCGGTCACCTCGGGCGTGTTCACGTCCTTGACCGCGCGGCGCACGGCGTCGCCGTAGCAGTCGTCCTGGAAGTAGACTCCGGACATCTGCCTCGACGCGCGACAGACCTGGACGGCGGCGTTGCGGATCCGGCCAAGCAGCAGATTGGCGTCGGCGGCGCTCCGCAAGTTCAGGTCCGCGTAGCTGATGACGACCCGCGGCGGCACAGGCTCCTGCCACGGCGAGGCGTGGGCCGTGGCCGGGCCGGCCGTGGCGAGAAGCGCGCAGGCGCTGAGAGTAGCGATGTTCATGTCGATCTTCCTGACGTTCAGGCCTCACAGCGAGGCGATGCGCCATTCCACCGCCGAGCCCCGATCGGTCGCCAGGACGCCCGCCCGACGTTCCTCCGATGAAGTTCCGATATTCTGCCGATGACCGCCTGACTCCGGCGGCCTGTACGACTTGCGCGCCGCGCCGGGCTGCGCCCATCATTCGGCCGCGAGCGGGGGCGATTGCGGTGACCGTCACTCAAGACGCAGGGAGGAACCCGCCCGTGGTCCTGGCCCGGGAGCAGCCGTTCAGGCTGGGCGGCGTCGAGGTCCGCCCCGCGACACGCGAACTGGTCGGTCCGGGCGGGCGCGAGGTCCTGGAGCCGCGGGTCATGCAAGTGCTGGTCGCCCTGGCGCGTGCGCCCGGCGAGATCCTGACCCGCGAAGACCTGACAGAGAGCTGCTGGGAGGGTCGGGTCGTCGGCGAGGACGCCCTGTCGCGCGTCATCTCCCGCCTGCGGCGCGCCTCCGAAGGCGTCGGCCGCGACGGCTGGACCCTGGAGACGGTCACCAAGGTCGGCTACCGCCTGCTGCCTGCGGGCCACGATCCGAGGGCGAGCCCGCTGGCTCCCGCCGTCGCGCCGCCCGCCCGGCGTCGGGTCCTCGCGGCGACCGGCGCGGCCGGCGTCTCCGTCTTGGGCGGGGCGGCCTGGTGGCTGTGGCGCCCGGGCCGGATCTCGCCAAAGGCCCGCGACCTCTACGAGAAGGGCCGCGAGGCGATGCGGCCCGGCCTGCGCGAAGGCACGGCCCAGGCCGTCGGCTTCCTGCGCGAGGCCGTGGCCGAGGAGCCGAACTTCGTCGACGCCTGGGGCGCTCTGGCGCTCGCCTACCAGGCCAGCCTGCGCTTCACCGCGCCGGCGAAACAGCCGGGAGTCCGATCCCAGGCCGAGGCGGCGGCGCGCCGAGCCCTCGACCTCGACCCGCGGGAACCGCAAGCCAGCGCGGCGCTTGCCCTGCTGGCGCCCATCTACCGCAATTGGGGGCCGGCGGAGCGGCTGTATCTGCGCGCCCTCGCCCTTCATGCCCGCGAGGGCGAGCTGGAGCTCGCCTACGCGCGCCTGCTGATCGGCGTGGGCCGGATGCGCGACGCCGTGACCCACGCGCAGGCGGCGGTGGTCGAGGACGAGTTCGCGGTGTGGCGCCAGTACATGCTGGCTCTGACGCTTTGGGGCGCCGGCCGGCTGGAGGAAGCCGACACCGTCGTCGCCAGGGCGCTGGCGCGCTGGCCGGGCCACTACGCACTCTGGTTCCAGCAGCTCAGCATGTTCATGTTCAGCGGTCGCGCAGACCGGGCGGCGGCCATGGGCGCCGATCCCGCCAATCGCCCGCTGAACATCCCCGCGGCCGACGTCGAGATCAGCCTGTCGGTCGCCCGGGCGTTGGCCAGCGGCGCGCCGGGCGACATCCGGTCCGCAGCCGACCTGAACCTCGAGCGGGCTCGCAAGGGCGTTGGCTATGCCGAGAACGCCATCACCGCCCTTTCCGTGTTCGGTCGCCTTGACGAGGCCTTCGCAGTCGCACGGGCGCTGTACTTCGGCGAGGGATTCGCCATCCCCGGACAGCGGTTCTCCGCGCCCGTCTACGCGGTGGAGGGCACACGCAACACGCACATCCTCTTCCTGCCGCCGACCCATGCGATGCGCGCCGATCCGCGCTTCCCCGGCCTGATGCGCGACCTGGGCCTCGCCGACTACTGGCGGACTTCGCGCCACCCCCCGGACGATCCGGCATGGGCCCGCGTCTGACGCCCTCACCGCGCCGGAACAAATCAGGTATGCAGGAGCCATGAGCCCCGTTGCGCGCATGACGGCCTTCTGCCGCGACTGCTTCTGGCAGGGCGAGGAAGGGGTGCGGCGCTGCCCCTCGTGCGCCTCGCCGCGGATCGTGGCTCATCCGGAACTTGGCCAGCTCTCCATCGCGCACATGGACTGCGACGCCTTCTACGCCAGCGTCGAAAAGCGCGACCGGCCCGAGTTGCGCGACGTGCCGGTCATCGTGGGCGGAGGCAAGCGCGGCGTGGTCACCACCTGCTGCTACATCGCCCGCATCAAGGGCGTGCGCTCGGCCATGCCGATGTTCAGGGCGCTGAAGGCGTGCCCCGAAGCGGTGATCATCAAGCCGGACTTCACCAAGTACCGTGCGGAGTCGAAGCGGATCCTGGGCATGGCGGCCGAACTGACGCCGCTCATCCAGAACCTCAGCCTGGACGAGGCATGGATGGACCTTTCGGGCACAGAGCGTCTGCATGGCGCGCCGCCGGCGATCACGCTCGCGAAGCTGCAGGCCCGAATCGAGGCCGAGACCGGCCTGACGGTCTCCATCGGCCTGGCCATGAACAAGTTCCTGGCCAAGGTGGCGTCGGACCTCGACAAGCCGCGCGGGTTCTCGGTCATTGGCCACGAGGCGCAGAGTTTTCTCGCCGGCAAGCCGGTGAAGATCCTGCCGGGGGTCGGGCCGGCCATGGTCGCCAGCCTGGAGAAAGCCGGCTACCGCACCGTGGGCGACCTGGCGCGCGTCGACATCAAGGTGCTGGCCGACCGCTGGGGCGCCTACGGCCTGCGCCTCCACAACCTCGCCCACGGCCGAGACGCCCGCGCGGTGAACCCCAACGAGGCGCGCAAGGGAATCAGCTGCGAGACCACGTTCAACGAGGACCTGCACCGCATCGCCGACCTGGAGGACAGGCTGGCCCCCCTGTGCGAGCGCGTCGCACGCCAGGCGCGCCAGGGCGCGGTGGCCGGCCGCGTCGTGACCCTGAAGCTCCGGACCACCGATTTCCGGATCGTGACCCGGCGGCGCACCCTGCCGGTGGCGACTCAGACGGCGCACACCCTGTTCAGGGTCGGCCGCGAGCTGCTCGCGAAGGAGGCGACCGGCCGGCCCTGGCGGCTGATCGGAATCGGCATCGCCGACCTGATCGACGCCGAGACCGCCTGCGACGACTTCTTCGCCGGCGACGAGCGCCGGGCGTTGTCCACCGAACGGTCGGTCGACGCCATCCGGGCCAGATTTGGCGCCGACGCCGTCACATCCGGCCGCATCCTCCGCGCTCGCTCGGCGGCCGACGACGATTGATCGTCGACGGGACCCAAGCCGATTCTCGCGCACACGAGCCGCCTGCGACCTTCGGGCGCAACCGCGGTGCGGATTTCGTAATCACTGTGGGCGCACGGTGGGCATCGTGAATTCAACCCTTCCAAAAGGCGTTATCTTCCATATCTAATCAGGTGGGCAGTCGGTGTTTGGCGGCCCACCCTTGGAGAACGGACAGATGAGCGAACGGAAGGAAGGTGGCGCTGACACCGGCGTTCGCTCGGCGGTGATCACGCAGACGAAGCCGAAGACGCAGAAGCCGTCGATGTACCGCGTTCTGTTGCTTAACGACGACTACACACCAATGGAATTCGTCGTCTATGTGCTCGAACAATTCTTCAATAAGTCGCGCGAAGACGCGACTCGCATAATGCTCCATGTCCATCAGCACGGCGTGGGCGTTTGCGGGGTCTACACATACGAAGTGGCGGAAACAAAAGTGGCCCAGGTCGTTGATACGGCGCGGCGGCACCAACACCCGCTGCAGTGCACCATGGAGAAGGACTAAGGCGCTTGCCTTCATTTTCTCGCCAACTCGAAGAATCCCTGCATCGCGCCGTGGCGTACGCCAACCAGCGCAAGCATGAATACGCCACCCTGGAGCACCTGCTCCTCAGCCTGATCGATGACGAGGACGCTGCCGGCGTGATGCGCGCCTGCGACGTGGAACTCGGCGCGCTCCGCACGACGCTCACGAACTACGTGGACAACGAGCTGCGTTCGCTGGTCGTCGACGACGGCGAGGACGCCAAGCCCACGGCCGGCTTCCAGCGCGTGATCCAGCGCGCGGTGATCCACGTCCAGTCCTCCGGCCGAGAGGAGGTCAGCGGCGCGAACGTGCTGGTCGCCATCTTCTCGGAACGCGAGAGCCACGCCGCCTACTTCCTGCAGGAGCAGGACATGACGCGGTACGACGCGGTGAACTACATCGCCCATGGCATCGCCAAGAAGGCCGGCGCTTCGGAACAGAAGCCGGTCAAGGGCGCCGAGGACGAGGACAAGCCGCAGGTGAAGACGGGCGGCGAGGCGCTCGAAGCCTACTGCATCAACCTCAATGAGAAGGCCAAGCAGGGCAAGGTCGACCCCCTGATCGGGCGCTTGCAGGAAGTGGAGCGCTGCATCCAGATCCTGTGCCGGCGGACCAAGAACAACCCCCTGCTCGTCGGCGATCCCGGCGTGGGCAAGACCGCCATCGCCGAAGGCTTGGCGCGCAAGATCGTGAACAAGCAGGTCCCCGAGGTCCTGGCAGGTTCGACCATCTTCTCGCTCGACATGGGCGCGTTGCTGGCCGGCACCCGCTACCGCGGCGACTTCGAAGAGCGCGTGAAGCAGGTGGTCAAGGAACTGGAGAACCACCCCGACGCGGTGCTCTTCATCGACGAGATCCACACCGTGATCGGCGCGGGCGCGACCAGCGGCGGGGCGATGGACGCCTCCAACCTGCTGAAGCCGGCCCTGGCGTCGGGCACGCTGCGCTGCATGGGCTCCACCACCTACAAGGAGTTCCGCCAGCACTTCGAGAAGGACCGGGCCCTCGTCCGGCGCTTCCAGAAGATCGACGTGAACGAGCCCACGATCGACGACACGATCAAGATCCTGAAGGGCCTGAAGGTCTACTACGAGGAGTTCCACAAGCTCCGCTACACCAACGACGCCATCAAGGCGGCGGTGGAGCTGTCGGCCAAGTATATCACCGACCGGAAGCTGCCCGACAAGGCGATCGACATCATCGACGAGGCGGGCGCCTCGCAGATGCTGCTGGCCGAGGGCAAGCGGAAGAAGACCATCGGGCTGAAGGAGGTCGAAGCCGTCGTGGCCAAGATCGCCCGCATCCCGCCGAAGTCGGTCTCCAAGTCCGACACCGAGGCGCTGAAGCAGCTCGAAGGCGACCTGAAGCGCGCGGTCTATGGCCAGGACAACGCCATCGACCAGCTCTCCTCGGCCATGAAGATGGCCCGGGCCGGGCTGCGCGACGCCAACAAGCCGATCGGCTGCTATCTCTTCTCGGGGCCCACGGGCACCGGCAAGACCGAGACGGCCCGCCAACTGGCGTCGACCCTGGGCATCGAGCTCCTGCGCTTCGACATGTCGGAGTACATGGAGCGCCACACCGTGAGCCGCCTCATCGGCGCCCCTCCCGGCTATGTGGGCTTCGACCAGGGCGGTCTGTTGACCGATGCGGTCGACCAGCATCCGCACGCTGTGGTGCTGCTGGACGAGATCGAGAAGGCGCACCCCGACGTCTTCAACATCCTGCTCCAGGTCATGGACCACGGGCAACTGACCGACTCGAACGGCAAGAAGATCGATTTCCGCAACGTGGTCCTGATCATGACCACCAATGCGGGCGCGTCCGATGCACAGAAGAACTCGATCGGCTTCGGCCGCGGCAAGGCGGACGACGAGGTGGAAGAAGCCCTGAAGCGCCTGTTCACCCCCGAGTTCCGCAACCGCCTGGACGCCATCGTCCAGTTCCGGCCGCTGACGCCCGAGATCATCCGCCAGGTGGTCCAGAAGTTCGTCATGCAGCTGGAAGCCCAGCTGGCGGACCGTCACGTCACCATCGAGACGGCCGACGACGCGGCGGACTGGCTCGCCAAGAACGGCTTCGACGAACTCTACGGCGCCCGGCCCCTGGCCCGGGTCATCCAGGAGAACATCAAAAAGCCGCTGGCCGACGAGATCCTGTTCGGACGGCTCACCAAGGGCGGCCACGTCAAGGTCATCCTCAAGGACGGCAAGCTGGCGTTCGAGATCGAGGGCGAGGAGCGCGAGCGCGGCGCGCCGATCGTCGAGAACCCGGCCGAGGAGGCCGAGGTCGTCGACTGACCTGCGGCTCGAGCCGAAGACCAGGGCCCCGGGCCACCGTCCGGGGCCTTTTCTTTGATCGTTAGAGCACCACCGGACGCCGTCTCAGGTCGCGGAGCCAGGATGCGGCGATCAGATGCCGGGACAGCCGCGCCGGGCGGCCATTGCGTGTCGGCCAGCGCGACCAGCCGGTGCGCACGTCGGGCGGCAACCGCATGTGCAGCCGACCGCCCGGCTCGTCCGAATGCATGGGCGTATAGTAGAGGCAGTCCTCGAAATAGTGGTGCAGCACCAGGCTGCGGCGTGTGGAGCCAGGGTCCTGGATCGGCGATCCCCCATGGGCGAGGTTGGCCGCCCAGACGAACGCCCAGCCTTTGGGGATCACCGCCCACTCCAGCGGCAGCTGCGCCGCTTCCATCGCCGCGTCGAAGCGCGGGACGTAGGAGCGCACATAGTCCTCGTAACCCGGCGCGGGCGTGTTCACGCCGACGCCCCGCATGGTCAGGACCGGCAGCTTGTGGCTGCCCTTGAGATAGGCCAGCGGCCCGGCTTCGCGGCGGACGTCCTCCAGCGCGATCCAGACCCCGCACATGAAGCGTTCGGGGAGGCTGTGGAAGTGGATGGTGTCCGAATGCAGGTGCTGCTGGCTGCCCTGCCGGAAGTTGAGCGTCTGGAATGGGAAAGGATCACGGCCGTAGGCGGCCCGCAGCAGCCGGCGAACCTCGGGCCAGGCGGCCAGCTTGCGGACCGCCGGCGAGCGGTACCAGGCATCCTGCACCCGGCTGACCCCATCCCCGAAGTAGCCTTCGGTCTCGGCGACGGCCTGGTCGCAGAGCAGGCGCGCCGCATCGCCGAGATCGATGGCCGCGGCGCCGTCCCGGGCGAAATCGCGGATGAAGGTCTCGGTCGCCGGATCGAACCGCGATCGGGACAGGTGGTCATCCAGCTGGTCGGACTCGAACCACGGCCTTGTCGGCTTCTTGCTGGCCCCGAACCGAGAGAACAGACTCACGCAAACGCTCCGACAACGGCCGCGTGCGAAGCTCCATCAACGTCATGACGGTTGCAAGTGCGCCGCGCACGTCGCCAGGTGGAAATATCTTCAGCTGACCTTCGCCGCGATCTGCTCGGCGAGCACCTTCAACTCGCCGGCGTCCGCCATCCCTTCGCCGTGCCGCCCGAGCGGGACGCCCTCCCAGCGCGGGATGATGTGGAAGTGGAGGTGGTAGACGGTCTGCCCGGCCGGCGCGCCGTTGAACTGCGTGATCACCAGCCCGTCCGGATTGAGCGCGGCGCGGACGGCCCGGGCCACGCGCTGGACGCCCAGCATTAGCGGCCCGACGATCTCCGGCTCGGCCTCCAGGAAATTCCGCGCCCGAGAGTGCTTCGGGATCACCAGGGTGTGGCCTTTGGCCTGCGGGAAGACGTCCATGAAGGCGTAGACGTGCTCGTCCTCGAACACCCGCGCCGACGGCATTTCGCCCCGCAGGATCTTGGCGAAGATGTTGCCCGCGTCGTAGGTCCCGTCGAGGCTCATGGTTCACTCCTGTGACTCGGGCGGCATAGTAGTCATCCCGCCCCCACTTGCCGAGCGGGCAGCAGGCCGGCCCCCGCCCCCTTTTCAGCCGTCGACGGTGGCAATTTGGGCGCCCGCGGCGGCGTTGTTCCCCGCAAGCCCAAGCTTCGCCGTACGGTCGCCGGACCGTCGTCGATCTGTGACCTGACCACCCTAGGAGCGCCTCCTGCTCAAGGAGTCTCCCCGATGTCGCACCGACGCCTGCTTCTCCTCACCACCTGCGCCGCCCTCGCCACGGCGGCCGGCGCCCGCGCCGACGATGCGGCCGACACGCAAGTCCAGGAACTGATCGTCACCGCTCAGAAGCGCGAGCAGAAGCTGCTGGACGTGCCGATCGCCGTCACCGCCTACGGCGGCGGCTTCCTCGACGAGATCGGCATCCAGGAGTTCGAGGAGTTGTCCCTCTTCGTCCCCGGCTTCGAGGTGCAGAACCAGTCGCCGAACAATCCGGGGTTCGTGATGCGCGGCATCACGTCGGACTCGGGCGAGGCCACCAACGAGCCCCGCGTCTCGGTGTTCCAGGACGGCGTCTCGATCTCGAAATCGCGCGGCTCCTACATCGAGCTGTTCGACCTCCAGCGCGTGGAGATCGCCAAGGGCCCGCAGTCGACGCTCTACGGCCGCGGCGCCCTGATCGGCGCCGTCAACATCGTGCAGAACAAGGCCGACGTCTCAGGCCGGTCGGGCTCGCTGCGGTTCGAGGCCGGCAACGACAGCTACCGCATGGCCGAGGCCGTGGCGAACCTGCCGGTGAACGAGACCTTTGCGGTGCGTCTCGCCGGGCGGGTGAAGTTCCGCGACGGCTATGTGGAGAACCTGCTGGGCGGCGACGATTTCAACTCGACCGATACGGACGCCCTGCGCACCGCCGTCCGCTGGAAGCCGAACGACCGCCTGACCGCGGACCTGGTGGTCAACTACCAGGAGGACAATCCCAGCGGCACGTCCTTCAAGTCGCTCACCTATGCGCCCGCCGACCCGACGACGGGCGCGATCCTGGGCGACCTGGGCCGCAACTCCGGCGCGGCGCTCACCAGCGCCGCGGGCTTCGAGGGCGGGCAACCTCTGGGCCTGGAGCGCACCGTCTGGGGCGCCACCGCCCTGGTCGAGTACCGGTTCAACGAGACGTTCAGCCTGTCCTCGATCTCGGCCTACCGCGAGTTCGACGGCACCGAGGTGTTCGACCCCGACGGCTTCGGCCTGCCGATGCTGGTCTTCGCCGAGGACGCCCAGGGCGAGCAGACCAGCCAAGAACTGCGGCTGAACTACACCTCCGGCGAACGCCTCACCGGCTTCGTCGGGGTCAGCTACTTTCACGAGGAGGGCAGCCAGCGTGTGCCGCTGCTGATCAACGAGAAGATCTTCGCCCTGGTGTCCGGCCGCCTGCTGCCGCGCCCCAACGGCCTGCCGCTGGCGACGATCAACGCCCTGGCGCCCGCGGCGCTCAAGTCGGCTCACCAGGAGACCTTCACCAACTTCGGCGAGACGGATTCCTACGACGTCTATGGCGATGTGAGCTTCAAGCTGTTGGACAATGTCGAGCTGGCCGCCGGCATCCGCTATACCTATGACGACAAGCGCAGCGGCTACAGCGCCACCCTCGACAACGGCGGCTCGGTGGCCGGCGGCAGCACCGCCACCGTCGCCCGCGGCCTGATCGTCCAGCCCACCCTGGGCGGGCGGCCCGAGTATCGCTCGCTCGACGATTCCGGCGTCACCTACCGCCTGGTCGCCCGCTGGGCGGTGGCCGACAATATCAGCCTCTACGCCTCCCACGCCCGCGGTCGCCGGCCCAAGGTGCTGTCCGTCGGCTCGCCGACGGCGCCGGGCGGCCCGGTCCGCTTCACGGAACTGCCCGCCGAGGTAGTGGATTCCTTCGAGGCGGGCGCCAAGGCCAACCTCCTGGGCAACACCCTGTCGCTGGAAGGGGCGCTCTACGCCTACGACTACCAGAACTTCCAGACCTCGATGCGCAACGACGCGGGCCAGATCGTCTCCATCAACGCCGGCGAGGCCTCGGCAAAGGGCTTCGAGGCCCAGCTCAACTACCGGCCGACGGCCCAGGCCTCGGTATTCGCCACCTACGCCTACAACCACGCCCGCTTCGGCAATGGCCTGTTCGAGGACAACCGCTTCCGTCTGTCGCCCGACCACTCGTTCTCGGTGGGCGCCAAGCTGTCGATGGCGGTGCTGGAAGGCGCCCTCACCTTCACGCCCACCTACACTTGGCAGTCGCGGGTGTTCTTCGATTCCAACAACGACCAGCCCCGCTTCCAGGCCCAGGACGCCATCATCGACGAAACCCAGGGCGCCTACGGCCTGATGAACCTGCGCCTGGCCTATGTCCCCACCGAGGGCCCCTGGAAGATCGAGGCCTTCGTCATCAACGCCCTCGACAAGAAGTACATCAAGGACGCAGGCAATACGGGCGACGCCTTCGGGATCGCCACCTTCATCGCCGGCGAGCCGCGCTACTACGGTTTCGGGGTGTCGTACCGCTTCTGACGAAATGGGCGCGGGCTTGCCGGATCGGCCGCCCGCGTCCAGCCTGTCGGCGACAGGAGGCACCCATGGGTGCGAGCGGAACGAAGGCCGGCGCCAAGCCGCAGGGCCTGACCGAGCGGCAGGAGAAGTGGTTCGCCTCGGTGCAGGCCACCATGGCGCGCGACACCGGCAAGACGCTGGAAGAGTGGGTGGCGATCGCCAGGACCTGCCCCCACGACAGGCCGAAGGCCCGCGCCAACTGGCTTCGCGAGCATCACGGCCTGGGGATCAACCGCGCCTCCCACGTGCTGTCCGTGGCCTTCCCGTCGGAAGATCGCTGGGATGATCCTGGCCCGTTGCGCGCCAAGCTGTGGAGCGATCCGGCGTCCGAGGCGATCCTCGTGGCGCTGGAGGCGGCGGTGGCGAAACTGCCCGACGTGACCATCGGCCAGCGCAAGGCGTTCACCGCCTTCTCGCGCAAGGTGCAGATGGCGGCGGCGCGTCCCGTGAAAGGCGGCCACGCCATGGTGGGCTTCGCCGTCACGCCCGACGCCGACCCGCGCCTGTCGCCGCGCGGCAAGAGCGAAAGCTGGGGCGACCGGCTGAAGGGCCAGATGCTGCTGACTTCGCCCGCCGACGTCGACGGCTCGGTAGAGGCCCTGCTGAAGAAGGCCTGGGAGCGCAGCTAGGGCCGGCTATTCCCCCGCCTTGAACGGCGAGAACTCCTCCTCCAGCCACTCCATCTCCTGCTCCACCCCGGCCCGCTCCTGCTCCAGAAAACGCTCGACCGGGCCGCGGAGCGCCGGGTCGGCGATGTAGTGGGCGCTGTAGACAGGCTTGGGCAGGTATCCGCGGGCGATCTTGTGCTGGCCTTGGGCGCCGGCTTCCACCCGGGGCAGGCCCTGCTCGATGGCCCACTCGATCGCCTGGTAGTAGCAGAGCTCGAAATGGAGGAACGGGACCTCCTCCACGCAGCCCCAGTGGCGGCCGTAGAGGCAGTCGCCGCCGATCAGGTTCAGGGCTCCGGCGACCCAGCACCCATCCTTGCGCGCCATGACCAGCAGAACCCGGTCGGCCATCCGCTCGCCCAGCAGCGAGAAGAAGGCGCGCGTCAGGTACGGCCGGCCCCACTTGCGCGAGCCGGTGTCCATGTAGAAGCGGAAGAAGGCGTCCCAGTGATCCTCGGTGAGGTCGGCGCCCGTGAGGCGAAGGATCTCCAGGCCGGCCTGGGCGTCGCGCCGCTCCCGGCGGATGGTCTTGCGGCGGCCGGACGACAGGGCGCCCAGGAAGTCGTCGAAGTCGCGATAGCCGCGGTTCTCCCAGTGGTACTGCTGGCCCTCGCGTCGCCCCAGCCCCTGTGCGCCTATCCAGCGCCACTCGGCCTCGGTCAGGAAATTCAGGTTCAGGCCGGAGGCGCCGTAGCGCTCGCAAAGGGTCAGTCCGCCGCCGAGCAGCAGTCGCCAGGCCTCCTCCTGGTCCACGTCCGGCCGGGCCAGAAGGCGCGCGCCGGTGGCGGGCACGAAGGGGGCGGCCGACAGCAGCTTGGGATAGTAGCGCCCCCCTGCCCGCTCATAGGCGTCGGCCCAGGCGTGGTCGAAGATGTACTCACCCTGGCTGTGGCTCTTCAGGTAGAGCGGCATCACCGCCGCCACCCTGCCGTCCGCGTCGTCGATGGCGAGATGCTGCGGCCCCCATCCGGTCCGCTCGACCGCGCAGTTGGCCTCTTCCAGGGCGTGCAGAAAGTCGAACCGGATGAAGGGGTTCTGGTCGTAGGCGGGATTGTCCGCGCAGGCGTCCCAGGCCTCGCGGCCGATCTCGGAGATACGGCGGCAAACCTTCACCGCCGGCGTGAGCCTCACGCAGCGAACCCTTCGAAGATCAGATTGTCGCAACCGTCCTTGACCGCGTCCCACTGCGCCGGGTCGCGCACCGTCCAGGCCACCACAGGCATGCCCCGCGCCCGCAAGGCCGCGGCCTTGGGGTTCGGCAGCATGTCGAGGCCCAGCGCCAGGAAGTGCGGCCGCGCGATCTGCACATGCTCCAGCGCGGCGAACGCGCGGCGCTGGTCCTCGGCCATGTGGGGCGCCTTGTCGTAGGAATAGCTGTCGAGGCCCCGCAGTACGCCGGGATAGCGGTCGGCGAACCAGGCATGGGAATAGGGATTGAAGCCGATGACGCAGAGCGGGCCGTTGTGGTCGGCGATCACCTCATGGACCCGCTGCTCCAGCGGGCCGACCTCGCCGTAGGGCGTCTTCAATTCAATGTGAACCATCGCCCGGTGGCCGACGACGGCCAGGGTCTCGAGCAGGGTGGGGATCTTCTCATCGCTGCCGGCCAGGCGCAGCTCGGCCAGCTCTGCTGCGCTGCGGTCACGAACGCGGCCCTCCGCGCCCGTCATCCGGGCCAGCTTATCGTCGTGGAACACCATGGCCTCGCCGTCGGCCGACAGCTGGACGTCCAGCTCGATCCCGTAGCCGGCCGCGCAGGCCGCCTGGAACGCGCCCAGCGAATTCTCCGGCGCGCCATCGGCGCTCCACAGCCCGCGGTGCGCAATCGGCGGGTGGAAGAGGAGGTCCCAGGCCTGGCCGAAGCCCCCCTTTTCCGCGGCGGCGTTCACCGGACCTGCACCACGGCGTCGACCTCGACGGCGAAGTTCATCGGCAGGCGATAGACCCCCACCGCGGAGCGGGCGTGTCGCCCGGCGTCGGCCAGCGCCTCGACCATGAGGTCCGAGCAGCCGTTCACCACCTTGGGGATGTCGAAGAAGGTCGGGCCGGCCTGGACGAAGCCGCCGAGCTTGATCAAGCGCACCACCCGATCGAGGTCGCCCTCGCAGGCGGCTTTCATCTGGGCCAGCAGGTTGACGCCGCAGATGCGCGCGGCGCGTACGGCGGTCTCGAAGTCCACGTCCTCACCGACGATCCCGCGGACGCCGCCGGCGGCGTCGACCGAGACCTGGCCGGAGACATGGACCAGCTCGCCGACCCTTACGAAGGGGACGTAGTTGGCGACGGGTGCGTTGGGCGTGGGGAGTTGGATCCCGAGGCCGGCGAGGCGTTCTTCGACTTGCGACATGGCGCCACGTCTAGCGCGCGGCTGGTCAAAGAAAAAGGGCCGGCCCTCGGGGACCGACCCCAACGCTGACTGGTAAGAAAACGCACTCCGAACGAGGGAGGACGGAGCGGGGTACGCCTACTCAGGGACAGGAAAGCCCGGGCCTCGCGGCCCGGGCTTTCGCACTTCCGTACTCGTGGAAGCTTAGCGGACGGCCTGGAACTTCTCGACGACCGCGGTCACGCGCTCGTTGAGGGGCTTCATCGATTCCTTGACCGACGAGGAGACGGTCTCGGACATCGCGCCGAACTGGGCCATGTAGGTTTCCAGAGCGGACTTGGCGAAGGCGGTCTGCAGTTCGACCACTTCCTGCACGCTCTTGGCGCCGGCGAGCGACTTGGCGGCGCTCACCTGGGTGTCGAAGACGGCCTTGGAGAAGGCCATGGCCTGGGCGCCCAGGGCTTCCGCGCCCTTGGCCGAAGCCGTCGCCGAGGCGACCATGGCTTCCAGGTTCTTCTTGGAATGGGTGTTCATCTCGTTCAGCGCGGCGAGGCTCTTCTCGACGCCTTCCTTGAAGGCGACGTTGGAGGCGGCGGTGAACTGCTCGACGGTGGACTTCGCGGCTTCGGCGGCGGCCATGGGGCGGCTCCTCAGGAAATTGAGACGGGGACGGCGCTTAGGGCGCAGAACGCCCTCTGGATCACGCCCTCCTTGTCTCATGTTGCACTGCAGCAGTCAAACGCTTTTTGTGCACTGCACAATGACGCTTCCATGAAGCTTCACCGCCCGTTCATCAGGCGCCGCGACAATTGCGCCCGTTCAATCCTTGTTTACTCTCCTGCAAGGGTGCGGGACGCATGATACGAACTTCCCGCGCGGCGCAGTGGCCGCGTCAACGCTTTGATTCGACGGACGAAGCATGATCCAGCACGCTCGCCGCCTGTTGCTTACCCTCGGTCTGGCTGCGGCCACGGCCCTCGGCGGGGCGTCCTCGCCTGCCATGGCGCAGGTCCCGTACTTCCAGCTCATCCCGCAGAACTCGTCGAAATACGCGGCCATCGTCGTGGACGCGAAGACGGGCGAGGTGCTGTACGCTAAACGCGCGGATGCGCCGCGGTATCCCGCCTCGATCACCAAGGTGATGACGCTGTATCTCGCGTTCGAGGCGCTGGCGTCGGGCAAGATCCAGTTGGACGACCCGGTCGTGTTCTCGCCCCGAGCCTCCGCGCAGGCGCCGACGAAGCTGGGCATCCGCGCCGGCGACTCGATCACGGTCGAGCAGGCGATGCAGGGCATGGTCACGCGCTCGGCCAACGACGCGGCGGTGGCTCTGGCGGAAAAGCTGGGCGGCACCGAACAGCGCTTCGCCACACTCATGACCCTGCGGGCTCAAGAGCTCGGCATGAGCAACACCAACTTCGCCAACCCGCATGGCCTGCCCGACAGCCGCAACCTGTCCACGGCCCGGGATCTGGCGATCCTGTCGCGCGCGGTGATGCGCGACTATCCGCAATACTACCGCCTGTTCTCGACCAAGAACTTCGCGTTCCGCGGCCAGAACATCCGCAACCACAACGGCCTGCTCTACACGATGGACGGAGTGGACGGGCTGAAGACCGGCTTCACCAACGCCTCGGGCTTCAACCTCGCCGTCTCGGCCGTGCGCGACAATCGCCGCCTCATCGCCATTGTCCTCGGCGGCCCCACCGTGGCGACCCGCAACAAGGTCGCCGAAGGCCTGCTGCTGACCGGCTTCGACGTGCTGGACCGCCGCGCCCGCGGCGAGCAGATCACCGTCGCCCAGAATTTCTTCGAGCCGCCGCAACTGGCGGAGGCCACCCAGCCTTCCATGCAGCAGGGCGATACCGAGGCCGGCCTTAAGGTCGCCCTCGCCTCCTCCACGCCGCCGTCGCGGGCCTCGAAGATCCAGATCGTCGAGCCCAGGGACGTCCCCAAGCTGAACGGCAAGGGCAAGAAGGACGCCGCCGGGCGCTGGACCGTCCAGGTCGGCACCTTCTCCACCCGCGCCGATGCGCGCGAGCAGATCGCGCTGGTCGAGAAGCGGTTCGGAAAGCAATTCGACGACGCCCGCGGCGTCGCCGAGAAGGACGGCGGCAAGTACCGCGCCCGGTTCTCCGGCATGTCCGAGGGCGATGCGCGCAACGCCTGCAAGGCGCTCAAAGCGAAGAAGCAGCCCTGCCTCGTCATGCCGCCCGGCCGCGGCTGAAGCGCCCAGGCTCAATCCTGCAAAGGCCCCGGCCCCGCCGGGGCCTTTTCCTTACCCGCGGCCCAACAGCCGGTCGCGCGCGACGTTGAGCTGGGCGGCCAGCCCCGCCGTGCCGCCTTTGTCAGGGTGAACCGCGCGCATCAGGCGGGTGTAGGCGGCCTGGATCTCCTCGCGGCTCGCTTCGGCGCCCACGCCCAGGATCCGGCGGGCCTCGGCCTCGCTCATGCGCATGGCAGGCGGCGGCGCGGCGATCGGCGCAGTCTTCCGCGCAGACGCCGCCAGCCAGAGCCCCACTACGACGAGCACGATGGTCGCGCCCCACGACCCGCGCACGCCGACGAAGACGGCGCCGGTGAACGCCGCCAGCGCCAGGGCCGCGGTCAGGACACGCCATTCGCGGCGTTTCAGGAGGGGGGCCTTGCCCCCGGTGAGCCAGAGGTAGCCAACGAGCAGCGCGCCGCCGAGGGCGATGTAGAGCATCGGCTACTCAGCCGCGATCCGCTCGCCTTCGTCCAGCCCGTTGAAGCCGAGCGCGACCATCACGGCCCGAAGCTCCTGGCGCGCGGCGACGTGCTGCAGGCTCATGGCGACCGGTCGGATGGCGGGCGAAAGGTCGGCGACGGTCAGCCCGAAGGGGAACAGCTCGCGATAGATCACCCGGTCGCGCAGGCCCGGCCCCACGCGGAAGCCCACCTTCTTGGCCAGGGACGAAACCCGTTCGTCCAGGCGCCGGCGATTGCGGGCCTCGGTAGGCGCCAGTCGGTTGCGCAGCACGACCCAGTCGATCTGCTTGCGCTCGCGCGTCGCCCGCTCCTTGCGGCAGGCCCAGACCGTCTCCGCATAGAGGCTGTGGCGCTTCAGTTCGAGGGTCACCGGATCCACGACGCCCAGCATGTCGAAGTCGACGAAGCTGTCGTTCATCGGGGTGACGATCAGGTCCGCCTTCACGTGCGCGGCGCGCATGATCGCGGTGTCCGCGCCGGGCGTGTCGATAAGGACGAAATCAGCCTCGTGCGCCACCTGGGCGAAGGCCTCCTCGAAGCGCGCCAGCTGCTCGGCGTCGGACGCCTTGGCCAGGGCGTCGCCCGCCGAGCTGATCGGGTGCTGGAGGGGCATCGGCGCCTCGGCGCCGTTGGCCGCGAGCCAGGCCGCGCGATTGGCGAAGAAGTGCCCCAGCGTCTGCTGACGCAGGTCGAGGTCGAGCACGGCGACCTTGGCGCCGCCGTGCAGCAGGGCGGTGACGATGTGGATGGCGAGCGTGGACTTGCCGGCCCCGCCCTTCTCGTTGCCGACCACGATGACGCTGGCCTGGCCCATGACCTTCAGCTCCCCCAGACGGCCGAGCAGGCCGACTCATTAACGAATAGCAGGTGAGCGCGACCCGCGCCGCAGCGTCAACGTGCGTATGGTCGCGCGGCTGTGGATGGACTTGCCCGCCGCCCCGCACCATAAGCCGCGCCGATGCCAGAACTCCCGATCGTCCGAACCGTCGCCGATCTCCGCGCCCGGGTCGCCGCCTGGCGCCAGGCGGGCCTGCGCGTCGGATTCGTGCCCACGATGGGCGCCTTGCACGAGGGGCATCTGTCTCTCGTCCGACTTGCGCGGACCCGCGCCGACCGCGTGGTGGCCAGCGTCTTCGTCAATCCGACCCAGTTCGGGCCGAACGAGGACTTCGACGCCTATCCGCGCGACGAGGCCCGGGACGCCGGCCTTCTGGAGACCGCGGGCTGCCATCTGCTGTACGCGCCGTCGGTCGCGGAGATGTACCCGCCCGGCGCTTCGACGACCGTCACGGTGGCCGGCGTTTCGGAACCCCTGGACGGCCAGGCCCGGCCGGGACATTTCGCCGGCGTGGCCACGGTGGTCACCAAACTCCTGAACCAGTGCGCCCCGGACGTGGCGGTGTTCGGCGAGAAGGATTTCCAGCAGCTCACCGTGATCCGCCGGCTGGTGCGCGACCTGGACCTGCCCGTGGAGATCGTCGGCGGGCCGACCGTCCGGGCGGACGACGGCCTGGCCCTGTCATCGCGCAACGCCTACCTGAGCGAGGCCGAAAGGCCGGTGGCGGCGCGCCTGAACGCCGTGCTGCGCGAGGCGCTCTCCAAGGTGCGCGCCGGCGAGGCGGTCGCCGCCGCGGAAGAGGCTGCGGTCGCCGCCCTGCTGGCCGCAGGTTTCGGTAAGGTCGATTACGTAGAGGCGCGCGTTCCGGAAACCCTGGAGCGCCTGGGCCCAGGCCCTGCCTCAGGGCCCGTCCGCGTGCTGGGGGCCGCGCACCTGGGCCGCACCCGCCTGATCGACAACCTCGGGGACTGACCGCCCTACCAGGCGCCGATCTCACGGAGCTGGCGGGCCAGTTCGTCCGGCGCCTCTCCGAACCCTTCGGCATCGAGGTCCGGGGGCGCATCGCGGGCTTCCAGGTAGCGCCAGCCCTGGAAGGCGCGCCGCGGCGTGGGCGCCACGCGCACGATCTGCTCGTCCAGGGTTATCTCGCAACGGGCGGTGACGCCCTCGCCCACAGTGTTCACGCCCAGGATCCGCTGGCGGCAGAGGATCACGCCCTTGAACACACGGTAGATCGAGCCTCCGTCGATCATCTCGGCGCCGCGCTTGGGCGTCATGCGAGTGCGCAGGATCCAGGGCTCGCCCGGCCCGGCGTGGGCGGCGCGCCATTCCAGCAGGTCCTCGATGGTGGCGGCGCCCACCACCAGCTTGATCATGTGCAGAGCCATCGGGGTTGGATTAGGCCCCGGCTCGACGGTTGGGAAGTGCGGCTACTCCGCCCAGAGAGCCTTGCGCCGCTCGAGGAACGCGCGGACGCCCTCCTGGCCCTCGTCGCCAACGCGGGCGGCGGCGATGCGGTGCGCGGTCAGCTCCATGAGGTCGCGGTCGATGACCCGGCCCGCCACGTCGTCGACGAGCCGTTTGGAGGCCTCGACCGCGCCCGGCGCGCAGGCGACCATCCCCGCCGCGACCGCATGGGCCGCCGCACGCAGAGCCGTCACGTCGGCGACGGTCTGCGTCACCAATCCGATCTTCTCGGCATAGGCGGCGTCGAACACCTGGGCCGTGGCGAAGAGGGCTCGCGCGGCTCGGGGCCCGACGGCTTCGACGACGTAGGGGCTGATGGTCGCGGGAACCAGCCCGAGCTTCACCTCGGAAAAGCTGAACCTGGCGTCCGCCGTCGCGACAGCCATGTCGCAGGCGGCCGCGAGGCCGGCGCCGCCGCCGAAGGCCGCGCCCTCGACCAGGGCCACCGTCAGGGCCGGCAGGTCCCGGAGCTTCTTGAGCATCTTGGCCAGTTCCATGGCGTCGGCCCGGTTGTCGGCCTCCGTCCGGTCGATGGCGGCCCGCATCCAGTCCAGGTCGGCGCCCGCCGAGAACGTCCCGCCTGCCCCGCGCACGAAGACCACGCGGACGCCCTCGGCGCCGGCCAAGGTGTCGAACGCTTCGGACAGGGCGGAGATCAGGCCCTCCTCGAACGCGTTCTTCTTCGCGGGACGGTTCATCGTCACCGTGACGGCGCCCGATTGGGTGGCCGAGATGTGCACCAGCTCCGTCGTGGCGCTAACGTCCGGAAACTCCACCAGCGGGTGAGCGATCTCATTGGTCATGCGGCAGACTCCTTCGGGCGCGAGGCGCAGCCATAGCCCTGGCGGTTCGGGGGCGCTACCCTTCGCGCGTCGTGGGTCCCCTACCCGAAATACCGGTCGATTCGGCCCTCGCGCGGCTGTTCCGCCAGCCGCGGGCGCGGAGCGAGACCATATGGTTCTCGCTGCCGGGGGGATCGAAGCTGTTCGGCCAGGGCGATCCTTCGGACCAGCTCTACGTCGTGCGCACGGGGCGGCTCGGCGCGTTCCGGCGTGAGGAAGGGCAGGAGTCCCAGTTCCTGGGGATCATCCGCCCCGGCGAGCCCGCGGGCGAGATGGCGTTGATCGCCGGCATCCCGCACTCCGCCGACGTCTACGCCCTGCGCGACTCCGAGATCTTCGCGGTACCCAAGGACGCGTTCTTCGAGGCGTGCGACGCCGATGGCGCGGTGATGACCGAGCTGGCGCGGCTGATGATCCTGCGCAGCCGGCAGACGGCGCGGCGCGGCCCGGTGGGCGAGCCCTCGGTGTTCGGGTTCGTGCCCGCCGGCCGCCCCGGTCCGCTGCGACCGATCGTGGAGCGCCTGGAACGGGAGATCGCGGCCCTGGGCTATGCCGTGACCACCGTCGGCTCGGAGGCCGCCAGCGCGCCCACGGAATGGTTCTCCGAGGTCGAGCGGGTCCACGATTTCGTCCTCTATGTCGCCGAACGCGACGAAACGGCCTGGGCGCCCTTCGTGCCGCGGCAGGTCGACCGGTTGTTCCGGGTGGGCCGGGGGGACCGGACGGCCGAAGCCCATGACCGCCTGCCAAGCGCGGCGACCCTGCACGAGCAGGGTCTTGTCGACCTGATCCTGATGCAGCCGGCCGACGCGGTCCGTCCGCACGGGTCCGAGGCCTGGCTGGACGCCACTGGCGCCACGCGAATCTTCCACCTGCGGCGGGGCGCCGCGCCGGACTTCCAGCGCATGGCGCGCGTGCTGACGGGCCAGTCGGTGGGACTGGTCCTCTCGGGCGGCGGCGCGCGCGCCTACGCCCATGTCGGCGCGATCAAGGCGCTGCGCGAGCGGAAGGTGCCCATCGACTTCGTCGGCGGCTCCTCCATGGGCGCCATCGTCGGGGCGGGCGTCGCGATGGGGTGGGGCGAGGCCGAGATGGACGCCCGCCTGCACGAGGCGTTCGTAGACACCAGTCCGCTGGACGACATCGCCCTGCCCCTGCTCGCCATGACCCACGGGCTGAAGGTGAGCGACCGGCTTGCCCAGCATTTCGGCGACACCCAGATCGCCGACCTCTGGCTGCCGTTCTTCTGCCTGTCGTCGAACCTGACGACGGGCGCCTATCAGCTCCACCGGCGCGGGATGTTGCGCCACGCGCTGCGGGCCTCCATCGCCCTGCCCGGCGTCATGCCACCCGCTACCGATGGCCCCAACGTGCTGGTGGACGGGGCGGTGATGAAGAACTTCCCGGCCGACATCATGCGCGCGGCGCACCTTGGCCCCATCGTGGGGGTGGACGTGACGACGGCCCGCAGCATCACCGCCAAGGACGTCGCCCGCCCGTCGTCGGTGTGGCGCTGGATCCGCTCCGGCCAGTGGCGGCTGGGCCCGCCCATCGTGTCGCTGCTGATGCGGACCGCGACGGTCTCCACCGGCCGGGACCTGGCCGCCGCGCGCGAGGCCACCGACGTCCTCATCCAGCCCGACGTGTCCGGCATCGAAATCCGCGACTGGCGCGCCTACGACGAGGCCGTGGAGGCCGGCTACCGCGCGACCCTCGCCGCCCTCGACAAGGCGTCCCGGCCGGTGCCTCACCTTCGCCGCCGACAATCCCTGCGCGAACAGGCGGCGGCCGGCGCCGTGATGACGCCTTTCATGGCCTCGACCACCGCTGCGGCGGAATGAACCGTTGGCAGACTCGAAAAACGCCCCCCATATTCGGGCGTCTGTCCAACTTCAGAAAGGAGGTGATCCAGTGTCTCATAGTTTCATCCGCGGTGCGGAGCTCACGACCTGGACCTCCGTGAACGGGGTCCGCGCCTAGCCTAGGCAAGGTCGCGCAACCGCTAAGCGGTCCGACTATGGAAAGGCCGTCCCAGCGATGGGGCGGCCTTTCGCTTTTCCCGCCGATCGGCTATCCAGCGCGGGCAGGAGTTGTCCCGGCCATGAGCCCGACCACGCCCATCACCGCACCGACGCCTGCCGGCCGCCCGGCCAGCGGCGGCGTTCGCGCGCCTGCGATGATCAAAATGTCGATGATTATCACCCGCCACGCGGGGCGCCGGCGCACGTCCTAGAGGCGACGCCACGATCTTCAGAAGATCGACCGCCCCGCGCCCCAGGCCGCGGGGCTTTTTCGTATGCGGCCGTCCCCCAACCCGAAAAGGACACCGCCATGACCTTCCGCCCGATCGCCATCGCCAAGCCCATGATCCGCACCAGCGACCGCTCCAGCTGGAGGCGCGTCCATGTCGCTGGCTGAACCCGCCCCGGAGGCGCTGCAGGTCTTCGTATTCGCCACGCCCCATCCCCACGCCGCCCTGGCCGCCATCGACGACGCCTTGGGCCGCACGACGGGCGAACTCGCGGCCCTGCGCCTGAAGCCCGTGGGGCGGATCGTCGAGGCCACCTTGACCCTGCGCGGTCTCAGCGCTTCGGCCGCGCAGTCCCTCGCCGATCGCCTTGCCGGTCATGTGGGGGTGCAATCCCTGCGCCTCGAGCACCTGCGGGGCCGCTCGTGAGCGGGGAGAAACGAGAGCCGCCAGAGCGTCGCTGGGTCTTCGTTCTGGAGATGGCGGCCGGCGGGGACCTGCTCCTGCGCGCGCTGTCGCCGTTCCCGGTGCAGGGGGCCGCCGTCACGCGCCTGGATCTCAGGACCGAGGGCCAACTGGCCCGCCTGGAGATCGAGACCGACGGCCTGCCGTCCCACCGCGCCGAACACCTGCACGCGCGGCTCCAGGCCCTGGCCGGGGTGCGCTCGGTGGCCTGTGGCTGGAGATAGGAGGTGGCCCCGATCCGCCTGCATGCGGCCAACGGCATTACCTCGGAGGTCATGGACCCGCGTACAGCGCCGGGTAAGTTCGCTCCCATGATCAGCCACCACAAACCCGTCGGCGAGCATCTGCGCGACTGGCGCACCCGACGGCGGATGAGCCAACTCGACCTGGCGCTCGAGGCAGAGATCTCCACGCGCCACCTGAGCTTCCTGGAAACCGGGCGGGCCCAGCCCAGCCGCGAGATGCTCCTGCACCTGTCGGACCAGCTGGAGATTCCGCTGCGGGAGCGCAACGTGATCCTCGTGGCGGCCGGCTTTGCACCGGTTTTTCCGGAGCGTAGCCTGGAGGCGCCGGAGCTCGCCGCCGCTCGACGCGCCGTGGACGTCATCCTGAAGGCGCACGAACCCTACCCCGCCCTTGTCGTCGATCTGCGATGGAACCTCGTCGCCGCCAACAGCGCGGTCGCGCCGCTCCTGGAAGGCGTCGACCCTGACCTGCTGGGCCCCCGCCCGAACGTCATGCGCCTGTCGCTGCACCCGAAGGGTCTGGCCCCAAGGATCGCGAACCTCGGCGAATGGCACCATCACGCGCTCGAACGGCTAAGGCGGCAGGCGGAACTCACCGCCGATCCGGGGCT
>NZ_LSJI01000213.1 GCF_001557235.1 Phenylobacterium sp. CCH9-H3 | reverse complement strand
TCGGCAGCGACGGCGGACTGACCTTCCTCGACATCTATACGCCCGGCGGCACCTTCACCGCGGCCGAACTCAACATCAACGCGCCGAGGCAGACCGTCTGGTCGATCACCTTGCGCGGCTATGACGCCGGCGGCGTGGAGTTCACCCAGTACGTCGACAAGACCCTCGACCCCTACGACCCGGGTCCGGTGACCTTCGACGGCATGACCAACAACAGCTTCTTCAACTTCAAGGCCACGGACGGCGATGTGTTCACCCACATCAGCTTCACGACCTCAGGCGACGTGGCGCTCGGCCAGCTTCGGCTCGGCGACATCACCGCGGTCCCCGAGCCTTCGACCTGGGCGATGATGATCATGGGCTTCGGCTTCGCGGGCGCCCTCATGCGCCGGCGGAGGACCGCGCTCGCCTGAGGCATCCCCAACTCTGAGCGAGAGAGAAGCCCCAGCCTCAAGGCTGGGGCTTCGTCGTTTCCGAGCGGCCCACCGGCCTGGCACGGGGCTCCCTCACGCCGCCCGGGCGGAACCTGGGCGCGCAGGGATGGTTTCCTCTACCCAGAGGAATAAGGAAAACGTCCCATGCGCATTCCGCTCTATGCGGCCGGTCTCAGCCTGGTGCTCGCCTGCGCCGCCCAGGCCCAGGCGGCGGCCGGCCAGCCCGGCGCGGTGAATCCGGCGCCGCCGACCTCCCCGGCGCCGACTGCGCCGGCCAGCCCGCCCGCCGTCGACACCAGCGCCACGACCTCACCCTACAAGACCGGCATGCCGATCAAGGACGCCCAGGGCGCGACCATCGGGACGATCGCCCGGGTGATCCGCACGCCCGACGGGGCCACCACGATCTCGGCCAGCGTCGACGGCCGAAACGTGAACCTGCCGGCCTCGGCCCTGAGCCCCAGCGCCGATGGCGGCGCCGTCAGCTCGATGAGCAAGGCGGAGATCACGGCCTCGACCCTGCCGCCGACCTGATCCGGCGGCGCGGCCGGAGCGGGGCGCTCTAGAACAGGTCGCCGTATCGGTATTCGACGCCGCCGCCGTAGCCCGCGTATTCGCGCGCCTGGACCAAGCCGCCGGTAGGGGCGGAGTCGACGTCTGTGCTGTCGCCGTCGAGCGCGTAGTAGAACTCGCCGCCGCTGCCCGACTTGCCACTGCCGAACTTGATGGCGGCGCCCACCAGTTCGCCCTCGGCCAGTTGCGGATTGCGCGCCAGGATCTCGGCCAGCGCGTCCTCGTACCAGGTGTCGAGGTCGTCGTTCACGGCGTCCGGCGTCTCCACCTTCACGAACGAGAACTCGTCGTCCTCCAGGTCGTCCGGCGTCAGGTCGAAGTAGAAGGTCACGTGCGAGATGTCCTTGGGCATCGTCGCGAAGCTGCCCCCGTCCTTCTCGGCGTCGACGGGCGGATCGGTGATCGTGTTCTTGGGCATGGCGTGTCTCCCTGCGAAACTTGTGGACCCCACGAAGCCGCGGGCGCGGTGAAGAACACCGGAACGATCAGGCTTAAATTCCGGGCAAGCTTGTTCGCGGCGCGCAATCGTCGGCCCCCGACGTCGCGAAGACGTCCGGGGTGGCCGTGGACCGTCCCGGCGCGATAGGCTCCCATGCGGGCGCTCAGGGAGGGCTGGCGGTGTCGCAGGGGTCGCTGAGGGGGGTCGAGGAACTGCTGGTCGCGGTCGCAGTCCTGCTGGCCGCGCTCATCGGCGCCATCCTGGTGGTCGCGGCAAACCTGCCCAAGCCCAGCAGCGTTTCCGACTGGCTGACCATCGTCCTCGCTCTCGCGGCGGTCGGCCAGATCGTGATCGCGGGCCTGTCGCTGCAGAGCCTGCGCCACGCCCAGGTCGCCGCCGACGCCGCCCTCAAGTCCCTTGCCGCAAGCCGGGAGAACGCGCAGCGACAGCTACGCGCCTATGTCGCCGTGAAGTCGTTCGAGTCCCTCGACTTCGAGGCCGGCAAGCCCCTGAGAGTGCGGGTCAACTACGCCAACACGGGCCAGACGCCCGCCCACGAACTGAGCGTCGATACGCTCGTCGGCGTCTACGACGCCGACGCGGCGGTCGCGTTTCCGACGCAGGCCGCCCATCCGCCCGAGCGCGGCTCGGTCGCCCACCTCGGGGCCCAGAGCGAGATCGCGCAGACCAGCCGCATGGACCGGGCTTTGACCGTCGACGAGATGGAGGCCATGAAGGCCGGCCGCCTGAAGATCGTATGCTGCGGACGGATTTCCTACCGCGACGTCTTCGATGAGGCCCAGCACACCGACTTCCACGCGACGCTATGCGCGACCAACGCCCACGGCCTGACCGAATTCCGCCGCTCCCCCGTGGGGAACCATGGCACCTGACGATTTGCTGGAAAGCTGGAGCGGGTGAGGGGAATCGAACCCCTGACATTCAGCTTGGGAAGCCGGGCAGTTTTCAAGAAAATCAAAGACTTAGATTCAAAACACTTCTAAAAGCATCCGTTCTACATCAATGACTTAGGTGCGGATTGCAAAACCCTAGCGCAGCGGCGCTGTTATACCCAGCATTTCAATAGGGCCACTTTCCAACGATGTGTCGCTGCTTCGCGACATAGTGAGGCCGGTTGGTAAGGTTCATGATCAACGCGACTGCCGAGGTCGTGAACTGGCCGACTGGAGACACCAACACCTCGCCCATTGTCTCGGACTCATAGTCGTGGGCTTTGAGGTGAGGATCGGCGTGCAATAGGCACCCCCTTCGTGGGGTGATCGGCGTGCAAAAA
>NZ_LSJI01000212.1 GCF_001557235.1 Phenylobacterium sp. CCH9-H3 | reverse complement strand
GTCGTCGTCAGGCGGGCTCGCAGGCCAGGCCGTTGCGGTTGCTGTCCTGGTCGGGAGAGTAGGCCGGCGAACCGCGGGGGATGCTGAAGACGCCGGCGGCGTGGGCGTCGTCGCAGCTGGGGAAGGGGCGGCGGGGCAGGTCTTCCGTGACCGCGTGGCCCAGGCTGGGGCGCACCACCGGGTACATGCGGTCGAGGCCGATGCCGATGGCCAGCAGGCACAGCGTCAGACAGATCATGAGGACCGCGTCGACGGCGCCGAGGACGATGCGGTGTCGCCGCCGGGCCAGGCCCTGGCGCTGCCAGGCCTGGTAGAACCGGCGCTGCAGGCGGGCGGCCTGGTCGAGCCGGCCAGGACCGTCGAGGGTCGGGATCTGGAGCGGTTGCATAGTCACGCTTGCAACATCGCCACCGATGGGAAAGGCGCGGTGAAGGCCGTTGGTTAACTGGCGGACGCGTTGTCGCAGGCGCCCCGTCGACCTGTTACAGGCCTGCAGGCAAGGGCTCGCCCGTCACGGAGATCGCAGATGGAAATCGTCCAGCAGCATCGCACCCAGGGCGGGCTCCTGACCTATGCCCGCCACGACAGCGCGGCCACCGGCACGCCCATGCGGGCGTCGGTGTTCACGCCGCCGGGGAAGGGGCCATTCCCGGTGCTCTACTGGCTGTCAGGGCTGACCTGCACCGAGGACAATTTCACCACCAAGGCCGGCGCCTACGCCGCCGCGGCGGCGCACGGGGTGATGATCGTGGCCCCCGACACCAGCCCGCGGGGCGAGGGCGTGGCGGACGATCCGGCCTACGACCTGGGGCAGGGGGCGGGCTTCTACGTGGACGCCGTGCAGGCGCCGTGGGCGCCGCACTTCCGGATGGAGACCTATGTCACGCGGGACCTGGTGGCGGCGGTGGAGGGCGCCTTTCCCGCGGACGGCCGGCGGCGAGGGATCTTCGGCCACTCCATGGGCGGGCACGGAGCGCTGACCCTGGCCCTGAAGCATCCCGACCTCTACCGCTCGGTCTCGGCCTTCGCCCCGATCGTCTCGCCGACCCGTTGCGACTGGGGCCGCAAGGCGTTCGCGGCCTATCTCGGCGGGGACGAGGCCGGCTGGGCGGCGCACGATGCGTCCCGGCTGATCGAGGCCGGCGCGGCGAAGGGCCGCTTCGACGACATCCTCATCGACCAGGGCGGCGCCGACAGCTTCCTGGAGAGCCAGCTGAGGCCGGAACTGTTCGAAGCGGCCTGCGCGGCGGCCGGCCAGAAGGTCGCGGTGCGCATGCAGGACGGCTACGACCACTCCTACTTCTTCATCGCCAGCTTCATCGCCGACCACGTGGCCTGGCACGCGGAGCGGCTGGGGAGGTGAACGTCCGCTACTCACCGCTGGAGCCTCGTAGTTAGAGTCCGATCCTACCTAGACAGGCCGCCAGCATATCCGCCTCGACGCTTGGGCTTCCGTCGAGGCGAGGCGTCGTGATGATAGCGCCCAGATCGTGCGCCACGAATGTCGCGGCAAAGCCCGAGTTGCTCGCGGCCCAGCCAGAGATCGTACCGTTTGAGGCAGCTGTGAGCTTGGTTCTTCCGCCTGTAAAAACCGATTCGGTGGCACTCACACCGGTCGGGTTCGCAGAGTTGTAGAGCGTCAGCCCTAGCTTCTCGGCGTAGAGCTTCATCCTCGCGACGTAGAGGCCGTTGACCAGGGCGTGCGACGACACAGTGACCGATGCGAACGATGCATCGCTCAGGGTGATCGTTGCCGACATCCGACGCACGCTGCTGACGATCTCGTAGGTGATCCGCGCCCGGTTCTTGATCGGCTCGAACATCATACGAGAGCCGCGGTTCGCCGGCAGACCTGTGTCCGGCTCTCGGAAGTTGAAGATGTACCAGATTTCACCCTCGGTCGCGCCTGCGAGACCCATCGGGGCGGGGGCCGTGGTGCAGTTGAGGTTGCTATCTGCGTTGCTGACCGTGCCGCCGTTGGCCGCCGTGAAGCGCCAGCCGTCGGAGCCGGTAAAAATCCCCGAAACGAGCTCCGGCCCCCTGGCGGCGGTGGTTTGGGTGTACTTCTCGTCTGGTGCCTTGGCGTTGGCAATCGCGGTGACGCGCGACACCCCCGACACATCCGTGAGGGTATGCATCTGCGGGACCGTCGGATCGTAGACCGCATATGGCGACGCGAGGTCGAAGTCGGTTGACTGGATGTAGTCGATTGGCTCTTGAGTAGTAACGCCGGGGACTACGTAGGACAAGCCGACGCGGAACGTGTCTTGGTAGACGGGCGCAGCCGCGTCCTCGGCAATAAACCGCACAGCGCGCGCCGGGGCCGATGCGTGGTCTTTCGGCCATAGCTGGCTTGCATTCGCCTGGCCGTCCGTCGATGGCGTCAGCGTGGGGCGCAGGAAGATCGCATTGAACAGCGGCGAACTCACCGAGAGCGTGTGCTGGCCATAGAAATAGCCGCGGATCATAGCAAAGTCGGTCATCACCGCGTTGCCATCCCAATAGATGCACTGCCAGCGGTTATCTCGGCCGTCGAAGTCCTTCACGATGATCATCTGACCGTCGCCATAGGGCTGGACAGCATCCATGTGGTTGCCGCCGATGTCCTGGCGGCTCTCCACGCCGCGCACGGTCACGTCGTTTAGGTACTTCGGACTACCAAATAGGTCGTAGGCAGAGTTGAGATTGTTGATCTCCAGTCCGCTAATCAGCGTCATGCAGCTCCAGACGTTGCCGTAGCCCACGTTGTCGATGCGGCAATTGATCAGCGCGCTGTGCCCAGCCGCCCCACTGGGGAAGCCGTAGACTTGATAGAAGCGGAAGGCGCTTTCGCCCTTGGGGAGGCCGACGTAAATGTTTCCGGTGCCGCCCCAATTTTCGCCCGACACCACGACGTTGGACGCCCCACCATCGCTGAAACAGTCTTCGTACGCGTGGCTGCCGTGGCAGGCCCATTGCGTGTTCGAAGCGGCCGGCGCTTGCGAGATGTTGAGGAACTGAAGCCCGACCCAATACGACTTCTCGACGTAGGCCGGGTTCGCCAGCTTCTGGCTGAACTTGACCGCCCCGTAGGCCAGGGCCGGATCGCGGCGATAGGTGACGTTCTGGTAGCGGCAGTTGTAGAGCGAACGGCTGCTGGAGAAGCTCGGTAGATAGTGGTTGTCAGCCGTGCCCGTCACGTAGAACGTCGTGCCACCGATTTCCTTGGCACCATTCAGGAACGTGACGAACCCGGCGTCGATCTGCGCCAGGATCGCCGCTCCCGCCAGATCGAACGCCTTGGCCCACGTCAGGACCGGCGTCGTGCGCGTCAGGCCGTTGTTGCTGTCGGAGGCGAGGCCAGTGGCGTTGACCGTGTCGATGTAGAAGGCCGCGGACGGCATCGGGGAAGACGTCTTGCTGACGTTCACGATGAAGGACCAGACGTCCTTGGTGGCCGCAACGAAGCTGACCGTCGCCCCGAGATCGAAACCTGGCACGGTGCGGGGATCGATGGAGTAGCCGCGGGGGCCGGCCGTCTTGTCCGTGAGCTGCGTGCTGTTCGTCGCGTTCGCAGGGCCAGAAGCGTCGCGGCCTTGGAGGATGAACGGCTTGCCGACCCACGGCACGACCTTGGCTCGGATCTCGACGGGACCGCTGGCCGAGAAGTCGTCGGCCTTGACCCGGACCAGGTAACCGACGTCCCCGTAGGTCGGGTGCATCGAGGGCGAGGACACGGTGACCCAGGGGCCCTCGTTGCAGGAGAACTGCACTTCCTTGATGCCGCGCTCGTCGCCGCTGTTGATCCGCTCGACAGTCCCCGCCTTCCAGGCATCAACGCCTATGATCAGCTCCTCACCGGACGAAATGGTCCGGTACATGCTGGGCGCCATCCATAGGCCGATAGCGCGCTCATTATAGCCGTAGTCACCGGGCGAGCCCTGCTGGACCATGATCGGATCATCTTCGGCGATGATCGCCCAGGAGCGATAGGCCGTTGACCCAGGGGTTATCGCCGGGATTTCCGTCCCCGGGCCCGCGCCGGGGACACCCGATTTCAGCCGCAGAAGCGAGCCCATGCTAATTGCTCACCACTTCGAGTGCGTGGCCGGAATTGTAGCCAGCCGGGGCCGTTGCGCCGTTCGCCAGGCCGGTCACCGTGAACGCGCCGCCTCCATAGGACGGGTTGGAAAATTGGTAGAAGCGCAGGGCCGAACCGGGGCCGCCGGCATAGTCTTTGGTCCAGCTTGCCAGGGTGGGGACGGTCACCGTGCTCTGCCGATCGATGACCATAAGAACGCCCGCCAAGGCTTTCGCCGCCGGCGTCCAGCCGGTCAGCGCGAGCGTCGTGGAGGTGTTGTTCTCCTGCGCGAACTGTTTGAGCGAGATCGAAGCGATCCCCGCGCTCCCGCGCACTAGGGCGTGCTGGAAATAAGTGACGCCACCCGTGCTAGAGATCGAGAGCGACCCGGCGGCATCGGTAGAGGTGAGGCGGGCAAAGTAGATATTATACTTCACACCTCCTTCCGCGCCCGCGTCGCTTTGCTGAGGCGGTAGGGGCCCCGTTCCGGCAAGCGAGATGCCAATGGTGACGGCGGTCGCGCTCCAGGTCTGGACAATCACCCAGTCGCCGGCGCTCGCGCCGGTCAGCGCGAGCGAGCCGCCCGCACTGTTTAGTGTCGTGCTGCCGCCGAACACGCGAGTGAAGGTGGCGGGGATAGACCCACTGAACAGGACGCGCTGCAGCGCGGGCGTGATCATCAGACGCCCACGGCGTGCAGGGTGACCTTGTAGATTTCGGAGTTCGAAGCGGGCGTATAGCCGGTGGTCGTAACGAGGTACGCATAGAGGCTGCCGCCGCTCGAGACGACCACCTGCTTCACGAGGTTGTTCACCTCGACGTAGCAGGTGCTCCCCAGATCCAGCGGTGAGCCGAGATCGAGATAGCCCATGAACGACGCCCGATCGCCCGCGGACAGGTCCCAGGGGTCGTTGTCGGAGAGGGCGGAGGGCGGGGTGACGTTGTAGAGGTAGAGGCGGAAGCTCGTCATTCCCGAGGGGATGACGCCGATGTCGAGTTCGAGTTGCGCGCCCGTGATGATCACCGATCCGCCGCCGGACGGGCCGGCATTCGGAAACGTCAGCGGCCCGCCCACGGTGTCCGTCGCCGCATAGGCGGTGGTGTTGCCTGGCCGGGTGATGGTGACGGCCGAGTTGTATCCGAAGCCCTGCACGCTGCTCACGCCGCCCGCGGGGGAGCCAGCCATTCCGGCGCTGAAGTCGATCTCGGCTCCGGCTGACGTGCTGATGGTGATCCGCTGCAGCAGCTTCGTCAGCGCATCCTCCGAGAACGTATAGGCCGCCAGGTACTGGTCCGGCGTCAGGGGCTCGCTGACACCGATCTTGCCGTTGCTCATGGCGGAGGGCTTTCGTCAGAAGATGGGATGGACGGGTGGACCGCGCTTGCGATTCAAAGTGGTGCGTGGGCGCGGGAAACAACCATAGCGATAGATTCGCGGGGAGGGCAAGGTCATCGCCGACCACGTGGCCTGGCATGCAGAGCGGCTGCGGGGCTGAGGCGCTTTACCCCTGAGTTTGCGACTGCTAGTGCGAGCTATTCGCAAGTTGTAAGGGGTTTCGATGTCCTACCGAGTGTTGCTGGCGTGCGGCGTGGCGGCCGTTTCCATCGCTTCCGCCGCCCATGCGGCCGAGGCGCCGGCGCAGGTGGACGAGGTGGTGGTGACCGGATCGCAGGTTGCGCTGCCCGCGCCGTATGCCGGCGGGCAGGTGGCGCGCGGGGCGCGGGTCGGCCTGCTAGGCGCTCTGGAGGCCCTGGATACGCCCTATGCGGTGACGGCCTACACCCAGGAGCTGGTCCAGGCGCAGCAGGCCCGCAGCGTGGGCGACGTGCTGCAGAACGACCCGGCGGTGCGGGTGGCCAAGGGCTTCGGCAACTTCCAGGAGCTGTACGTGATCCGGGGCTTCCCGGTGTACTCGGACGACATGACCTACAACGGGGTCTACGGGATTCTGCCGCGCCAGTTCGTGGCCGCTGAGCTGCTGGAGCGGGTGGAGGTGTTTCATGGCGCCAGCGCCTTCCTGAACGGCGCGGCGCCGGGCGGCAGCGGCGTGGGCGGCGCCTTCAACCTGGTGCCGAAGCGGGCGCCGGCCGATCCGCTGGCGCGGGTGACCGCGGGCGTGGAGAGCGGCGGGCAGCTCTATGGCGCGGCGGACGTGGCGCGACGGTTCGGGGAGGGCCAGGCGTTCGGCGTGCGGGCCAATGTGGCGCGGCGGGACGGCGAGGGCGCCATCGACGACCAGGACCGGGAGCTGACGGTGCTGGCCCTGGGCCTGGACTATCGGGGCGAGCGGGCGCGGTTCGCCGCCGACGTGGGCTTCCAGGACCATCGGATCGAGGCGCCGCGGCCCAGCGTGACGCCGGCCGGCGCCGTGCCCGAGGCGCCCGACGCGTCGGAGAACTTCGCCCAGCCGTGGACCTATACCGACGAGCGGCAGCTGTTCGGGGTGGTGCGCGGGGAGTTCGACGTCTCGGACGCGGTCACGGCCTGGGCCGCGGTGGGCGGGCGGCGGGGCAAGGAGCGCAACGTGCTGGCCAATCCGACCGCCCAGCCGAGCGGCGCCACCAGCGCCTACCGCTTCGACAACGCCCGCAAGGACCGGATCCTGTCGGCGGACGCGGGAATCCGGGCCGAGGTGCAGACGGGCGACATCGGGCACCGGCTGGTGGCGTCGGCCTCGGCGGTGAAGCTGAAGTCGCTGAACGCCTACGCCTTTTCGAGCTTCGCGGGGTTCGCCGGCGATCTCTACAATCCCGTGTCCGTGACGCCGCCGGCGGCGGACTTCTTCATCGGCGGCGTGCTGTCGGACCCAAACGTCACCGAGCGGACCACCAACACCAGCTTTGCCGTGGCCGACATGCTTTCGCTGCTGGACGATCGGTTGCTGGTGACGGTCGGCGCGCGCTGGCAGGAGATCGAGACCAAGGCCTACGACTACAATTCGGGCGCGCGCACCTCGCGGTACAAGGCCGACGCGGTGACGCCGGCCCTGGCGGTGGTGTGGAAGGCCAGTGAGAGCGTCTCGCTCTACGCCAACTATTCCGAGGCCCTGACGCCGGGCCAGATCGCGCCGGCCGTGAGCGGGGGTGTGCCGGTGACCAACGCCGGGGAAGTGCTGTCGCCGTTCCGCGCCGAACAGGTGGAAGCCGGCGTGAAGGTGGAAGCGGGCCGGTTCGGCGGGACTCTGTCGGTGTTCTCCATCGACCTGCCGAGCGCCTTCGTCGAGAACGGCGTGTTCGGGAAGAACGGCGAACAGCGCAACCGGGGGATCGAGGTGTCGGCCTATGGGGAGCCGGTGGAAGGCTTCCGGGTGCTGGGCGGCGCCACCCTGCTGAACGCCGAGCTGCGGCGCACCGCCGGGGGCCTGCTGGACGGCAAGGACGCCATCGGGGTTCCCGACTTCCAGGCCAACCTGAACCTGGAGTGGGACGTGCCTGCCGTGTCCGGGCTGACGCTCGAAGGGCGGATCGTCCATACCGGGTCGCAGCCGGTGGACGCGGCCAATTCCGTCTCGCTGGAGAGCTTCACCCGGTTCGACCTGGGGGCCCGCTACAGCTTCGAGGCGGCCGGCAAGGCGGTGACCCTGCGCGCCCGAGTGGAGAACCTGGCGGACAGCGACGACTGGGTGTCGGTGGGCGGCTTCCCGGGCGCCAACTACCTGGTGCTGGGCGCGCCGCGGACGGTGCTGGTCTCGGCGTCGGTGGACTTCTGATGCTGGAGCCGAAGGCCGTGCGCGCCTGGTCGGCGGTCCACAAGTGGACCAGCCTGATCTGCACGGCCTTCCTGCTGATGCTGTGCCTGACCGGGCTGCCGCTGATCTTCCATCACGAGATCGACGACGCCCTGGGCCACGACCGCTGGGCGCCGGCGAACCCGGGCGGGCCGCTGCTGGACTACGACGAGATCCTCGACATCGCCCTGAAGAACCGGCCGGGCGAGGTCCCGCTGTTCATGAGCTTCGACGAGGGCCGGCCGGTGGTGAACGTGACCACGGGGCCGACCCCGGAAGCGCCGGGGCCGCAGATGCATTTCGCCTCCTACGACCGGACGAGCGGTGAGTTGGTGCCGCCGGTGGCGGACGGCGGGGTGATGGACTTCATCCTCCAGCTCCACACCGACATGTTTCTGGGGCTGCCCGGGATGCTGTTCCTGGGCGCCATGGGCGTGCTGTTCGCCGCCTCCATCGTCTCCGGGGTGGTGGTCTATGCGCCGTTCATGCGCAAGCTGGACTTCGGGGTGGTCCGCACCGGGCGCTCGGCGCGGCTGAAGTGGCTGGATCTCCACAACCTGATGGGCGTGGTCGCGACGGCGTGGCTGCTGGTGGTGGGACTGACGGGGGTGGTGAACACGCTGTCCACGCCCATCGTCGACCTTTGGAAGGCCGAGCAACTGGCGTCCCTGGTCAAGCCTTACGAGGGCAAGCCGCCGGTCCAGCGCCTGGCGTCGGTGCAGGGGGCGGTGGACAGGGCGCGGGCGGCGCTGCCGGGGATGGACCTGCAGTTCGTGGCCTTTCCGGGCGGATCGTACTCCACCGAGCGGCACATGCTGGTGTTCTTCCACGGCGATACGCCGCTGACCGAGCACCTGATCACGCCGGCGCTGATCGACGCCGAGACCGGGGATCTGGTCGGCGTGCGGTCCATGCCCTGGTATGTCAAGGCGCTGGGCCTGTCGCAGCCGCTGCATTTCGGGGACTACGGCGGCCTGCCGCTGAAGCTGTTGTGGGCGGCGCTGGACCTGGTGACGATCGTGGTGCTGGGCAGCGGCCTCTACCTGTGGCTGGCGCGTCGGCGCACGGCCGCGGCCCCCTTCGCCGACGCCATCGGCCGCGAGCCGGCCGCGCCGGCGCCTGCGGAGTAGGGCGTGAAGCGACCGCAGGGCCTTACCCGCATCTTCGCCGCGCCGGGCGCCATCGCAGCCCTGAGCCTCTTTGGGCTCGTGGCCGCCCTGATCGGCGACGGCGCCTGGGACTGGGCGGGGTGGATCGGCCTCGCCGCGCCGTTGGCGGCGCTGGCCTGGGCGATGCGGCGGCGGGGGTAGGGGCGGGCGAGCCCGCAGCCGGCGGAGGTTCGCAGAGGGCGCGGAAACACCCTCTGCGCCTTGGGTTCAGGTCAGCGCGCCCCCGTCGACGTTGAGGATCGTCCCCGTGATCTGGCGGGCGGCCGGCGAGGCCAGGAACGCGACCGCGGCGGCCACGTCCTCGGGCTTGCCGTACCGCCCAAGCGGGATCAGCGAGCGCTGGAAGTCGGAGGATTCACCGTCGGAAGGGTTCATGTCGGTGTCGGTCGAGCCCGGCTGCACCAGGTTCACGGTGATGTCGCGCGGCCCGAGTTCACGAGCGAGGCCGCGGTTGAACGACTGAAGCGCCGACTTGGTCATGTAGTAGGCGGCGCCGGGGTCGCCCACGATGCGGTCAGCCCCAGCCGACCCGATGGTGATGACGCGGCCGCCGGCCTTCAGGTGGGGTATCGCGGCCTGGGCCGCGAAGATCGGCGAGCGCACGTTGACGGCCAGAAGGGCGTCGACGTCCTCCTGGCTGATCTCTGCGAACGGGGCGTAGCGGGCGATGGCGGCATTGTTCACGAGGATGTCTAGCCCACCGAGGGCGGCGGCGGCCTCGTCCACCGATCGCTTCACCGCCGCCACGTCGGCGCTGTCGGCCTGGATGGCGATAGCTTTGCGGCCTTTGGCCTCGATGGCCTTCACGACGTCTGCGGCCTTGTCGGCGGCGCGTTCGTAGGTGATGGCCACGTCGGCGCCTTGCTCGGCCAGTTCCAAGGCGATTGCGGCGCCGATGCCGCGGGATGCGCCCGTCACGAGGGCGCGTTTGCCGGCCAGGTTCGTCATATAGTCCCAAGTCCATTTCTAGAGTGATCGATACAGAAATAGCTGGGAACGTTGTCGGCCGCGTTCAAGGGACTTATCTAACGACCGATGCAAAATTCGGTGCGAGGTCCGGAAAGCGCTGGAACGAACTCACGTCGCGGACGTGGTCGACCGCGTGCGTTCGACCGCGCCGCAGCGTTGGCGCAAGCGACGCGACTGTTCTGGGAAAAGGGCTATGAAGCTACGTCCATCGCCGACCTGACCGCAGCGATGGGAATCGGTGCGCCGAGCCTCTACGCCGCGTTCGGCTCGAAGGAGGCGCTTTATGGCGCTGCGCTGGAGTACTACCGCGATACCTATGATGAGATGGGCTGGGGCGGGTTCAAGGCCGCGGTAACGGCGCGGGAGGCGGTGGCGAAGCTGCTGCAGGACTCCGCCGCGTCGCTGACCGGGTCGCTGTGCGATATGCCGCGGGGCTGCATGGTTACGTTGTCCATGGTCGGGGACGAAGACCACGCGGAACTTGGCGAGGTGGTGCGCGCGGCGCGCCAGGCGGGCCTGGAGCGGCTGAAGGCGCGGCTGGACCAGGGCGTAGCGGACGGCGAACTTTCGCCAGGAACCAATGTCCACGCTCTCGCTCGCTTCGTCCAGACCGTTCAGAGCGGAATGTCGATCCTGGCGCGAGATGGCGCCACGCGTGCGGAACTGGAGGCCGTGGCGCAATTGGCCATGCAGCGCTTCCCGGCGCGCGGAGGGCCAGACACGTTGCGGCGGCGCCAGCGCGCCAGTGCGGCGCGTCAACCCTAGCCCCGGCGCGGGCGGCTGTGGATGTTTCAGCGACGTCCGCCGGCGTGAGAGGCGACGACGCGCCCGCCCTCAGTCCTCCTCGCCGGTTTCGTCGCCGATGGCGGCTTCGACCAGGCGGCGCCAGGTGGGGTCGGTGTCGTCGACGAGGTCGACGTCTTCCAGGAGGGCCACGGCGCCTTCGCCATCGGGGAGGATGAGGCCCAGGACCTCCATGGTCTCGCCGTCGTCGCTGTCGTGGGCCTCGGCCTGGACGGCGACGGCGGCCTGCTCGCCGTCGTCCGCCCACCAGATCACCGGCTGGGGCAGGTCCATGTCGATGAGCCTGCCGTTGTGCGTGTCGCTGAGGGCGAAGATGGCCTTGCGAGCCTGGACGTCGTCGAGGTCGGCGATGCGGCCGTTGAAGGGGACCAGGCGCTGCCAGTCGTCGACGTCGAAGCCGGCGTCCTCGTCGGGGTTCTGGCTCATGGCTTTTCCCACCACCAGGGCGCGCGCTTGCGATCGCCGGTGACCACCTCGTTCAGGGTCATGGGATCGTACAGGCGTCCGCCCACCATGACGCGATGGACCTTCTCGGAATTGCGGATGTCCGCGGTGGGGTCGGCGTCCAGGACCACGAGGTCGGCCAGCTTGCCGGGCTCGAGGCTGCCGATGTCGGCCTCCATGCCGAGCGAGCGGGCCGGGACGATGGTGCCGGCCTGCAGCGCCTCCAGCGGGCTCATGCCGCCGCGGACGAAGGACCACAGCTCCCAGTGCGGGCCGACGCCGGCCTGCTGGCCGTGGGCGCCGATGGAGACCAGAACGCCGCGTTTCGCCAGCTTGTGCGCCTCGCCGGCGTTGTCGTCGTCGGCGTACTGATCCTCCGGCGCGATGGCGCGGCGGGCGTTGTCGGCGAGGAGCTGGGTCGGCGGGATGTGGGCCTTCAGCACCGGCTGGGCGAACACGTCGGTGTGGCTGCGCCAGTAGTTGTCGCCGGTGAGGCCGCCGAAGGTGACCACGAGGGTGGGGGTGTAGTTCGTCTTCGACTGGCCGAAGTAGCTGAGCACGTCCTCATAGAGGGCGAGCTGCGGGATGTTGTGCTCGAGGGTCGAGTTGCCGTCGGCGATGATGTTCATGTCCTGGCCGAACAGGGCGCCGCCCTCGGCCACCACCTGCATGTTCTCGGCGCGGGCGGCCTGGATGAGCTGCTGGCGCTGGTCGCGGCGCGGCTGGTTGTAGTTCTTGATGCTGTGGGCGCCCTGGGCCTTGAGGCGGCGGACGTGGGCGAGGGCGTCCTCGTAGCTGTCGATCTGGGCGTAGTTGCGCGCGGCCTTGGCGCCGTAGACCACCTCGCCGGTGGAGAAGATGTGCGGGCCGACGATCTTGCCCGCGCGCTGCAGCTCGGCGGCGGCATAGACCTCGGCGGCGCGGCTGGAGGGATCGTGCACGGTGGTGACGCCCAGGGCCATGTTGACCATCAGCGACCAGTTCTGCTGGGGGACCAGCTCGTCCACGCCGTAGGGGCCGTGGGCGTGGGCGTCCACCAGGCCGGGGATGATGGTCTTGCCCTTCAGGTCGACGGTCGCGGCGCCGGCCGGGACCTGGACCTCGCCGGCCTTGCCCACGGCGGCGATGCGGCCGTTCGTGATCACGATGAGGCCGTCGTCGATCACCCCGCCGTCGGGCGCCGCCATGGTGACGAGGCGCGCGCCGGTGAGGACCACTGTGCCCGTCGGGCGGTCGGCGGCCACTTCGCGGGCCAGGGAGACGCCGGTGGTGGGCGGCGCGAACTTCGGCGCGCCCTCGGCCGGCGGAGCTGCGGCGAACATCGCGTCGGCGCGGGCGCTGTAGACCGTGGGGCCCATGGACCAGTGGAGCTGGGCGCCGCCGCCCGACCAGTGGATCCACTCGGCGCCGCCGGAGGACACGCGGGTGACCGGCATGGGGCCGCCCTTGAGGTCCACCGGCACATCCTGGCCACCCGGCATGAGCGGCATGACGAGGGCCTCGTAGTTCTGGCGGAAGGCGAAGGCGCGGCCGTCGGGCGCCACCGCGAAGTCGGTGACCAGCTCGCCCTGGGCGTGGACGCGTTTGGCCTCGCCGTTCAGGTCGGTGGAGACGAGCTGCTGCTTGCCGCCCTCGGAGGCGGTCATGAACACGCGGTCGTTGGCGGCGCCGAACTGGGGCGCGGCCACGTCGCGGGCGATGCGGACGGGGACGCCGCCCGCGGCCGGGATGCGGTAGACGCCCGGGTTCTCGGACCAGGCGCCCGAGGTGAGGAAGCCGCCGCGGCCCTTCTCGAAGACGAGGGTGCGGCCGTCGGGCGAGAAGGCGGGGCGGGCGTAGTGGCCGGGCTCGCGGGTGACGTCGCGGGGCGTCCCGCCGGCGGCCGCGACGGTGCGAATGCGCCCGAGGTCCGCGTCGGTCCAGGCCACGAAGGCGATGGTGCGCCCGTCGCGGGACCAGGTGGGGAAGAGTTCGAACGAGGCCTCGTCGCCCTTGGTGAGGCGGCGGGGCTCGCCGCCGGCCATGGGCTTCACATAGAGCTTGCCCAGGCTCTCGAAGACCACTTGGCGCCCGTCCGGCGAGACGGCGGCGAAGCGGGTCATCTTCGTGGTGAAGCGGTCGGGCGAGACCTGGACCTTGGGGTGCGGCGGGTCGATCAAGCCGCGGCTGTCGTCGACGCGGAAGGGGATGACGGCGGCATTGGAGCCGTCGAAGTCCACCCGGCGTAGCTTGCCGCCGGCCCAGAAGACCACGGTGCGCGAGTCCGGCGTCCAATCCATGTTGGGATAGAGGCCGTGGACGGCCCAGGTCTCCTGCACATCCTGGTCGAGGGCGTCGTAGACCTTGGCCTCGGCGCCGGAGACCAGGTCCTTCACATAGAGCTTGGAACGGGCGTTCTCGCGGCGGACGAAGGCGATCTTCCTGCCGTCGGGCGAGGGGGTGGGGCGCACCGAGCCACCGGGGCCGGAAGCGACCGTGGTCACCTCGCCGGTCTCGATGTCGTAGCGCTCGATGTTGAAGAGATCGGTGTTGGAGTCCTGGGCGTATTCGAAGATCGGGCCGGGGGTGATGTTGCGGGTGTAGAGCACGCCCTTGCCGTCGGGGGCCCAGGTGGGCTCGCCAAGCTCCTTCTGGTGGCGCTCGTTAGGCTTCTTGACGAGGGGCACGCCGGCGCCGCCCGACACGTGGTAGAGCCAGACCTCGCCCGTGCCGAGCGAGCGGCCGGTCGTGAAGTGCTTCTTGGCGGCGATGAAGCGGCCGTCGGGGCTCCAGGTGGGCTGGTTCAGGAGACGGAAGTCCTCCTTGGTGACCTGGCGCTTGTCCGAGCCGTCGAGGTTCATGACCCAGATGTTGTCGCCGCCGCCCCGGTCGGAGGTGAAGGCGATGCGCCGGCCGTCGGGGGAGAAGCGCGGCTGCACCTCCCAGGCCAGGCCCTCGGCGATGCGGGTGGGCGCGCCCCCGGCCAGGGGCATGAGGTAGATGTCGCCCAGGAGGTCGAAGGCGATCGTCCTGCCGTCGGGACTGACGTCCACGTTCATCCAGGTGCCTTCGTCGACCTTGATCGGGACCTGGCGGATGACGGCGCCCGGCGGGTTGCTGATGTCCCACTTGGCGGGCTTGGCCGGGGTCGCGGAGGC
>NZ_LSJI01000211.1 GCF_001557235.1 Phenylobacterium sp. CCH9-H3 | reverse complement strand
GGGTGGAGAAGGTCTTGTGCAGGTTGATGTGCATGGCGTCGACGCCGAGGTCGCCGGGGCGGACGCGGCCGACGATGGCGTTGAAATTGGCTCCGTCGCAGTAGAAATAGGCTCCGGCGGCGTGAGTTAGGCGAGCGATTTCAATGACATCGCGTTCGAAAAGGCCGCAGGTGTTCGGGTTGGTGACCATGATGGCGGCGACGTCGGGGCCGAGCTTGGCTTCGAGGTCGGCGAGGTCGACGCGGCCGTCGTCGGTCTGGGCGATCTCCTGGACGGAGTAGCCGACGAAGGCGGCGGTGGCCGGGTTGGTGCCGTGGGCCGAGGTGGGGACGAGGACGGTCCGGCGGTGGCCCTGGCCGGCGGCCTCGTGGGCGGCCTTGATGCAGAGCAGGCCGCAGAGCTCGCCGTGGGCGCCGGCCTTGGGCGTCAGGGCGACGGCGGGCATGCCGGTCAGGGTCTTCAGCCAGTGGGCCAGCCGGTCCATGAGCTGGAGCGCGCCCTGGGCCGTGGCGACGGGCGCCAGGGGGTGCAGGTCGGCGAAGCCGGGCAGGCGGGCCGCCTTCTCGTTGAGGCGCGGGTTGTGCTTCATGGTGCACGAGCCCAGCGGATAGAGCGCCAGGTCGATGGCGTGGTTCTTCTGGCTGAGGCGCACGTAGTGGCGCATGGCCTCGGGCTCGGAGAGGCCGGGCAGGTCCACGCCCTCGCGGGTGAGGCCGGCCAGGTCCGAGGCGTCGTCGGACGCCGGCGGCAGGTCGACGCCGGTCTTGGTCCAGCCGCCCAGTTCGAAGATCAGCGGCTCATCCTGGAGGAGGCCCCGACCTCCCGTGAGCGAGGCGAAGCCGGCGCTCTCGCCAGAGTCCTTGGGGGCGCCTTCGGGACGGGTGGGGCGGCCAACGGTCTGCATGGTCATGATCAGGCGGCCTTCAGGGCGGCGGCGAGGGCCGCGATGTCGTCGGAGGTGGTGGTCTCGGTGGCGCAGAGCAGCAGGACGTCGTCCAGGCCGGCGTGCGGGTCGAGGCGGGAATAGGGGACGCCGGCGACGATGCCGTCGTTCAGGAGGTCGTCCACCAGGGCGGCGGCCGAGCCCTTCACCCGCACGGCGATCTCGTTGAAGAACCGGGGGGTCAGCACCTCCAGCCCCGCGCCCTCGACCGCGGCCTTCAGCTCGCGCGCCTTGGCGTGGTTGATCTTGGCGAGCTGGGTCAAGCCCGTGCCGCCCAGCAGCGTCATGTGGATGGTGAAGGCCAGGGCGCAGAGGCCGGAGTTGGTGCAGATGTTCGAGGTCGCCTTCTCGCGGCGGATGTGCTGCTCGCGGGTCGACAGGGTGAGCACGTAGCCGCGCCGGCCCTCGGCGTCGACGGTCTCGCCGCAGAGGCGGCCGGGCATGCTGCGGACCAGCTTCTCGCGCACGGCGAAGAGGCCGACGTAGGGGCCGCCGTAGTTCAGGGCGTTGCCGATGGACTGGCCCTCAGCCACGGCGATGTCGGCGCCCATCTCGCCGGGGCTCTTCAGGAGGCCGAAGGACATCGCCTCGGTGGTCACGACGATCAGGAGGGCGCCCTTGGCGTGGGCGGCCTCGGCGATCTTGGAGACGTCGGTGACCACGCCGAAGACGTTGGGGGTCTGGACCACGACGCAGGCGGTCTCGTCGTCGATGGCGTCGATGACCGCGGCCTCGGCGTCGATGGCGGCGGGCAGGCGCACGATCTCCATCCCCTCGGCGTGGGCTATGGTCTGGGTCGTGGCGGCGTAGTGCGGGTGCAGGCCGCCGGAGAGGATCGCCTTTTCCCGGCGGTTCACCCGCTGGGCCATCATCACGGCCTCGGCGCAGGCGGTGGAGCCGTCGTACATGGAGGCGTTGGCCACATCCATGCCGGTCAGGGCGGCGACCTGGGTCTGGAACTCGAACAGGACCTGCAGGGTCCCTTGCGCGATCTCGGGCTGGTAGGGCGTGTAGCTGGTCAGGAACTCCGACCGCTGGATGATGTGGTCGACGGTGGCCGGCACATGGTGCTTGTAGGCCCCGGCCCCGCAGAAGAACGGCCCGGCCCCGGCGGCGCGGTTCAGGGCCGAGAGGGCCGTCAGCTCCCGCTCCACCTCCAGCTCGCCCGCATGCAGCGGCAGGTCGAACAGGTCGGCCTTGCGCGCGGCGGCGGGGACGTCGGCGAACAGGGCGTCGATGTCCGGGGCGCCGATCACGCCCAGCATCTCGGCGCGGTCGTCGGGGGTGAGGGGCAGGTATCGCATGGGCGTGGTCCGTACTTCTCGTCTGTCATCCCGGTTCTGGCCGTCAGGCCGGAGACCGGGACCCCGATCTGTTGTGCTTGCCGACCTGTGGCTGAGGCGCCGTGCGACGCCATGGGCCTGGATGATCGGGGTCCCGGTCTTCGCGTGCCGCGAAAACCGGGATGACAAAGGGGGTGGGTTACTGCGTGGCGAGGAAGGCTTCGTAGGCGGGGCGGTCCATGAGGGACTCGTATTGGGCGGGGTCGGAGACGCGGACCTTGGCGAACCAGCCGCCGTTCTCGGGGTCGGCGTTCACGGTCTCAGGCGCGTCGCCCAGGATCGAGTTGCCCTCGATGACTTCGCCGGAGATGGGGGCGTAGACGTCGGAGGCGGCCTTGACGCTCTCGACCACCGCGAAGGCGTCGCCGGCCTTCACCGTCTTGCCGGGCTCGGGGGTCTCGACGAACACCACATCGCCCAGCTGCTCGGCGGCGTGGGCGGTGATGCCGATGGTGGCCACGTCCCCCTCGAGGACGACCCACTCGTGATCCTTGGTGAAGCGCATGGGTATCTCTCCTAGAGCTCGGGCGCGTCAGCGCCGTTGTTTGAACCGCCAAGACGCCAAGAACGCCAAGAGGTCGACGCAGGCGGAGAGGCCTTGGCGACCTTGGCGTCTTGGCGGTTTGTTTTGGGCGCCTGCGGCGCGTTGGGGCCGGTCATCGCCTAGGCCTTGCGCACATAGCGGTGGGGGACGAAGGGGCTGGGGACGACTTCGGCGGCCTGGGGCTTGCCGCGGACGATGACCTTGAGGGGCGTGCCGACGGCCTTGAGCTCGGGGGGCACGAAGGCCAGGGCGATGCCGCCCTTGAGCACCGGGGAGTAGCCGCCGGAGGTGACCACGCCGACCACGACGCCGTTGGCGTCGGCCACCTCGGCGCCCTCGCGGGCCGGGGCGCCTTCCAGCACCTTGAGGCAGACCTTCACCCGGGCCGGGCCATCGGCCAGTTCCTTGACGATCCGGGCCGCGCCGGGGAAGTCGCGCTGTTCGCGGCGGTTCTTGTTGATGGCGAAGGTCAGGCCCGCTTCCACGGGCGAGACGGTCTCGTCCAGGTCGTGGCCGTAGAGCGGCAGGCCGGCTTCGAGGCGCAGGGAGTCGCGGGCGCCCAGGCCGATGGGCCGCACCCGCTCGTCCTCCAGCAGCAGGTTCCAGACGCGGACCGCCTCGGACGCCGGGACCGAGATCTCGTAGCCGTCCTCGCCGGTGTAGCCCGAGCGGGAGACGATCAGGTCCGTGCCGAAGCCGGGCATGGACCGGATGTCCATGAACACCATGTCGGCGGCGGCGGGGACATGGGCCTGGAACACGGCGGCGGCCTCGGGGCCCTGGAGGGCCATGAGGGCGCGGTCCTCCAGGCGCTGGATGTCCACCTGGCCGGCGAGCTCGCCGTCGATGACCTTGAAGTCATTGTCCTTGCAGGCGCCGTTGACGACCACGAAGAGGCCGTCGTCGTAAGTTCCATCAGGAAGAAGGGGGCGTCCGGCCATCAGGTCGTCGACGATGCCGCCCTTTTTGTTGAGCAGGACCGAATACTTCTGCTTGCCGGGCTTGAGGCCGATGAAGTCGCCGGGGACCACCTCCTCGAAGGCCGACAGGGGCGAGACGCCGCGCAGGCGCGCCTGGCCCATGTGGCTGACGTCGAACAGGCCGGCGTGCTCGCGCGTCCAGAGGTGCTCCTGCATGACGCCCATGGGGTACTGGACGGGCATGGTGTAGCCGGCGAACGGGACCATGCGGGCGCCGAGCGCGATGTGCGCCTCGGTCAGCGGGGTGGTCTTCAGGGCGGCGGTGTCGGTGGCGGACAAAGGGGCGACCTCGGCTGACGATCCGGCGCGCGGCGGAGCGGAGCTCCGACGTCGCACGCCCCCGCTGTCCTTTCGGCCTGAGAGATTTCGGGCCGCGCCGGTGGGCGGCGCACCCTCTGCTCCTTCGGCGCCCCGGCCCGGCTCGGTGAGCTAGGACGGGAACTTTCCAGCGTTCATCAGCCCGTCGCGGTCCTTTTGCCTGAGCGTTTCCGGGGCGGTTGCGCCTTCGGCTCCCCTCCGGCGCCGGACGGCGATGGAGGAGTCTCTCCCGCGAGAGTTGGGTGGTTGTGGTGGAGGGGGATGGGGGAGTCAATGGGG
>NZ_LSJI01000210.1 GCF_001557235.1 Phenylobacterium sp. CCH9-H3 | reverse complement strand
CCATGGATCAGCTGGAGGCGAGCGGGCTGAGTCCGGTCACCGCCGACGCCCCGCTGATGGTCGCCTATTTCCGCGCGATCGCGCTCCTGCCCGGCGATGCGGTGGAGGTCGACCTGAGGGGGCCGGACGGGGTCAGCCTCGCCCGCACCCGCGGACAGCCCATGCAGCGCTGGCGCGCCCAGGACATGACCTACGTGGGCAAGCGCCGTCCGCCCGGCGGATGGGCGCGGGGGGTCTACGTGGCCGAATGCAAGGTCTGGCGAGGCGGCAAGGTCGCGGAGAGCCGCAGGGTGGAACTGCGCCTCTGACCACGTGACACCCCGCGAGCGTGACCTTAGGACTGCCCGCATGGAGTCGATCTTCAACGAGGGCGTAGCCCACCAGAAGGCGGGCCGGCTTGAGGAAGCGGAGGCCTGCTACCGCCAAGTTATCGCCTGGAACCCGGTGTGGGTGCTGGGCAACCTGGGCGTGATCCTGCGGATCACCGGACGCCTGGACGAGGCCGAGGCCGTCCTGCGGGAGTCCCTCGCGATCGACCCGACCCACGCTCAGTCACGGCACACCCTGGGCATGACCTTGCTGCAGCTCGGCAAGTACGCAGAGGGGTGGGCCTTTTACGAAGCACGGCACGAGCTGCTGTACCGACCGACCGCGCCGCTCACCGAGTGGCGCGGGGAATCCCTGCGCGGCAAGCGAATCCTGGTGGTGGCCGAACAGGGCCTCGGAGACCAGATCCTGTTCTCGCGCTTCATCCCGTTGTTGGCGCAACAGGCGGCGGAAGTGCGCCTCGCCGTGGCCCGGCCCCTGGTCGGACTGCTGAGCCAACTGCCGGCGGAGGTCTTCAATCCGCCGAACCTCGATGGCGAGACCGCGGACGTCTGGGCGTCCATGGGATCGGTGCCCCGCTGGCTCGGAGCCGGTCCCGACGATGCGCCAGCGCCGACACTGATCGCGCCGCCCCCACAGCCGACGCGGCGCCAGGGCGTGGGGTTGATGTTGCAGGGCGGCGATCGCAATCCCAATCCACGACGGGTGCCAAACCCTGTGATCGCTCGGGCCATCCGGGGGCTTGGAACCTTCGCCCCGCTCGAGCCCGAGATCACAGGAGCCAAGGGTTTTGCGGATACGGCCGCGCTGATCGCCGGCCTCGAGCGGGTGGTCAGTGTCGATACCTCTGTCGCCCACCTCGCCGGCTCGCTCGGAGCGCCCTGCCTGGTGCTGATGTCGCGGCCGGCGGTGGATTGGTACGCGAACTGGAAGGACGACCGCACGCCCTGGTATCCGTCGATGCGCTTCATAAGGCAGCGGGCGCCGGGGGACTGGGCCGGGGTCATCGCCGACCTGGCCAAGGCGCTGGCGGAACCCATCGGCCCGTGGGCTTCCAGTTGAACCACTCGTGATCCGTCGCATGCTTCCCGGCGTCCAAGCTTTGCGCTAGGTCTTCGAGGTCAGCCAAGCTCTCCATGGCTGTGTCGCTTTGGCCGGGTCGCGGATCCCTTGATTCCGCTTCCCGGCCGCTTGCGTTTCCGGCGTCGGCCGCGCTGTCAGCCGCGGGGTGTGATCTCCACGACGTCGTGGCGCGCGAGCCACGCCAGCGCCCGCTCCACGAAGTTGCGGCGCGGCGGCGGGAAGAGGTCGCGCAGGATGGCCACGGGCGTGGCGCCGTGGGCCGCCAGGTGGGCGATCACCGCGGACAGTTCCTCCGGCCTCGGCGGGTTGACGCGGCTGTAGTTCGCCAGGGCCGAGCCGAAGCGCGCGGCCGCCGCGCCCTCGCTCATGCCGGGGCGGAGGGTGACGAGGTCGCCGTGCCCGAGGTGGCGCGACGGATAGCTGGCGAACAGGGTGAAGGGGTCCGGCGCATAGGGATTGACCCGGGTCTGGGCCGGTTCCGCGACACCGGCCAGGCGCGCAGCCTGCTCCGCCCAGAGCGCCTGATACTGTGGAATGATGGCCGACCAGTCGAAGACCTCCCGGGCGCGCGTCTGCGCCTGCTCGCCCATCCGCCGGCGAAGGTCCGCGTCGTTCACCAGCGCCACGATCGCGGCTTCGGCGGCGCGAAGGTCGATCGCCGTGAACTGGGCGACGGCGCCGACATAGTTGTCGTAGGCCAGCCAGGCGTTGGCATAGAGATAGCTTAGGTCCCCACCCATGTTGGGCCGCGGCGCGAGGGTCGGGATCCGGAAGCCGTCGACGCCGTCCCGCACGGTGTCCTTGTATCCGTCCCAGTCGCTGACGACCGAGGGAAGGCCCGCGGCCATGGCCTCGACCGGGGTCAGGCCGAAGGTCTCCTGGATGTTGTCGGAGAAACTGATGAAGAAGTCGGCGACCGACCAGATCGTGAAACGAACGTCGACCTGCCGGCCGTCGACCTGATGGTAGATCACCGAGGGACAGAGCTTGGCCGTTTCCCGGTGAAAGATCTCCCCGGCGGCGTCCGTTTCGGCCCAGCCCGAGTTCACCCAGTGGATGGGCCGCCCGGCGGCGATCGCGGCGCGTTCCAGCGCCATGGCCATCAGGGCCGGGTTCATCTTGGCCTTGATGTTGAAGCGCCCGACATAGAGCGCGACGATCGCGTCAGAGGGAATGCCCAGCCGCTCGCGCCAGGCCTGGCGATGCTCGTCCGAAACCTGGAAGTCGGAGGCGTTGACGCCGAGCGGGATCGTCACCCGTTGCGGTTCGGCGCGCCGGCGGGCGCCGTACTCGCGCCCGAGATAGTCGCGCATCATGCCCAGCTGCGCGTCGACCGCCGCCCGCACGGCGTTGGACGTGCAGATCAGGGCGTCGTGCCCGTCCACGGGCGCGACGAGCATGTCGCCGACGATCTTCATGACCACGCGTGTCGCGGTGGTGTGCGTGACCCCGCAGAGGGCGTAGCGGACGCCCACCATGTGGCGCAACCAGGCTTCGGCGGGTAGGTCGGGCGCCGGAATGTAGAGCACCCCAGGATCGATGAGGTCGTGGCGGTTCCGCTGGGGGATCCAGCGCACAGGCCGGGCGGGCGGCTCGACCCGCGCGATCAGCGCGTCCAGCTCTTCGGTGGGGCGCCCGCCGACATTCCAGAGATGGAAGCGGTCGACCTCGGCGTGGCGGAGGAACCCGCGCAGGAAGCTCTCGCCTGCGGAGAGTCGTCCCAGGAGGCGCTTCCCCGAGGTGTCGTAGCCGTCGGTGTGGAAGTAGATCGCCGCGTTCGCCATGGGTTGCGCGTCTTAGCGTGGCATGGGGCCGACGCAAAGAAAAAGGGCCGCCCCGAGGGGCGGCCCTTCCAGATCGAGATCTGCGTATCGCTTAGACGATGTTCGCGAAGGAAACGTCGTCCAGCGTACGGCCCACCAGGACCACCGCGTCGACCGGGGCGTTCGTGGCGTTGTCGGAGAAGATGACAACGTCCGTGCCCACTTGGACCACGTAGTACTCGGTGCCCGCCGAACCCGTGAAGAAGGTCGTGGCGTTGGCCAGAGCCGTCGCGTAGTCCGACGCCGTGCCGGCTTCCACGTAGTTACCGGCGGTGCCGGCCGTGGCGTAGTTCAGCGCGTCGGTCGCTTCCCAGTCGAGGATCTGGTCGAGCGTGCCGGCCGTGGTGCCGGAGTCGCCCGCGTCGAACGTGAACACGTCGTTGCCGTTGCCGCCCGTAAGCTTGTCGGTGCCCGTACCCGCGTCGATGGTGTCGTTGCCGTCACCGCCGAGGATGGTGCTGTTACCCGCGCCGCCAACCACGCTGTCGTTGCCGCCAGCGGCGTCGACTTGGTCGGTGCCCGTGCCGGTGTCGATGGTGTCGTTGCCTTCACCGCCGTTCAGCGAGTCATTGTTGTCGCCGCCGTTCAGCGAGTCGTTGCCAGCGCCGCCCTGCAGGACGTCGTTGCCCGCCGCACCGATGCCCGTATCGTTGCCGTCGCCGAGAACGATGCTGTCGATGTCGGCGCCACCGGTCACGCTGTCGTCACCGGCGCCGGCGTCGATGCCGTCGTCGCCGCTGGCGTTCGTGATGACGTCGTTGCCGTCGCCACCGAAGACGGTGTCGTTGCCAGCGCCCGACTCGATGGTGTCGGTGCCGACGCCGCCCGAGAGCGTGTCGTTGCCGGCCGCGCCATTCATCGTGTCGTTGCCCGACTCGCCCAGCAGCTCGTCATTGCCCGCACCAGCGAGAATGGTGTCGTTGCCGAGGTTGCCGTTCAGGACGACGCCCGACGTCGCGCCACCGTCGCCGGTGATGCTGTCGTTGCCGGCGCCACCGAGGATCGTGACCGCCACGGCGCCCGCGGCGTCGAGGGTGTCGGCGCCCGCGTTGCCGTGGACGTAGCCGCCGCCCGCGATGTTGACGACGTCGTCGCCTTCACCGCCGAGCACCGACACGACCGTGGTCGCGCCGCTGACCGTGATGTTGTCGCTGTCGTCACCGCCGTCGATGGTGTCGTTGCCGCCCGAAGACGTGATGGTGTCGCTGCCACCTTCACCCAGCACGCGGTCGGCGCCGGCGCCGCTCTCGATCGTGTCGTTGCCCGAGTTCCCGTTGAGGAAGTCGGCGCCCGAGCCGCCCGTGATCGAGTCGTTGCCCTTGCCGCCGTAGAGGCTGGAGGCGCCCGCCGTCGCGGCGACGCTGATCACGTCATCGCCCGAGTTACCCTGAGCGAAGTTGACGCCCACGTCACCGTCGATGGTGTCGTTGCCTTGGCCGCCGTACATCGTGTCGGCGCCCGAACCGCCGTTCAGCGAGTCGTTGCCCTGGTTGCCCTGGAGCAGGTCGGCGCTGATGCCGCCCGAGAGCGTGTCGTTGCCCGAACCGCCGTAGAGGCCGTCACCAGCGTCGGAGCCGGTGTTGGTGTTGTTGTTGGTGTCGCCCACGAACAGAACCGAGCTGTCCGGGAAGATCGGGGTTTCGCCCGCGAAGTCCGCGGCGTCGAAGGTCACGGTCTTGCCGGTCAGGCCCGAGATCAGCGTGATCGAGGCGCCCGCCGTGGCCGTCGCCGCGTTGTAGATGACGCTCGTGATATTCGCACGCTCGCCGGTCTGGCCGAAGACCAGGTTGTCGGCGGTCGCGTCGAAGGTCGCAGCCTGCGCGTCCGTGATAGTCTCAAAGAAATAAGTCGCCATTAGTCTCTCCAGTCTGTGTCACACGGACCCCTGAAACGCTTGACCCCCGTCCCCGACGGAGCAGTCCCAGCGGTCCAATACCCCAAACGCCATAGCATGGCTGCGGCGCAGGTTAGACGAGCCCGAGGGCAGACGTATCGGAACCCTGCCCATTACGCAACCTCAAAAAGCCCGCCGGAACATAGGGTCAGCGGGTGTTGCGCAGGCGCCGCTACTCCTCGCGGAACGCGTCCTCCAGGGTGTCCGTAATCGGCGAAATCAGGAAGCCCATGACCGAGCGCTCGCCCGTCACGATCAGGGCTTGGGCTGGCATGCCGGGGGTCATCTGGACGCCCTTCTTCAGCTTCTTGAGCTCGCTCGGCGCGATGCGCAGATCGACCCGGTAGAAGGCCGCCCCCGTCTTCTCGTTGGTCATGCGGTCCGCCGAGACGACGTCCACCGTGGCGTCGAGCGAATCGTTGAACCTCTGGTTCAGGCCCGTCAGCTTGACCTTCGCCTTCATGCCCTTGCGGACCTCGTCCACGTCCTCGGGCTTGATCATCGCGGTCACGGTGAGCGGCGTGCCCGACGGCACGACGTCCATCATCGGCTCGCCGCTGCCGACCACGCCGCCGACGGTGAACTGGGTCAGGTTGAAGACGTAGCCGTCGACCGGCGAGCGAACCACGGTCGCGGCCAGGGTCTGGCGCGCCGTGGTCAGGCGCGGGATGATGTCGGCCAGCTTGGTCTGGCTGTCCCGCAGCCCTTCCGCCGCCTGCGTCTCGCGCTCGTCCCGGATCGACGCCAGCTGCAGCCGGGTCTCGCCGATCTGCTGCCGCAGGCGGGCGATCTCGGACATCAGCTGGCCCTTGCGGCCCGCCAGTTCCGCGAGGGTCCGCTCATAGCGGAGGATCAGGGTCTTCGGCGCGAAGCCCTGCTCGTTGAGCTTGCGGTAGCCCGCCAGCTCCTCCTCGGTAAGCCGCTGCTGCTCGTTGATCGACTCCAGTTGAGCCTGCTGGCCCAGCACCTGGGTCTGCTGCTGCTCGACTCGCTGCATCAGGACCGCGGACTGGCTCTGGAACAGCTGCTGACGGGTCGTGAACAGGAACTGCTGGTCGCGGACCAGCGTCGCCACGGCCGGGTCCGACATTCGGGTGGTCAGCTCCCCCGGCATCTCCAGCGCCGTTTTGCCCATCGCCTCGGCCATGAAGCGCGCGTTCTGGGCGAGCAGGGTGTCGTACTGGTTCTGGTAGACCGTCACCGCGGCGCGGGCTTCCACATCGTTGAACAGCAACAGGGGTTGCCCGGCCCGCACATGCTGCCCCTCGGCGACCAGGATCTGCTTCACGACCCCGACCTCCTTGTGGCGCAGGGTCTTGCGCATGGCGTCCGCACGCACCTCGGCCGGAGCCGTGATCCCGGTGCTGAGCTGGCTCACCGAGGCCCAGAGGCCAAGGCCCAGCACGAAGGCGCCGATCACGCCCGCGCCAACCACCATGGGCCGCCGCAGCCGCTGCTGCAGCTCCGCGGGCATCTGTTCGCGCTCATCGCTCCCGAACGTGGGCGCGACGTAGTCGCGGCGAACCGGCGTCAGATCCAGCTTCATCGACCCGCCTCCACCGCGCGGACCTCGGGCGGCTGCGCGGGCTTGACCAGCCGGGCCATGACCTGGTCGCGCGGCCCGAACAGCTCGACGCGGCCCTCGCGCAGGACCAGCATCTTGTCGGCCGCGCGGAAGACGCCCGGCTTGTGCGAGATGATCACGACCGTGGCGCCGTTGGCCTTCATGGCGTCGATGGCCCGCATCAGCGCCTCCTCGCCCTCGGCGTCGAGATTTGCGTTCGGTTCGTCCAGGACCACGAAGGCCGGATTGCCGAGAACGGTGCGCGCCAGGCCGACCCGCTGCCGCTGGCCGGCGGAGAGCACGACGCCCCCCTCGCCCACGTCGGTGTCGTAGCCCTTGGGCATGCGAAGGATCAGCTCGTGCACGCCGGCAAGCTGGGCGGCTGCGACGACCTCCTCGTCGGTGACGTCGTCACGGAAGCGGGCGATGTTGTTGCGCACGCTGCCACCGAACAGCTCGGTGTCCTGGGGCAGGTAGCCGACGTATTTGCCGAAGTCGGCGCGATCCCAGGTGAACACGTCGGCGCCGTCCAGCCGCACGACCCCGTTCATCGGCTTCCAGATCCCCACGAGGAGGCGGGCGAGCGTGGACTTGCCCGCGCCGGACGGCCCGATGACGCCGAGCACCTCGTTCGGATCGAGCGAGAAGTTGACGTTGGTCAGCACCAGACGCTGGGCGCCCACGGGGGCGAAGTTGACCCCCTCCGCCGACAGTTTGCCGAGCGGCCGCGGCAAGGCCGTGGAGATCGCCGGCGGTTCGGCGCTGGCCAGGAGGGTGTTGAGCCGTTCATAGGCCCGGTACATGTTGTTCAACGGATCCCAGGACCCCACGATCTTCTCGATCGGCTGCAGGGCCCGGCTCGCCAGGATCATATTGGCGAACAGCATGCCCGAGTGGATCTCGCCCTTGAGGATCAGGTAGGCGCCGATGGCGATCACGAGCACCTGGATGCCCATGCGAACGGCCTTGATGATGTCGGTATAGAAGTTGGAGGCCTCGGCCGCCGCGGCCCCGCGCTCGATCGTCACCGCGCGGTGACGAGCCCAGGCCTGGCCGATGGTCGGAAGCATGCCCATGGCGCGGACGACCTCGCCGTTGCGCAACGCTGCGTCCGTGAAGCCATAGCTCTTCAGCGCCGCGTCGTTCGCCTCCTTCAGCGCCGACTGCGTGGCCCGGGCCTGGGCCACGGCGAGGCCGAGCAGCACGGCCGCGCCGATGACAGTCACCACGCCCACCAGCGGGTCGATGATGAACAGCACGATCATGAACACCGGCATCCAGGGCACGTCCATGAAGGCCGCAGCGGCCACGCCGGTCAGGGCCTGACGGAACTGGTCCAGGTCGCGCAGGGCCTGGGCCCGGGCGCTCCAGTTGCCGCGGACGGCGGCGTCGAACAGGCTGGTGAACACCCGGCCGGAAACCCGCTGGTCCAGGGCCACGCCATAGTTGATGAGGATGCGGGCGCGCAGGTCGTCGATGGCGCCGGAGATGAAGAAGACGAACAGCGTCACCAGGGTCAGCATCCAGAGCGTCGCCTGGTTCTGGCTGACCATCACGCGGCCATAGACCTGGTAGGTGTAGAGCGGCAGGGCCAGGTACAGCAGGTTCGACACCAGGCTGAACCCGAAGGCCACCGCGGCGGGCTTGTAGCCCTCGCGCAGCGCACGCCCGAGCACGTTGTCAGGCAGGTCCGTGAGGAACGTGAGGAATTTCATGTCGCCTAAGCCGTCCCGTGAGACCCTACGGCCTGATACAACAAACCGCGTCGAAAATGGTGAACGCTCGTGAAGATTGCGCGTTCGCGCCCACTGCCGCAGCAGGGCGCCGGAAGCGCGCGTAGATGCGCAGGCGGTCCCGCCTTGTCAATGCCGCCCACTTTCGCCCGGCCATGCTAAGAACCGCGGACGGACCCTTGACGCCAGGAGCCCCGATGCCGCGGATCGCCATCGTCGGCAGCTGCATAACGCGCGACCTGTGGCCAATCCGTGGCGGGGGCGTGGAAGCTCTGCTGTATATTTCCCGGACCAGCCTGCCGGGCCTGCTGTCCGCGCCGGTCGAGGGCTTTCGCCCCGCGGAAGACCTGCCGGGGGACCTTCACCGGAACGAGCACAACGCCCTGGTGGCCGATGTGCGGAAGACGGCGCTTTCCGCCCTCATGGCGTACCGGCCCACGCACATCATCTTCGACTTCATAGACGAGCGCTTCGACCTGCTGTCCGTCGGCTCGTCGCTGGTCGCCAACAGCGGCGAAATGGTGCGTAGCGGCTATCGGACGCAGCCGGCGCTGGAGAGGGTCAGGACGATCTCGCGCCTGTCCGACGGATGCGAAAGGCTTTGGCGCGCGGCCGCCGTCGAATTCGCCGCCGTGGTCCGCGCCACGCCCCTCGCCCGGGCCCGGCTCATCCTCCATAGCGCCCGCTGGGCCGAGCGCCAGCGTCTGCCGGACGGCCGGATCGAACCGATCGACCACGTCGAGATCATCGGCGGACAGCGCGCGGTCATCGCCGACTACAACGCGGTCCTCGAACGCCAGGAAGACGCATTCGCCTCTTTGCTGCCCCTGGCGAAGATCGATGCGGGCGCCTTCCGCCTGGCCGACTCCGCCCACCGGTGGGGGCCGAGCCCGTTTCACTACGTGCCCGAGTATTACGACGAGGTCCGGCGACAGCTCGTGGCGCTGGGCTTGGACGAAGCGTTCAGCGACCGCCCCGCCGCGCCCAGTGCTCCAGCGGGGTGATCCCGCGCCGGACCAGCGCCGGCCGCGTCGCCACATAGGCGGCGGTGGGAAACCCCGGCCGCGCCTCCGCCACCGCCCAGGCGCCGCCGCGCAGGTAGTCGATGAGCGGATGCACGCCCGCCGGCAGATCCGGGCCCCGCGCCTCGACGTAGGCGGGCAGGTCGAACCAGGGGCTGGGGCTCGTCCCTTCAAATCCGCCGTGCGCCAGGAAGTGGGTCAGAGGCTCCACGCCGGCGTCTGCGACATTGGGGTGCTGGTCGAGGTACCACCGGGGATCGAACAGCGGGTGCGGCGCGAGGCCCGCCTTCCAGCCTTTCGACAGGTAGTGGACCAGCGCCGGCTGGCCCGCCGCGTCGGGCGCGCGCTCCATATACCAGGCCGGATCGAACAGCGGATGCGGGCTGAGCCCTGAGCGCCAGCCGTCCCGCAGGTAGTGGGACAGCGGTGCGTCTCCCGGCTCCAGCACGGGCGCTTGGGCGAGATAGTGGGCCGTGTCGAACGCCGGATGGGGCGACAGGCCCCGGGCCGCGCCGACCCGGACGTAGTGCTCGAGCGGCGTCACGCTGGTGGCCGCCAGCTCCGCCGCATTCTCCCGGCCGTACCAGCCCGCATGGAACAGCGGTGCGGGATCGCGGCCTTCGCGACCGCCGCGCACGAGATAGTGCGCCAGCGGCGACATGCGCAGGCGCGCCAAGTCCGGGTTGCTCGCGAGGTACCAGGCCTGCTCCAGCGGCGCCCGCGGGATGATGCCCGGGTCGGCCCCGCGCCGCGCGTAGGCCGCCATGTGGCGCAGGTCGTGCAACGGCCGCCCCGTGCCGTGCCACACCCCGCTGCGGGCGATCACCAGCGCCTGGCCGGGCCAGCCCAGGCGGGCCAGCACCCGGTCCAGCATTTGGCTCAGGCGGTTGTGGCGCCGCAGGCGGCCTCTGCCCCGCGCCTGGAACGCCGCCACCGCCTGGTCGCGCAGCCGCGCCTCCAGCTCGGCGCGCGCGGCGAGCGATTCGGTCAGCGCCAACGCCAGCTCGGTGCGGGCCAGCGCCTCGCGGACCTGGGCCTCCTGCGCCAGCTTGTGGGCGCCCGCGAAGTCGCGGCTGAGCCGGGCCACCTTCGCCGTCACGGCGCGGGCCTTGTCGAGCATCGCCCCGGGGGCGGCCTGGGTGGCGGGAGCGGCTCCGGACGCGGCGTTCGCCGGCGTCACGCGCCTTCGTGTTCGAGCCATTCTTGGAAGCTGCCGCGCCCGGAGGCGAAGGGGTTGGGGAAGGCCGCCTGCAGGTCGGCGCGCTCGCGATAGAGCACGCGCTCGCTCTTGGCGATGGGCCGGCCGTCGTCATAGGCGCCGAACGCCCACCAGCGGTCCGGAATCGAGGGGTCGGTGGCAGCGGTCACCAGGCGCTTGTACCAGGCCCAGATCTCGTAGACCGGGAAGTTCGTCCCGGCGTAGCGCTTGGTCATCGCATCGCCGATCGCGCCAAGCTTGGTGAAGTGCCAGAAGCGCAGCGGCGCGCCGTTGACGGTGATGCGTCCGTCCTTCTCCACCGCCACGGTGCGGGTCGAGAGATTCCAGCTAGCCACGTTGTAGCCGGGGTCGCGGATCACCTTCACGCTGTCGAACAGCGCCGGGACGTGGTCGCACCAACGCTGGTCGACGAAGAGCCCGTTGGGCATGTCGTCGTAGCAATAGGATAGCAGCCGGTCGTTCCACCACTTGGCGAAGCGGGCGCCCTCGCCCGTCGTGCGGATCGCCACGAAGCCCAGGTTGAAGATTCCGGTGCGCGACGCCGACAGGTCGTTGTCGAGGATCGCCGCGTGGTCGTCGTTGGGGTCGATCAGGTGGGGCGTCAGCAGGATGTCGTGCTGGCCCAACCACGCCTCCAGCGGCTGCAGCGTCCCGAGGGCCGCCGTGTCCGGATCCATGTAGATCACCGCGTCGAAGCCCCAGCCGCAGGCCTGGTGGATGAACGGCCCCTTCACCGCGGTGCAGACCTCGACCACGTCGTGCTTGAATAGCCAGCTCTGGAAGTCGGGGATGCCGAGGTCCTCGGCCCAGACCAGCCGATCGAACGGCTCGGCCGCCGGATCGAAGGCGAAGCCCTCGGGCGGACGGTCGGTGATCAGGGCCGCCAGCTCCCAGTCAGGATGGTGCTGGCGCAACGTCTGGAACAGCACCCGGGCGCGGTTCAGGTACGAGAAGGTGAAACTGGAATAGCAGAGGATCTTCATGCGCTTGCCGTGGCAGCGAGGTCGAGGGTGAGCGCGCTGTAGCGCAGGTCATAGAGCATCGGGCCGCGGCGCGCGCGGGCGAGATCCAGAATGGACCCGCTTTCGAAGGCCGCCGCCAAGGCGGTCTCTTCCAGCACGCGGCCGTGCCCCGTCTCGCTCACGAACGCGGCGACGTTGCCGCTGTCGGGACCGGTGACGACAGCGCAGCCGGCCGCAACCGCCTCGTAGGCCACGAACGAAAAGGTCTCCCGGCAGAGGGGCCAGACCAGCACGGCGTCGATTTCGGCGACCTCCAGGGCGTCGCGCATGGCCAGCGGGCGGTCGGCGCCGGCGCTCACCGGGCGGAACGTCGCCGGCAGGCTGGCGTCGCCCCGGGCGCCCAGGTGGTGGAAGTCGTATCGCGGGTCGTCGGCGAACCGCCGCGCCAGCCCCTGGAACAGGGGCCAGCCCTTGTGTCCCACCGGCAGGCCGGCATAGGCCACTCTCAGCGGCCGATCGGAGGGGGTGGCGGGCGCCCGCCCCCGCTCAACGAGCGTTGCGTGCGGCAGAACGACCGTACGCGCGGCAGGGAGCGTCGTCGACGCCTGCCACAGATCCAGCGTCGCCTGGGACGGCGCGGCGACCGTCAGACTCAGCCGCTCGAACAGCCGCGCATGCTCGGACAGGTGCCGTTCCCGCCAGGGGCCATAGACGCAGATGTTGCAGGCGGCGCTGCCGGGTGGCGGCGCGGCGCAGTCCTGCACGTCGTCGCGCAGAAGGTGGAAGCCGGCGCAGAGGCTGGCGAAGTCGTGCAGCCAGAACACGCCCTGCCGCAGCCCGGCCGCCGCCAGGATGTCGGCCGTTTCGTCGGCCGCGTGGCCCAGCAGGCTGTGGATGGCGAAACTGCGCCCCTCGTCCCCGCTGACCGCCGCGGCCAGGGCGGTGGCGATGTCGGCAGGATCGAACAGCCCCACGGGCGCGCCGTTCCAGACCACGCCCAGCACGCCGGGGTCGGCGGCGGTGCGGACCACCGGCCACGGGCGGGACGGGTAGAGGTGCAGGTGGTCGCGCCCCTGTTCCGCCAGCCGCGCCGCCTCCCGGCCGATGGAAAGCTGCAACCCGCCCAGGTTCGCGCTGTAGTCATCGTGGCTGAAGGTGACGTGCAGCCTGGCCAGCCCGCCACGCGAGACCGCCAGCGCCGCAGCCAGATCGGACCTGGGCCCGGCCGCATCGCGCGCCGTGGGGACGCGATCCCCCACCGGCTTCAGCCGCGCGATCACGTCGTAGCGGAAGCCCTGCGGCGACTCCGGCCGCACGGCGCGAGGCCGGCCGTTGGTGATCCAGTGAACGAAGGGGTTGGCGCCCTGCTCCGCCACCTCCGGAAACGCCTCGAGGTAGGCGCTCACGGAGAAGTCGGGCGAGGGATCGCGCCCCTCGCGCCAGCCATAGGTCATGAAGTGGTCGAGGGGATCTGCGCCCACCTCGCCCACGTCCGGATAGGTCTTCAGGTAGAAGGTCGCGTCGAAGGCCCGCGCGGCGATGGCGTGATCCGGCTGCAGCCGACGCAGGCGTCCACGCAGGCGCATCGGCACGGCGGCGGCCAGCAGCCGCTTCACGAGACAAGCTCCCCGGTCATGTCGCTGTAGGCCAGGTCGTACAGCTTCGCGCGCCGCGGTCCGCGGCCCAGCGCCAGCACGTCCCCGGACGCGAAGGCGGCGGCCAGCGCGGCCTCGTCCGCCAGCACGCGGCCGATGGCCGGGTCGGCGGCGAAGGCGGCGACGTTGCCGCTGTCGGGCCCGGTCAGGACGGCGGCGCCCGCGGCCGCGGCTTCGTAGGCGGTGAACGAAAAGGTCTCGCGGCACAGGGGCCAGATCAGTGCCGCGTCGGGTTGCAACGCTTCCAGCGTCTCCTGCATGGCGCGGGGCTGCTCGGCCGTCACCACCACCCGGTGGAACTCAGCCGGCGCGGACGGGTCGGGGGCGCCGCCCAGGTGCAGGAACGCGTAGCGCGGATCCTCTTCGAACCGCTGAGCCAGGTCGCGGAACACGGGCCAGCCCTTCAAGGGCGTGGGCATTCCCAGATAGGCCAGGCGGAAGGGCCGGCCAGCCGGCGGCTTGCGGGCCGACTTGCGCTCCACCAGCCGGGCGTGGGGCAGCACCACGGTCTCGCAGGCCGGCAGGTCGCCATGCGCGCGCCAGAAGTCCAGGGTGGTCTGCGAGGGCGCCACGGCGGTGACGGACAGCCGCTCGAACAGCCTCCGGTGGCCCTCGGTGTGCCGCGCCCGCTGGGTGCCATAGGCGCAGACCCCGCAGGCGGCGCTGGTCGATGGCGGGGCGGCGCAATCCTCCACGTCGTTGCGCAGCAGGTGGAACCCGACGCACAGGCTGGCGAAGTCGTGCAGCCAGAAGAAGCCCTCGCGCAGGCCGGCGGCGCTCAGGATATCCGCCGTGGCGTCGGCCTCGTGACCGAGCAGGGAGTGGACCGCGAAGCTGCGCCGGCCGCCGCCCGGCGCGGCCGCCAGGGCGTCGCGCACCGCTTCCGGCGCGAAGACGCCCAGCCGCCGCCCGTTCAGCAGCACCCCCAGGGGGCCGGGTTCGCCCGCCACGCGGACGGCCGGCCAGGGCGCGGCGGGATAGAGGTGCAGATGGTCCACGCCCCTGGCGGCGAACGCATCGGCCTCGCGGCGCACGCAGAACTGCAGCCCGCCCCAGTGCTCCACATAGTTGTCGTGACTGAGCGTGATGTGGAGGTCGCGCAGCCGAGCGAGCGCCGTGGCCAGGCGGACGGGCGGGTCGGCGCGCAGCCGGGCCGAGGCGGTCGCCGCCTCGCCGATCCGCGCTTCCACGGGCTTCAGCCGGGCGATGACGTCATAGCGGAAGCCCAGTTCATGCCGCGGGCTGCGGCCCTCGGCGCGCCCGGCGACTAGGTAGTGGGCGAACGGATTGAGGTTGGCCGCAAGGACGTCGGGGTTGGCCTCCAGATAGTCGCGTACCGAGAAGCGGGGGTTGGGATCTCGGTCTTCGAGCCAGCCGGTGCGGATGAAGTGCTCCAGCGGATCCATGCCCGCCGTCGCCACGTCCGGATTGAGCGCCAGATAGAATGCCTCGTCGAACTCGGCCGCCACCGCCGCGTGCTGCTCCGGCGTCAGCGGAACCGCGGCGACCCGACGTCGGCCGCGGCCGGCCGCCTGAGGGCTGTCCGAAGCAGCGAAGCTCTCGTGCGACCAGGGCGCAGGCGCCCAGCCCACCTGGCCGAAGTAGCGCGCGGCATGCCGCGACGGCGCGATCTCGCGGCCCTCGTGCCGGCCATGGGCCAGGAAGTGCGAGAAGGGCTCGATCCCCGCCGCCGCGACGTCGGGGTTCGCTGCGAAATAGCCCTCGACCGAGAACCAGGGCGCCGGATCGCGTCCCTCCTGCCAGCCGGCCATGCGGTAGTGCCACAGGGGGGGCATATCGGCCGGCAGGTCCGTATAGATCGCCCGATAGAAGTCGGGGTCGAACGCCGGCGAGATCACCCGGTGCGCTTCCGCGGACGGCGGGCGTTCGTCGGCTTGGGCCGTGACGGCCATGGAGTTCCAGTTCCTGCGAGCGGCGGCGCGGGCTGGTGTGCAACAGATGGGCGAGCCGTTCAACCTTGGCCGGAGCGCCGTCGCGATCAACCGCTTGCCCAGCGGCGTCCTGCCCCGTACCACCGCCTCGATATGAGCCGACAGCCCGCCAGACCGCGCGCCGCCCGCACCGCCTACCTGGTGCTGGGCATGCATCGTTCGGGCACCTCGGCGGTGACCCAGCTCCTGGCGCTGGCCGGCGCCGAGCTGCCGGCCAATGTGATGCCGGGGGACGAGCACAACGCCAAGGGCTACTTCGAGCCCTGGAAGATCGCGATCTTCAACGACGAGCGGTTGCGCGCCGCGGGGTCGGCCTGGGACGATCCGTTCGCCTATCCCTACCGTCCGCTGGACCCCGACCAGGAAGAGGCCTGGCTCGACGCCGCCTCGGCCCTGTTCGACGAGGAGTTTCCGAAGGCGACGTGGCCCTTGATGAAGGACCCGCGCGCGACGGTGCTGTTGCCCATGTGGCGCCGGGTGTTGTCCGCCAAGGGCGTGGCGGCGCGTTGCGTCATCCCCGTCCGGCATCCGCTGGCCGTGGCCGGGTCGCTACGGCGGCGCGACGGATTTGCGGACGAAAAGTCCGTTCTGGTCTGGAGCGCCTACATGCTGGCGGCCGAGGCCTACACCCGCGACTTGCCGCGCGCCTTCGTGGGCTACGACGCGCTGCTGGCGGACTGGCGCGCGGAGGTGGCTCGGATCGAGGCCGCGCACGGCGCGCCGTTGCCGAATCTGACGCCGAAGTCGGCGAAGGCCGTCGACGGCTTCCTCACCGCCGACCTGCGCCACAACGCGGTGAGCGACGGCCTGAAGTCCCTGGGCTGGGCGGGCGAGATCGCTGCCGATGTCTTCGCCTGGTTCGAAGCCAAGGCGGCGGGCGGCGATCCGCCGATGAGCTTTCTAGACGGCGCGGCGGCCCGCCTGGCCGAACGGGCCCGGGACATGGGCGCCCTGATCTCCTCCACCACCCGCGACCTGGCGGCGGTGCGGGCCGAGCTGATGGAGGCGCGCGCGCGGCTCGACGTGGCGCGGGCGTTCGAAGCCGAGGCCCGGGCCGACATCGCGCGTCTGGAGGAAGGCTGGCGGGCGGCCCAGAGCCTGCTGGACGACATCGACGTCGAGCTGGACGCCGCGCTCGCCGAGGAATGACTCCTCAGCGCCGACGCAGGCGCGGGTCGATGGCCAGGTAGATCAGGCCGGTGATCGCAGCCAGGTCCAGCAGGTAGAGATAGCGGTAGTCGCAGGCGATCGAGATCGCGAAGAAGCTGGCCGCGAACCCCAGGGCCCCGGCCAGCAGGCCGGCGATGGCGAGGTCCGCCGGGTCGCGCCGCACCAGCAGGAAGACGCCGACCGCCAGGGCGATGGCCGCGAAGGTCAGGTGCGACATGGCGGGCGTGTCCAGAAACCAGGTGGCGTAGTTGTAGAGCCTCTGGTCGCCCGCGCTGCGCCGGGGCTGCATCTTCAGGGCGGCCATCGCCGGCGCAGGCCCCTCCGCCCCCACCGACAGCGGCAGGCAGCGGTCGATCGCCGGCGTTCCCAGCACCTGCTGGAAGGCCAGGGCGCGGGCGTGGAGGTAGACGCCGGTGTCCTCCGTGACGAGATCGACCCACTCACGCTGGATGACGTCCGAAGGGACCTTCCGGAGCAAGCCGGACAGGGCGGGGTCCCAACCGATGGTGTCGACGCGCTCGGGCGCGTAGATCCGCGCGGCATGCGCGCGCAGATAAGGCGCCACGGCGGGCGCGGCGCGATCCAGGTGCGGCGTCGTCAGGGTCGGATCGAGCGCGATCGCCGCCACCAGGTCGTAGGTCTGCAAGATGCGCACGCCCTTGCCGCCGGCGCTGTCGGGCCGGCCTGCGCCCTGCGGCTGAGCCACGGCGCTGAGGACGAAGGTGAGCACGGCCACCGCCACGAGCCAGCCCATCGCCAGCGGCAGGCTGCGCCGCCAGCCGCCCGAACCCGACCTGGCCCAGGCGATCGCCAGCGCCGCCGGCAGCGCCAGGATCAGGCCGTTCTGGCGCAGCAGGCCGGCAGCGGCGAACAGGAGGGCGGCGAGCACCAGGCAGATCCAGGGCGTCGGCCGCGCGGGATCGCGCACGGCCAGGCCCAGCAAGGTGAAACCGGCCACGGCCGCCACGGCGAACTGCACGTCCTTCCAGACGATGCCGGGGTAGATCATCGCCTGCGGCAGGCTGATGAGCGCCAAGGCCAGGATCGGGGCCAGCCAGCTGGTCCGCGGCCGCAGGGCCGGCAGCAACGCCCAGGCGCCGAACAGCAACACCCCGCTCATGACCACGGCGAGCTCTGTTCCAGGCCGGATGCGGTCCAGGACGCCCAGCAGCCAGCCGAAGAAGGCCGGGTTCCAGGTCGTCCGCACGCCGAAGCGGCCCTCGTGCAGCGCCAGCACCGAATCGACCGTCAGGTGACCCGGCAGGTTCAGCCGCAGCATCAGCAGAAGGGCGCCCAGCAGCACCAGCCGGAGCGTCCAGCGCGCGAGGACCCCCGAGCCACCGGCGGCGCGGCTCATGCGGGGCGCACCACGAGGAAGAGGCCGGCGATCATCAGCAGGTAGCCGGCGGCCATGGTCCAGGTCGCCTGCTCCTTGAACACCAGCCACCCGGCCAGCGGGACCAGGCACGAGCCGATCAGCGAGAAGGCGTAGGCGAGCGACAGCGGCACCCGGGTCAGGACGTAGAACCACAGGAGCGCGGTGACGCCGTACCAGGCGAAGGCGCCCATCAGCGGGTAGTTGACGATCACCCGCGCCAGGAAGGGCCCCGACAGGCGCTCGTTGTAGACCGCGCCCCACTTGAACAGCATCTGGCCCAGCGGCAGCGCCACGGCGAAGACGCTGCAGAGCGCCATGTCCTTGGGGCTCATGCCGACGTCTCCTCGCTCTCCAGCTCGCGCAGGACGTTGAGATACGGGTGGATCGGCCGGTTCGGCACGTTGAGCACGTCGTAGTTCATGGCCTGGAGCAGGAACTGGGCGCCCAGGATCACCGGCAGGGCGGCCAGCATGACCACGCCGGCCGATGCGGCCTGACCGGGGACGCGATTGGCCATGTAGCTCAGCGCGTAGCCGACCCCGAACAGCGAGAACAGCAGGCCGAAGAGCAGCTCCACGCTGGCGGCGTTGAAGTCGCGGACGAAATACTGCCCCAGCACCCGCTGGGCGAAATTGCGCAGGTGCTTCAGCGCGAAGGGGCCGACGATGGCCTGGATGCGGATGTTCGAGACTTCATCCGCGTAGCGCGCCGGCATCGGCACGTCGCGCACCACGGCCCGCAGGGTGCCCAGGTGGTAAAGCAGGTCGGTCTCGAAGAAGAACCGGCGGGAGACCCGCTTCTCCATGACAAGCCGCGCCACATTGGCTTCCAGCGCGGTGTAGCCGTTCGTCGGGTCGAAGATGTTCCAGTAGCCGGTCGAGACCTTGGCGGCGAAACTGAGCGCCGCGTTCCCCAGCACCCGCACCGTCGGCATGGTCGTCAGGTGGCTGATGGACGTGAATCGGTTGCCCTTGGCGTAGTCCGCCTCTCCGAGGAGGATGGGGGCCACCAGCTGGGCCGCGTAGCCAAGATCCATCTGGTCGTCGCCGTCGACCTTGACCATGACCCGCGCGCCGCGGTTCGCCGCCTCGGCATAGCCCGCCAGCACGGCGCCGCCGACACCCTGGTTCTTGGGCAGCCGCACGACGACGACCCGCGGGTCGGTGTTGTTGGCCTCGATGAAGTCGCCCGACTTGTCGGGGCAGGCGTCGTCCACGCAGACGATGCCTTCGAACCAGGCCGGCGTCTTGCGGATCACCCGCAGGATGTGGCCGGTGACCTTGTAGCAGGGCACGACCAGCCACACGCCGGCGCCTTCCAGGGAAAAGGCGGGGCCGCCGGGGTCGCGGGCGGGTCTGTCGATCGGCGGGATGGTGACGGTGGGGGGCACGGAGCCGGGCTAACACGGAAGCGCGCGGGCTGGAAAGCTCGTGCGACGGGCGCTGTCCTTGCGCCGTCAAACCCCGGCTGATACCTCCGCGCCTTCGTTCGGGAGAGGCCATTGCAGACCGCCACCCACATGCTGCGGACCGGACAGCGCGGCGCGCGGTTCCAGTTCCAGATGGCGTCGCGCGACCTGGCGAACTCGTTCCGCCGGCTGGGCCTGTCCTGGTCGCTGGCCTGGCACGACGTCACTTCGCGCTATCGGGGCTCCGTGCTCGGGCCGTTCTGGATCACCCTGTCCATGGGCCTGATGGTCCTGGGCATCGGCTTTCTCTACGCCAGCCTCTTCAACCTGCCGCTGAACGAGTTCCTGCCCTATGTGGCGCTGGGCATCGTGTTCTTCGGTGTGATGACGGGCACGATCAACGAGGGTTGCGAGACGTTTGTCCTGGCCTCGGGCATGCTCTCCCAGACCAGCCTGCCGATGTTCACGTTCGTCTGGCGCACAGTGCTCCGGAACCTGATCAACCTCGGCCACCACCTGGTGATCGTGGTCGGCATGCTGGCCTACTACGGCTACTGGAAGGTGGCCGACGTGCCGGTGGCCCTGATCGGCATCGTGCTGATGCTGATGAACGTCAGCTGGATGTCGCTGCTGGCCGCTATCGCCTCGGCCCGCTACCGGGACATCCCCCAGATCGTGGTCTCGGGCATGCAGTTCGCCATCTTCATGACGCCGGTTTTCTGGCTGCCCGACCGGTTCGGCAAGCATCAGGTGTTTCTCGACGTGAACCCCTTCTACCACCTGCTGCAGGCGGTCCGTGCGCCCCTGCTCGGCCAAGCGGTCCACACGACCAGCTATGTGGTGCTGGTCGCCATGGCGGTGGTCGGCTGGCTGGTCACCTTCGCCATCTTCGCCCGCACCCGCCGGCGGCTGGTGCACTACCTGTGACCGGCGCCTCCATCACCTGCCGCGACCTGACGATCCGGTTCCCCGTCTACGGGGCCGACGCCAAGTCGCTGAAGAAAGCCCTGGCGCGCGCCGTGGCCGTGGGCGGCGCCCTCGGTCGTCACGCCGGCGTCACCGACGTCACTGCGCTGGCCGATGTGAACCTCGAGCTCAAGGCCGGGGATCGCCTGGGCCTGATCGGCCACAACGGCTCGGGCAAGACGACCCTGCTGCGGGCCCTCTCCGGCGCCTATGAGCCCGACGAGGGATCGATCGAGGTCCACGGCCGTATCGCCTCGCTGCTGGACCTCAGCCTGGGCATCGACCCTTCGGCCACGGGCTACGAGAACATCCGCCTGCGCTGCCGGATCGGCGGCCTGTCGTCCAAGGAGATCGACGCGCGGCTCGACGAGATCGCCGAATTCACCGGCCTTGGCCCCTTCCTGTCGATGCCGGTGAAGACCTATTCGGCGGGCATGCAGGGTCGCCTCGCCTTCGCCGCGGCGACCGCTGTCGAGTGCGATGTCCTGCTGATGGACGAGTGGATCGCGGTCGGCGACGCCGACTTCCAGAAGATCGCCCACAAGCGCCTGCTGAAGCTGGTCGAGCGCGCCGGCATCCTCGTGCTGGCCACGCACGAGGCGCCGCTGCTCAAGCTCTACTGCAACAAGGTCATGAAGCTGGAAGGCGGCGTGGCTTCCGAGATCGTCGACATCCGCAAGCTGGATCAGTTGCTCGCGAGCTGAGCCTTGGCATCCATCCGGCCACGCTGACGTTCCGCCTCCAACATCAAAGGAGGCCGCCATGAGCGTGTTCGGCGATATCATGTCCAAGATCTTCCGCCATCCGCAGGCCAAGGCGGCTCCCCGCCCTGCCCCGCAGGCGGCGCCGGCGACGGCGCCAAGCCCCGCTCCCGCGGCCGCGCAGGCCGCAGCGGAGGCGCCGGAAGTCGATGTCGCGGCCGTGCTCGAGATCATGGCCAAGGACAACGGCCAACAGCTCAACTGGCGCCAGTCGATCGTCGATCTGCTGAAGCTGCTGTCGATCGACTCCAGCTTGGGGAACCGCAAGGCCCTCGCCGCGGAGCTTGGCTACAGCGGCGACACCGAGGACAGCGCGGCCATGAACGTCTGGCTGCACAAGGCGGTCATGCGGAAGCTGGCCGAGAACGGCGGCATCGTGCCCGATTCGCTGCGGTGAAAGGGTGGGCGCGCCGGAGAGGCGCGCCCCTCAGTCATCTGTCCGGGCTGGTCATCGGCGCGCCCTCGCGACGGGGCGGCGGCTTGCACGCCCCCGCACGGGCCTGGGCCACATAGAACAGGGCCCGGTCGGCCGCGAAGTTGCGGTGCTCGGCGATGGGGTTGGTGGTCTCCCCGGTCAGCAGGCTCTGCGCCTCCTGGGGCGCCCCTTCGGCGGCGGCCAGGCCCAGGCTCTGCTGGTTCCAGCGGCTGAGCGGCGCCGTGCACGCGGCGACCGTGGCGTCGGCCACCGTCCCCGCATCGTCGGGCCCGCCCGCCAGCGTATAGGCCCAGCGGTGGAGGCAGTCCTCCGTGGCCGCCGCGCCGTCGGTCGCCGCCGGCTGCGCCGCGTTGGCCGCCGGGAACGGCTTGCACAGGCCGGCCACCGGCTTGCGGTCGCCGCCCTGGCAGGCCGCCAGGCCCGCGCAGGCGGCCGTAACGATCAGGATCCTGCGCATGGCTTAGCGGCACACCCGCGTGGGCTGGTACACCCGCTGACCGTAGGCGTCGTAATAGGCGCGGGTCTCCATCCGGCAGGCCGCGGCGTAGCGCGGGCGATCATAGGACGCGCGGTCGTAGGTGCGCGCCCGCTGATAGCTGCGGCTGGAATAGCTCTTGTTCTTGCACTTGCTGACCTGGTTGCCGACCAGGCCGCCCGCCGCGCCGCCGATGAGCGCGCCTTCGGTGCGGTCCCCACGTCCGGCGACGGCGCTGCCCAGCAGGGCGCCGCCCAAGGCGCCGATCACGGTGCCGTTGGTGCGCTTCTGGCAAGCCGCCTGCGAGGCGGCGGGAACGGCGGCCACGGCAAGGGCCAGGCCGGCGATCATGGCGATCGTCCGCATACTCTCTCCTCCATCCGTGAGCCGTTCCCTCGTCCGGCTCGGAGGACACAAACGCCGCAGTGGGCCTTTGGATGCGGGAAAAGTGTCGGCCGGCCGACGGACCTCGGCGGAGCGCCTAGGCGTCGCGGCCGGCGAGGCTCGCCATGACCGTGGCCAAGGTCTCGTCGACCACCACGTGCTGACCACCCGTGACGTAGATCTTGGTCGCCTCAGGGCCCTGATCCGTCACGAGGGTGACCTGATCCACGTTGAGGCAGACCGTGCGGACGCCGTCGCTGCGGAAAGCGACAAATCGGGCCATGGCGAAAGGCTCCATCGGGGCGGTGGCTGGCCCTCCGAGGGTGCTGTGGTTCGCGCGCCGTGGCCAGAGTGGGCCGTACGCCGGGACGGCTTGCCAAGGCGCGGCCGTTTCGCGCATGTCGGCCCGAAACGAAGGGAAGGGAATCTGCCGATGTTCTCGCACGTGATGATCGGGACCAACGACCTGGAACGGGCGAAGTCATTCTACGACGCGCTGCTCGGAACGCTGGGCGTCGGGCCGGCGATGGTGGACCGTCACCGGATTTTCTACCGCACGCCGACCGGGGTGTTCGCCGTGTCGCTGCCGATCAACGGCGAGCCGGCCACCTTCGCCAACGGCGGCACGCTGGGCTTCGCCTGCAGTTCTCCCGAGCAGGCCGATGCCTGGCACGCGGCCGGTGTGGCGGCGGGTGGAACCACCTGCGAGGAGCCCCCGGGCGTGCGCGACGGCGGCATGGGCAAGATGTATCTCGCCTACCTGCGGGACCCGGACGGCAACAAGCTGTGCGCCCTCCACCGCATGGGGTGAGACGGCCGTCAGACCTCGGCCGGCTCGAAGCTGCGGGGACCGATGCGGCGCCACGCTCCGACAAGCCGGGCGTCGCGCCAGAGCTGCACCAGCACGCCCTCGGCCGCCGACTGCGCGCGCCGGGCGGCGGCGGTGTCGTGAGGGGCGTCGAAGGTGTCGCTGAGCGCCCGGCCGTCGCACGCGATATCGATGGCGACATAGGACTTCAGGCGGCTGGTCGGCATCGGGCAGGCACTCGCGAACGGACAGGCCGGGGCACAATGCCCAGCTTCGGTGTCCGTTCCGAGACCAAGTTAAGTTCTTACTCGTCTACTTCAACCGGCGTCGCCCAGGAGTGACTTCATTCCTCCGCCGGCGCCCGCCTGAACGTTCGATCCGCCGAACGGCGCCATCGCCCGATCAGCTGTGCGCCGCGCCACAGCGAGACAGCCACGCCCTCCGCCGCGGACAGCGCGCGGCGGGACGCGGCCGTATCGTGCGGAGCGGTAAAGGTGTCCAGGACCGTGCGGCCATCGGCGGCCACATCGATAGCGACGTACGACTCCGTGTTTCCAGACATTGGAACGCAACCCCATTCAGCACCCTACGCGACCTAGGATGCCGAAGTCGCGGACGCCCGACATCCCCCGATTGGGGGACGCCGGCCTGCGGAGGCCGATTTCTTGCCGAGCCGCGCCCGAGCCGGACTTCCGTCAGGCTCGTTGCGTCGTCGTGGGCGTGACCCGGCCGTCGTCCAGGTCGTAGCGGGCGGCGACGATCTTGAGCTGGCCGGCCAGGACGCGGGTTCGCAGCGGGCGCGAACCGGCGAAGACCTCGGCCGCCGCGTGGGCGGCGTTGAGGCTGACGGCGGCCTCGACCGGGTCGGCGGTTCCGGCGGGCACCGCGCGGACCGCGGGCGTGATCAGGGCGGCGAGCGCGCCGATGCGGGTGTCGCGGTCCTCGGGCGATCCCCGGCCGGCGAGGGCGTCGACAGTGGCCTTCACGGCGCCGCAGCGCTCGTGGCCCAGCGCCATGATCAGCGTCGAGCCGAGGTGGATGACGGAATATTCGATGGAGGCCAGGACGGCGTCGTCGACGACGTTGCCGGCCACGCGGATGACGAACAGGTCGCCCAGGCCCTGGTCGAAGATCAGTTCGGGCGCCACCCGGCTGTCCGCGCAGGCCAGGATGGTGGCGAAGGGCCGCTGGCCGGTCGCCACCTCGAGGCGGCGGGGGCGATCGCCATGCGGATGGGCGGCGTAGCCGTCCACATAGCGGGCGTTGCCGTTCATGAGGCGGGCCAGGGCCTCCTCGGGCGGGACGGAGGGCGGGGCTGCCGCGTGCCCGGCGGCCGGGCCGTGCGGCTCCGCCGCGGGCGCCGGCGCGGCCGCCTTGGGCTTGGCCTTGGGGCGCGGCTTCGGCGCGGGCGCATGCTCGACCCCACCCTCGGCGAGGGCGATGGCGGGGACGGCGACGCAGAGGCCTGCCCCCAAGGCGGCGATCAGGCGGCGGCGGTGAAGGTCGGGCATAGGGATCCCCCCGGATCGGAGTTCGAGTGGGGGGATCAGAGCACGGAAGTCCTAAGATGCGGTTTGGACGGCCTCAGTCCCGCGCGTTGGAGGCGATGCCGTTCAGCTGCCAGCCGACCTCCTTGGCCAGGACCTCAAAGAACGCCGGCTCGTAGGCGTTCTCGGGATCGGCGCGGACGAGGGCGTCCATCCTGTGCGCATCGTCCCCCACCAGGATGCGCCAGCGCTCGGCCTTGACGCCGTCGAGGATGACGGTCGCGGCGGCCGCCGCGGTCATCGGGGCGTCTTCCAGGAACCGCCGCGCCTGCTCGGCTACCATCGCCTGGATCGCCGAGTCGGGGATCGCGTCGGCGTCCATGCCCATGCGGCCGATCCGCTGCCGGGCGCGGGCCAGCTCCTCCGGCGACAGGGTGTCGTCCTCGGTTCCGCGGATCACCTTGCGGCTGTTGCCGGCGATGGCCGTGCCGATGTGGCCGGGCATGACCACCGAGCACTTCACGTGCGGGGCGTTCAGGCGCAGGTCGGTGATCAGGGCCTCGGTGAATCCCTTCACCGCAAACTTCGCGGCGGCGTAGGCGGTGTGGGAGACGTGCGGGCCGAGGCTGGCCCAGAAGCCGTTGACGGATGAGGTGTTGACGATGTGCGCCTCATCGGCGGCCATCAGCGCCGGCAGGAAGGTTCTGACGCCGTAGTAGACCCCGCCCCAGCACACGTTGAACGTCCGCTCCCATTCCGCCCTGTCGTCGACGACCATGGAGCCGCCGCCGCCGATGCCGGCGTTGTTGAACAAGAGGTGGAGCCGGTCGATCTCGTGGGCGGCCAGCGCCTCGTCGCGGAAGCGGACCAGGGCCGCCTCGTCGGATACGTCGGCCACATGGGCGGTGATCCTGGCGCCCTGCGGGATCCCGTCCGATGTGCAGAGGGCGATGGTCTCCCGCATGTTGCGGTCGGAGACGTCGCACATGGCCACGCTGCAGCCCTCGGCGATCAGCTGACGGGCAAGCTCGCGCCCCATACCCGTCCCGCCGCCCGTCACAACGGCGAATTTCCCCGCGAAGTCCTTCATGGCGTCTCTCCCGACCGCATATTTGCCGAGAGGTTAGCCGCTGACGCAGGGGCAGGGGCAAGGGGGAGAGGCCGTCGCCTCAGATGCCGTCCAGCAGGTTCAGCATACCCTCGCGCTTCGGCAGCTGGGCGTCCATCAGGCAGACGAGGCCGGCCGGGTCATAGGTCATGTCGGCGCGGCCCTGCAGCTCGCTGCGCAGGGCGCGTTCGATCAGGCGCGAACCGAAGCCGCGGCGCGTGGGCGGTCGAACCGGCGGACCGCCGGCTTCGGTCCAGGTCATCCGCAGGCGCTCGGCCGGCGCGTCGAAGGTCCACCCCAGGGTCACGCGCCCTGTCGCCGAGGACAGGGCGCCGTACTTCACGGCGTTGGTGGCCAGTTCGTGCAGGACCAGGGCCATGGCGAGCGCCGCCCGCGGCTGCAGCCAGACGGCCGGGCCCTCGAGGCGAACCTGGCTGGAACCCGCGCCCGCGAAGGGCCGCAGCGCCCGCTGCACGACTTCCTCCAGGTCGGCGCCGTGCCAGCTCTCGCGCGTGAGGACGTCGTGCACCTCGGCCAGGCCCATCAGCCGGGACTCGAAACGGTCGTAGGCGGTCACGGGGTCGCCGCCGCCACGCAGGGCCTGGGCCGCCATCGACTGCACGGTGGCCAGCGTGTTCTTCACCCTGTGGTTCAGCTCGTTGATCATCAGGCGCAGCTGGGCCTGGTAGCGCTGCTGCTCGGCCTCGGCTTGCTTGCGCGCCGTAATGTCCTCGATCACCGCGACGAAGTAGTCCGGCGCCCCGTCGGTCTTGCGGACCAGGGACACCGTCAGGTTCACCCAAACCGGATCGCCCGGCTGGGTCACGTACCGCTTCTCGCGCGTGTAGGTCGAGATTCGTCCGGCCAACAGCTCGCCCGCCTGGACTTCGTCGGGGGCCAGGTCTTCGGGATGGGTGATGTCCTGGAACCGGAGGGCGAGCAGGCCGGCCCGATCATATCGGGTGATGGCGCAGAAGCGGTCGTTGACCTCCAGGAAGCGCCCGTCTGTCGCGACGCGGGCCACGCCGACGGCCGCTTGGTCGAAGACGGCCCGATAGCGGCTCTCCGCCGCCTCGAGGCGCAGGCGCGCTTCAACGCTGTCGGTGACCACCTCGGTGTACAGCACCAGGCCACCGACCTGACCGTCATCGGTGCGCCACGGCTTCAGCGACCAGCGGATCCAGTCGACGCAACCGTCCTTGCCCGTAAAGGGGTCGGCCTCATGGCTGAACGCCTCGCCGTCGCGCAAGGCCCGGGCGTGCAGATCGCGCCAGTGCTGGGGCACTTCGGGAAACACGTCGTAGTGGCGGCGCCCGACCAGGGGCGTGTCCCCAGGCAGGCCCTGGTCCGTGAGGAACCGGCTGGAGGCGGCCAGGTAGCGCATGTCGCGGTCGAAGATGGCCACGCCCAGCGGCGCCTGGGTAAGCGCCGTGAACACGCCCGAGCCCGGCGCGGGCGGCGGGGGATCGGCCTGCGCCTCGCCGAGGCCCGCCGAATGCTCAGAGCGCAAGTCTGACAAGGGTATCGAACGCCGGTTGGGGAAGGCCGGAACCTACATCGCCCGGCGCCGCCGCGCCATGCGGCGTGGCCGCCCAAGCCAAGCTTCGCGATCAAGGGCTCGTGGAGGACGGCGGAAGCTGGTGAGGTTGCGTCGGCCGGATGCGGAATCCATAGGCGCGGACGGCGCCGGTGGCGAGGTCGACGGACACCAGCTGGTCCACGCTCTCCGGGCGTTGGGTCTCGAAGCGGCGCGGGAACAAGGGCGGCTCGTCGCGGCGGCCCAGCAGCACGATCGCTCCCTCGCCCGGCATGACCGCCTCCAGCGCCTGGAGCGGGAGGTCGGCGGTCCAGAGCGGCCGCCCGCGCGGCCCGGAGACGCGGGTCAGGCGCAACCGGCCCTGGTCGCCCAGCCGGTCGCGATGCAGCACCAGCACGCTGTCCGGCTTGAACAGCAGGATCGGCGTGTCGTGGCAGCAGCGATTGTCCTCCAGCAGGCCCGCGACCAGGAATTCCGGGCTCTCGGGCAGGGGTTTGAAGTCGCTGAAGGTCGGCCTGGGGCCGAAGAAGGTGGACCTGCTGCCGATCTTCGCCGACCAGATCCGCGTGCGCGGATGGCGCTCGGGGTCCACGCCGCCGATGACGCCCTTGTCGCGGAAGTCCCGGACCTCGGGTTCCGCCAACAGGCCCAGCCACATCCGCCCGCCGATGTTGAGGCCGCGGGTATAGAAGGCCCAGGTCCCGATCCCGCCGGCGGTATTGGCCGGGAGGCTGACCCCCGGCGACGGCGGCGCGCGCTGCGCGTCGGTGTCGAGCCTGGGGCCGTCGGGACGCGTGGCGGCGCCCTGCCCGGTCAGCCGCCAGTCGCGCCCGTCGGCGGCGGTGAAGGACAGGCCCTGCGGGTCGAAACGGACGTAGCGCTCCTCGGTCGGCATGACGCCCCTCAGCGCCGGATTGGCGGACTCGAAGGCGGCGTTGTCGGCGACCCGGGCGCCGTCGGCGGGCGAGAGGCCCAGCAGCTCCCGGCCGTCGAACAGCCAGAGGACGCCGCCTTGCACGCCCAGGATCCGCCGGCCCATGTTGACGCCCCGGCGTTCGTCCACGATCCGCTGGCGCCAGACCGGCCTGGCCGTGGCGGCGTCGAAGCCCCAGACGTCGATGAAGAGCCGGGTGTAGCTGACCCCGGAACGGCTGGCTCGGGAGCGGAACGTGCGCCACTGGCTGGTCATCAGGAAGACGCGGTCGCCGGCCGCGGTGACCGTCCGCACCGGCTCGGCCTGGACGTCGGCCACGCTCGGGACGAGGCCGCCGCCGGCGATCATGAACCAGACCACCGCGGCGACGACCGCCGGAATGGCCAAGAGGCCCAGCAGGCGCGGTAGGCGCTTCAGAAGGTTGCGCCGCCGCCAGGTCTGCACGATCGGCTCGGACATCGCCCCTTCCCCCGGGGCCGAAGCGGACCACGGCGCGAGGCGAGCGACAAGCTCACACCGTCGCGAGGGCCCTAGCCAAACCTGACTGATCGGCGTTCACTGTCGCAAACACGACGGAGGGACGACCATGGCCGACGGCAATGCGCTGGCGAACCGGGAACAGGCGCGGGCCGAGGCTTATGCCTTGCCGCTGGACAAGCTGAATCCGGCGCGGCCGGAGCTGTTCCAGGCGGACGCCATGTGGCCCTACTTCGAGCGGCTGCGGGCCGAGGATCCGGTGCACTATACGGCCGAGCATGAGTTCGGCCCGTATTGGTCGATCACCAAGTACAACGACATCATGGCGATCGACACGGACCACAACCGGTTCTCGTCGGACTTCATGAAGGGCGGCATCACCATCGCCGGCGGCCAGGCCAACATGGATCCGCTGCCGATGTTCATCGCCATGGACCCGCCCAAGCACGACATCCAGCGCAAGGCGGTGAGCCCCGCGGTCGCGCCCCCGGCGCTGGCGGCCATGGCGCCCGAGATCCGCGAGCGGGCAGGCGCGATCCTGGATGGCCTGCCGATCGGCGAGCCGTTCGACTGGGTCGACCTGGTGTCGAAGGAGCTGACGGCCATGACGCTGGCGACGCTGTTCGGCGCGCCGCAGAAGGACCGCCGCCAGATCACCTACTGGTCCGACGTGGTCACCGCGGTGCCGACGCCGGGCGGCCTGGTGGAATCCATCGAGCAGAAGATGGGGATCTTCGGCGAGTACCACGCCTATTTCACCGGCCTCTGGAACGAGAAGGTCAACGCCCCGCCGACCGGCGACCTGATCTCGATGCTGGCGCATCACCCGGCCACGCGGACCATGGAGCCCCGGGAATACTTCGGGAACGTTGTGCTGCTGACGGTCGGGGGCAACGACACGACCCGGAACACCATCTCGGGCTCGATCCTGGCCCTGAACCAGAACCCGGACCAGTACGCCAAGCTGCGGGCCAATCCGGACCTGATCCCCTCGATGGTGTCGGAGACCATCCGCTGGCAGACGCCGCTCGCCCACATGCGCCGCACGGCCGTCGAGGATGTGGAGTTCCAGGGCAAGACCATCCGCGCCGGCGACAAGGTCGTCATGTGGTACGTCTCGGGCAACCGCGACGAGACCGTGATCGAGCGGCCGAACGACTACATCATCGACCGCGAGCGGCCGCGGCAGCACATCTCGTTCGGCTTCGGCATCCACCGCTGCGTGGGAAATCGGCTGGCCGAGCTGCAGCTCACCATCATCTGGGAAGAGATCCTCAAACGCTTCCCGGAAGTGACGGTGGTCGGCGAGCCGAAGCGCTCGTTCTCCACCTTCGTGAAGGGCTACGAGACCCTGCCGGTGGTGATCCCGAAGCGGAACTAGGTCGGCTGGCCGCCGAGGGCCGGTTGCACGAGGTGGCCCTCGGCGGCGCCGACGTCAGGCCTCGAGGAGGCGCTGGCGTGCCCGACGGCCACGGAGGATCGCCCCCGCGCCGAAGAAGCCGGACAGCATCAGGCCCCAGGTCGCAGGTTCGGGGACCCCCGCGACGGGATCGTTGCTGACCGTGTAGCCGCCCCGGCCGTCGGCCGTGAAATAGACGTTGCGGCCGTTGAGATCGAAGGTGTTCGCCGCGGCCAGGTCGTAGACCGCCCGGTTGGCGCCTGTGGAGAACGCCGCCCCCGTCAGATCGGTCTCGCCGGGATCGGCGACGCCGCCGCCGGCGCTGATGCCGGTGAGGGTGGTGTGTCTGTTCGGCACGCTGTCGCCGCTATAGCCGAAGATGATGTCGCCGTTGGCGAACAGCTGGGCCTGTGCGGCGTAAGAGCCGCCGCCGCCATACTCCCCGCCCACCCAGGTGAAGACCGCCCGGTCCCCGACGGCGGTGTTCAGATAGACCGTGCCGACGATATCGAACCATTCCGGAGCGATCCGCGCCGCGCCGTTCAGGAAGTCGCCGACACTGCCGTTGCAGCAGCCCGAGCCATTGCCGCCGCCGAGGCTGACGAAGCCGTTCGTCGAGGCGTCGAACGTCGTATAGGTCTGCCCGAAGAACGAGAACGCGAACGGCAGGGAGCCCCCGACCGTCTGGTCATCGCCGCCCGTCACGGCCGCGCCGTAGTCGGTCTCGAACACCGGAGACGTCGCAGCGGCGGCCGTGCTGGACATCAACACCGCGGCGGCGAACGCCGTCGCCCCCAAGCCAATCTTCTTCATTTTCCCCACTCCTGTAGCCCGCGCCTGTCTGGCGCTCAGGCTCCTAGGGGTAGGTCGGCCGAGCTCTGCCGCGCCGCCCCCTTTTTGTGGTCCGGCGTCGAAAATTCACGATCCATAAAGGACGATCCTTAGCCCACCCTTAGAAGCGCCGACGCGAAACCTGAGCGGAATTCGGCGTTTACCGGGAGGTCGGGTGAGTACGGAGTCCGTTCGATTGCGCCGCACAGATCCTGCGTCTTCGCCGTCGTCCCCGGCTCAGTTGCTGCGGCGAGCCTGGGCGCGCAGCGGTCCGCGGGCCGACGAGGCGGCGCGCCTGGTGGACGAACTGCTGCATACCGAGGCTAACGAAGGCTTCGATTTCGGGGCTGCCGCGCTGGTGCCCGAGGCCGCGCTCGCGATCGCGGTGCTGAGCGCCCGCAACAGCCTGGCCGCAGCCGATGCGGCGTTCGCGCGGGCCTTTCCCGATCCGGGAGCTATCCCCGACCTGCGGCGGTTGGCCGAGCGGGCGCGCCGCAGCGGTTCGGCGTTGGGCCTCCTGGAAGCGGCGGACGGCGCGCCCCTCATCGCCTGGATGGGCCGGGGACCATCGGCCACGCGGTGGGTGAGAACCGACACGGCTCGGGCGGCGCTGGTGCGACCGGGCGCCGTGGTGGCGCTGGTGTTCGCCCCCTCGCGATCGGGCGAGCTTGCCGGCCGGGCATCCGCGGCCTTCGGATTGACCCCCATCGAAGCCCGGCTGGCGGAGGCGTTCCTGTTCGCGCCCACGCTTGAGATCGCGGCCGCTCAGGCTGGCATCGGACACGCCACCGCCCGCGACGTGCTGGCCCGCGTGATGGCGAAGACCGGAGCCGCGCGCTCGAGCGAGGTGGTGCGCGCCCTGTCGGAAGTGATGAGCGCGGTGCACGAGGCTCCGGCCATGACGCCAGACCGGCTGAGCGAAGCGCTCGGCCTGACCCTTGCCGAGGCGGGCGTCGCGCTGGCGCTGGCCGGCGGAGCCACCCAGCGCGAGGCGGCCCGGGCGCTGGGCCTGCAGCCGGAGACCGTGCGCACCTATGCGAAGTCCGTGCTGGCGAAGACCGGCGCGGCCCGGGCGAAGGACCTGGCGCGGCTTGTCGCCGAGGCCGGCGCCCTCTCAGGGCTGGTGGCGGTGGCCGAGCCCGTGTTCACGTCCGGCGACCCGCCCGCGAGCCTGCGCCTGATGCCGCGACCCGGCGGCCGGCGGCTGGCGTTCCTGGACTATGGCCCGGCGACCGGGCGGCCCGCGATCGTCTTCCATGGATTCACAGCCGGTCGCAGCCTGCCGCCCCGGCTGGCGGCCGCCCTGCAGGTCCACGGCCTGCGGCCGATCGTGCCCCAGCGCCCCGGTTTTGGCCTGACTTCGCCGGCCGTCGGCGACTATCTGGCGGACGCCGCGGACGACCTGGAAGCCCTGGTCACGGCGCTGGGCCTCCGCGACGTCGCCTTGTTCGCCCGCGACGGTGGCGCAGCCGCAGCCCTGGCGTTCGCGGCCGCCCATCCGGGACGGATCTGGCGCGGCGTATTGCTGAACCCCCGCTCGCCCCGGGGCCTATCGCCCGGCCACCGCAGCGGCCCGGTGAAGCGAATGACCCGGATGCTGTTGGATCAGCCGCACCTGATTTCGGGATTGGGAGAGCTGATCCGCCGGCGCACGCGCAGCGACTTCCTGGAAGCGGCGCTGTACGAGACCCTGGGCGCCATTCCCGCCGATCGCGGGGCGCTGGCCGACCGGGCGGTGCGCGCCCAGCTGGTGCGCGACATTCAGGCCCAGTTCGCACACACCAGCGCCGGCTACGCCGCCGAGCATGCGGTCTATGCGCAAGGCTGGCGCGTGCCGCCGGTCGGCGGCGGCGGACCATGGGCCCTGGTCCACACCGGAGCCCTGGGCGATGAGCCGCCCCGGGACCCGTGGCTCCGGTTGCCCGGAGCCAGCTTCCATACGCTGGATGGCGCAGGTGTGCTGGCCCAGTTCACCCACCCGGAGCACCTCGCGGCGCTGATCGCGGGCGAGCCCTACCTGGCCCCGGCGATATAGGCGTCCACGCGGGTCTCCAGCACGTCGAGCGGCAGGGCGCCGGCGGCGAGGATCGCTTCATGGAACGCCTTCACGTCGAACTTCGGCCCCAGCGCCGTCTCGGCCTTGGCGCGCAGCTCGGAGATCCGGAGCTGGCCGACCTTGTAGCTGGTGGCCTGGCCGGGGCTGGTGAAATAGCGGTCGATCTCGCGCGCGATATCGAGGTCCGAGCTCAGCGTGTTGGCGGTCATGTAGGCGATCGCCTGGTCGCGGCTCCAGCGCTTGGCGTGGATGCCGGTGTCCAGCACCAGGCGGGCGGCCCGCCAGATCTCCAGGCTGAGGCGGCCGAAGTCGTCATAGGGGTCCTGGTAGAAGCCGGCTTCCTTGCCCAGCTTCTCGGCATAGAGGCCCCAGCCCTCCGTGTAGGCGCCGTAGTAGGCGAGCCTGCGGAACATCGGCAGGTCGGTCTGTTCCTGGCTGCGCGCGATTTGGAAGTGATGGCCCGGCGCGCCCTCGTGGTAGGCGATGGCCGGAAGCTGCACCTTCTGGACCTGGGTCATGTCGGCGAGGTTCACGTAGAAGATCCCGGGCCGTGAGCCATCGGGCGTACCAGGATTGTAGAAGGCGGTGGAGGCGGTCTTCTCGCGGAACGGCTCGACGGCGCGAACCTCGAGCGCCTGCTTGGGCAGGGTCGAGAACTGCCGGTCCGCCACGGCCATGTAGTCGGCGATGATCTTCTTGGCGTCCGACAGGTACTGCTGCTTGCCTTCGGCGGTGTTGGGATAGTGGGTCTTGGGATCCGTCTTCACGAAGGTGAAGAACTCATCCAGCGTCCCCTTGAACCCGACCTTCTGCCGGATGACGTCCATCTCGGCGCGGATGCGAGCCACCTCGGCCAGCCCGGTCTGATGGATCTGGTCGGGGGTGAGGTTGGTGGTCGTGAAGAAGGCCACCTGGTCGGCATAGAACGCCTCGCCCTGCGGCAGGCCCCAGACGCCGTTCACGCTCGTCGCCTTCTTCTGCATGGCGGCCAGGGCGACCAAGTAACGTTCGTAGCCGCGCTTCCACGGCCCCTTGAGCGCCGCCTCGCCCTCGGCAAGGAGGCGGGACTTGGCGGCCTCGTCCGCTTTCAGCGCGGCGACCTTGGTCTTGAAGTCGGCCCAGAGCGCATGGTCGGGCCCGGCGTCGAAGGGCGCGCCCTTGAGCTGGTTCTGGGCGTCCGGAATCACCCGGCCGAACACGAAGGCCGGCGGCAGGAAGCCCTTGGCCGTGCGCTGGTCGATGTCGTCGGAAACCTCGCCGGCCACCCGCTCGATGGCCTTCAGGCGCGCCACATAGGCCTCGGCGTCGGCGACGCTGTCCACCCGATGGGCATTGACCAGCATGACCGGCAGGCCGTCGAGGGCGCTGCCGTTCGAGGAGACGGCGTAGTTCTGCCAGTACCACTTCGCGAACATCCGCTGGGTGGCCACGTTGCGTTCGAAGAGGTCGTACGAGAGCTGCGAACCGGGCGACAGCTTGGCGCGGTCGAACTCCCGCTTCATGCGGGCCAGCTGGGCCTCGGCGACGGCCAGGGCCTTCTTCTGGCCGGCCTCGGTGTAGTCGCCGAGTTCGCCGTAGCGTTCCTTCATGCCGAGCTGGGTCAGCGTCTCGGGGCTCAGCCGCGCGGCCTCCAGGAAGGCAGCCTGGAAAAAGGCGGCGAGGCGCGCGTCCTCGGATTGGGCCTGGACCGCCGGAGCTGGCGCAGGCTGGGCCAGCGCGGGCGCGGCGAAGGTGGCGACGCTCAGCGCCAGGACGGAGCAGACGGTGCGGAACATGTGACCCCCAGGATGTCGCGAGACGGGAGGCTTAGGCCCGCGCCGCGGCGGGCCGAAGTGAATTTTCCTCAATCTACCCAGCCGGCCACATGGTTCAGCCGCGCCCAGCTGCGGCGGTGGGCAGGAGTGGCCTCGCTGCGGCCCGGGCGGGGGAAGTTCGTCCGCCAGCGCGCCTCCGCCGCATCCGCTTCGGCCCAGCAGCTGGCGATGGCGCCGTCGAGGTCGCCCGCGTCGAAGGCCTGGTCGATGCGCGCCTGGAAGCTGGCCTCGAGGGCGTCGCGTTCCGGCGCGATGGCGGCGAGCGCCGGAGTGAAGTCGGCCAGCATGGCGCGGTGCACGCGCTCATGCCGCCACCAGCGGGACTCCGGGTCCGCCCGGTCGGTCGGCGAGGCCCCGAACGGCGGGGCCGCCACGCCGAAGACAAAGGGCTTGAAAACGCTCGTGCACGGCGCGGACGTACCGGTCAGCCAATGGACGGTTCGGCCAGGACGCAGCTCGCTCACCATCGAGGCCACCGACTGGCTGCGGCGCGGCCCGTTCGACGCGTGCATGCAGAGGGTGCGGTCGCGGGTGTTGGCGGGGGTCCAGTCCGGCGCCTCTCCGTGATCCCGAAGGATCGCCATCATGGCGGCGGGCGTGAGACGCGGCGCGGCGCGGTCCAGCAGCGCCTGTCCGCGCGCGCAGCGGCCCCGTCCGAAGCTGACCGCGTCCCGCGCCTCGTCGATCAGAGCCGCGGCGACGTCGTAGCGCTCCGCGCGCCGAAGGCCAGGGCTGATCGCGTCGTAGTCCGCTGCGATCGAGTAGGCGTTCGACAGGGCGCGCTGCGCGGCGACCCGGCGCCACACCCACTCGCGGCCGGCGGTCTCCAGGACATAGGCTTCCGTGGGATCGGCGATGATGAAGCCGTTGTTGTAGTAGAACCGGCCCAGGTGACCGCAGTCGCCGCCCTGGCCGTGACGCTCCAGGAGATCGATGATCACGTCGCGGGCCTCGGCGGCCGTCGCGCCGCGCTCAAGCCCCAGGCGCACCAGGTCCATACCGATCAGGGCCCGCCGGCGCTGGGCGGGGGTTTTGGCATGCAGGGCCTCGTTGCCGATGACCACGCCGTGCGCGTTGGCGCCCATCTCGGCGCCCCACATCCAGAACGGGCGGCTGAGCAGGCACGCATGGGTGCGCGCGACATCCGGGATCGAGATGTAGGTGACCCGCAGGGGGCGACCGGCGGCGCCGGCCCGCGCTGGATGGAGTTCGAGGACCTGGGCCTCGTTCCGCTCGCGGTCGCTGTTCTTGGCGAAGAGCGCGGCGCCCCTGGCGGCGGACGATGCGAGGCTGGCCAGGGTGTCGCACATCGGCGTCAGGGCGCCTTGCAGGGCCTGATGTCGGCCGGCTTCGGCCGGGTCACCGGCGCCTCGAAGATGGCCAGGTAGCCCACGCCGCCGGCCATGGGAGCGGAGGAGAGCTGCCGGTAGCCCACCGCCTCGAACTCGCACTTCAGCAGCGCGGGCGGCATGCCGTGTGAGGCGGTGGCGCGGTCGAGGTCGATCACACCCACCCGCGCACCCGGCTTGAGCGCGCCCGCGAGGTTCCACAGCAGCGCGTAGGGGTTCTCGACCTCGTGGTACATGTGCACCAGCACGGCCCGGTCGATGGACTTCGCCGGCAGCTTCGGATCGTCGGGCGTGCCCACGACGATGCGGATGTTGGTCAGCTTGCGCCGTTCAGCTTCCCGACGCAGGCCTGAGATGTAGGCCTCGACGATGTCCTCAGCATAGACGATCCCGGTGGGCCCCACGGCCGGCGAAAGCCGCAGCGTGTGGTAGCCCGAGCCGGCCCCGATGTCGGCCACGCGCATGCCGGGCGCGATCTCCAGGCCGCGGATCAGCTGGCCGGACTCGTCGGCCGCATCCCGGTCCGGTCCGGACGACCACTCGGGCGCCACGATGCCGGCGACGGGGCGGTCGGGAAGCGGGAATCCGCCCTCGGCGCGGGCGGCTGCCTGGGCGGTCCGGCTCTCCGGCGTCGGCGAGCAGGCGGTCAGCAGGGCCGCGGTCAGGAAGGCGAGACTGAAACGCATCCGCCTCATTTAGCGAGCCCGGCCGCCCGAAGCGAGGCCGCCCCGGTAGCAGCCTGGATTCAGGTCAGCTCCAGGCCCGCCTCGTGCATCCGCCGGGCGGTCCAGTAGTCGAACATCTTCGGATAGGGCTCGTCCGGCGAACGCAGCATGCAGCGGGAGCCCGGCGGCGGCTCCTCGCCGTGCTCGATGTAGGTCATCGCCCACATGGTGCGGTAGTTGACCGTCGGCTCGGGCGAGTGCGCCAGCTTCGCGTTGGAGTTCCGGATGAGCCCCCACAGCACGTAGTCGTCCACGATCGACGCGCGCGGGTCCTTGAACGCCCAGGCCCCGATGGCCGCAAACGCGGGACGGGTGATGAAGAAGCAGTTCATGTCGCAGAAGTCGACGCCGTTGGACTGCTTGCAGACAGCCAGCACGCTGCCGTCGGGCCGGATGAGCCGACGCGTCGCCGTGACGATATGGGCCTTGGTCTCGGCCTGCAGGCGCACCAGGGTGGCGAGGTGGTCCGGATCGTACCAGTTGTCGGCGTCGAGGAAGGCGATGGCGTCGAAGCCCTGGGAGGAAGCGCTCATCGCCGCCACCGCGCGCGGCGTGTCGCCATAGTCGCCATGGTTCCAGGGTAGCGGCAGATGGCGGACCGGCCAGCTGTCGATCTCGGCGTTGGGGTGGCCGTCGGCGACCATGAAATGCGTCACGTCGGCGTACGTCTGGGCCGCAACGCTCTCGTGGCAAAGGCGCAGCTGTTCCAGCGGCTCCTTGAAGTACGGGGTGATGACGGCGATGCGCATGAGATCCCGTTTAGCCCGCGCCGGCGCCCGGTGGAACCCGACAACGCGTGAGGCGGATGAAACGGAACGGGAACGTGCTATAGGCGTCCGAATGGCCGATGCCGCGGGCTCCCCTGCCGACCTATTGCCGGAACGGTTCCGGGCCTGGTTCGCCAGGCGCGGCTGGACGGCGCGCACGCACCAGCTGGAGATGGTGGCCAAGGGGCGCGAGGGCCGCGACGCCCTGCTGATCGCACCCACCGGCGGCGGCAAGACCCTGGCCGGCTTCCTGCCCACGCTCATCGACCTCTCGGAGCGGCCGCCGGCGAATACACCGAGAGGCCTCCATACGATCTACATCTCGCCGCTGAAGGCGCTGGCCGTGGACGTGGAGCGGAACCTCAACACGCCGATCCTGGAGATGGGGCTGAACGTGGTGGCCGAGAGCCGGACCGGCGACACTGGGATCGCGCGGCGCCAGCGCCAGCGGGTCAAGCCGCCGGACATCCTGCTGACGACACCGGAGCAACTGGCGTTGCTGTGCGCATGGGAAGGGGCGCGGCTCTATTTCGAAGACCTCCGCTGCGTGATCCTGGACGAGATCCATACGCTGCACGCCAGCAAGCGCGGGGACCTGCTGGCCCTCGACCTGGCGCGGCTGCAGACCCTCGCGCCGAACATGCGCCGGGTGGGGTTGAGCGCGACGGTCGACGATCCCGAGGTGATCAAGAACTGGATGGCGTCGCATATTCCTCCCCCACAGGGGGAGGTGGCGGCGAAGCCGACGGAGGGGGCTTCCGCCCCGGCGATCGTTGTGGGGGAAGCCCCCTCCACCGCTTCGCGGTCCCCCTCCCCCGCCGTCTCCGCGACAGGGGAGGAGCGGGGCAGCAACGCTCGCTCCTCCCCCGCGCAAACGGGGGAGGTGGATCGGCGCGTCAGCGCCGGGACGGAGGGGGCGCAGCATGGCTCCGCCTCCATCGCCCTGGTCCGCGGCCCCGCCGGCGCGGAGCCCGTCGTGGATGTCCTCCTCTCCGAAGGCCGGGTGCCGTGGGCCGGGCACACCGCGCAGCACGCCATGGCAGAGGTCTACGACGTCATCCGCAGGTCCCGGACGGCGCTGGTGTTCGTGAACACCCGGTTCCAGGCGGAGTTCGCGTTCCAGGAGCTCTGGCGGCTGAATGAGGACAGCCTGCCCATCGCCCTGCACCACGGCAGCCTGGCGGCCGAGCAGCGGCGCAAGGTCGAGGCGGCGATGGCGCGGGGAGAGCTCAGGGCCGTCGTCTGCACCTCCACCCTGGACCTGGGCATCGACTGGGGCGACGTGGACCTGGTGATCCAGCTGGCCAGCCCCAAGGGCGCCTCGCGCATGGTGCAGCGGATCGGCCGGGCCAACCACCGCCTGGACGAGCCCAGCCGCGCGCTGTTCGTGCCCGCCAACCGGTTCGAGATGCTGGAGTGCCAGGCGGCGCGCGAGGCTATCGCGGAGAACAAGCTGGACGGCGACCCGCCGCGGGTTGGGGCGCTGGATGTCCTGGCCCAGCACGTCATGGGCTGCGCGGTGTCCGAGCCCTTCGACATGCTGGCGCTGTACGACGAGGTGCGTTCAGCGGGGCCCTACCGCGATCTGCCCTGGGAGGACTTCGAGGCGGTGGTCGATTTCGTCTCGACCGGCGGATATGCGCTGAAGACCTACGACCGCTTCCGACGGATCGTGCAGCTACCCGATGGTCGCTGGAAGGTCCGGGACCAGAACGTGGCGCAGCGGCATCGTCTGAACGTGGGAGCTATCGTTTCGCCGGCCGTGCTGGCGGTGCGGATGGCCATGCGCGGGGGCCGGGGCGGCCGCAAGATCGGCGAGGTCGAGGAGGGCATGCTGGAGATGCTCGACCCTGGCGACACCTTCGTCTTCGCGGGCCAGGTGTGGGAGCTGGTGGGCGTGACCAACCTGGACGTCCTGGTCCGGCCGGCGAACCACAAGGACCCCAAGATGCCGTCCTGGGGCGGGTCGAAGTTCGCGCTCTCGACCTACCTCGCCAAGCGCGTGCGGCAGCTGATGTTCGACGAAAGCCACTGGAACGTGCTGCCCACCGACGTGCGCGAATGGCTGGGCGCGCAGAAGGACCGGTCCCTGATCGTCGGCGAGGACGAGATGCTGCTGGAGACCTTCCCGCGCGGCAAACGCAACTTCATGGTGGTCTATCCCTTCGAGGGGCGGCTCGCCCATACGACGCTCGCGATGCTTTTGACGAAACGGCTGGAGCGCCTGGGCGTCGGGCCGCTGGGGTTCGTCTGCAACGACTACGCCATGGCGATCTGGGCGCTGAACCCGATGGACCGGCTCGACTATGACGAGCTGTTCGCGCAGGACATGCTGGGCGACGACCTGGAAGCCTGGCTGCACGAGAGCTTCATGATGAAGCGCGCCTTCAAGGGCTGCGCCATCATCGCCGGCCTGATCGAGAAGCGGTTCCCGGGCGAGCAGCAGAAGACGGGGCGACAGATCACCTTCTCCACCGACCTGATCTACGACGTGCTGCGCCGGCACGAGCCGGACCACCTTCTGCTCCGCTGCGCGCGGGCGGATGCGGCGACCGGCCTCATCGACGTGGCGCGGCTGGGCGACATGCTGGCCCGGATCCGCGGCCGTATCCGTCACGCGCCGCTGGATCACCTCAGCCCCTTCTCGGTGCCGATCCTGCTGGAGATCGGCAAGGAGCGCTCGCCCGGCCAGGCCGGCGAGATGATCCTGGCCGAGGCGGAAGAAGACCTGATTGCAGAGGCCTTGCAGTGAACGACGTCAGTATCCCCTTCGCCTATCGGTTCGCCGCCAGCGACTGCGGCGGGCTGGCGATGGGGATGCGCGGCGCCGAACTGGTGATGCGGTGCTCCGGCGCCCTGTGGCTGGCCGCGGAGCGCATGCTGATCGTGGCCGACCTGCACCTGGAAAAGGGCTCGTCCTACGCCGCCCGCGGCCAGATGCTGCCGCCCTACGACACCCGCGAGACCCTGCGGCGGCTGGAGGCGGAGGTGGCCGCGCTCGCGCCTGCGACCGTGGTCCTGCTGGGCGACACCTTCCACGACCGCAGGTCCGAGGACCGGCTGGCGGGCGACGACGCCGAGCGGCTGCGGGCGCTGGCGGTGGGTCGCGCGCTGGTCTGGGTTGTGGGCAACCACGACGCCGACGGGCCGCGCGCCCTGCCGGGCGAGACGGCCGACGAGATTCTGGTCGCTGGGCTGATCCTGCGCCACGAGCCGCAGGCGGGCACCCAGCCCGGCGAAGTGGCCGGCCACCTGCACCCGGCCGCCAAGGTGCGCGCGCCGCGCGGCACGGTGCGGCGGCGTTGCTTCGTCACGGACGGCGAACGAATGATCCTCCCGGCTTTCGGCGCCTATGCGGGCGGGCTGAACGTGCGCGACGCCGCGTTCGCGGGGATGTTCGTGCGCCCGCCGCTGGCCGGCGCGCTCGGCGCGACCCGCGTGCGCGCCGTGGGCTGGCGGCAGCTGGCGGGGGACTGACCCGGCGCGGTCAGCCGCCGATCATCGGGAAGTGCGGGGCGCTCTCTCGGGGCGACTTTCCCAGGTGGCGAGGGTCGTCGGTGATCTCGACCCTGCGGCGGAAGGGCACGAAGCCCGAGCGCATGTAGAAGGCGACGGCGCCCTGGTGGTCGAGGGTGCAGGTGTGGACCCAGAGGCGGCGGATCGGACGGGACCAGGCCAGCTCCAGCGCCTGGCTCATCAGCCAGCGGCCGGCGCCGGTTCCGACGAGGCCCGGCGAAACGCCGAAGAAGGCCAGTTCGCACTCCCCCCCTTCCCGGAAGTCGAGCTCCAGGATGCCGACCCCGCCGGGCGCCTCCAGCCGATAGACCTCCACGCGGGGGTCCCGGACGATGGCCAGCAGCTCGGCCTCGCTCAGCGCCAGGCGCATGAACCACAGCCAGTCCCGGCCGACGGCCCGATAGAGGTCCAGGTACTCGGCCGCCGCGACGGCTTCCACCCGCACCAGCCGGAAGTCCCCGCCCGCCGGGACCTCGCGTTCCGGAGGCCGCGCGAACATCTGGAGCGAGGTCTCCACGGTGACGATCTTGGTCGGATCCACCTCGTGGTAGCCATCGGACAGCATCTTCGACGTCGCTCCGCGAACTGGGGTGTTGCGTGCGTGGCAGTACGTCGCCCCGACGCCGCATTCAATCGGGCGAGGCAACCTGGACCCTCATCCGGCGATTGAGCATGCGAGGGACCTGAGACGCGAGCTGACCATGGCGCCTGACGATCGGAAGGATGGCGAGCCGGACCAACCTCTGCTGGGCTTCCAAACCTACGCTGACGGGACACCGCGTGCGTCCGCCGATGCGCGGATGCGGTTCGCCTCCGATGACGCGGATGACGCGGATGACGACTGGCGCGCTGACCCCGCGCCGTTCCCGCCCACC
>NZ_LSJI01000021.1 GCF_001557235.1 Phenylobacterium sp. CCH9-H3 | reverse complement strand
GTCAATGGGGGGTGGGGGGGAGGTGGCGCTCTGCCGCTTATCTCCGCAAACGCCAGGCCATCGCGCGCAAAGATCGGCCTGCTAGTTCAGGTCCAAGTCCACCGTGACACTCTGTTCCACGACCGAGCCCGCCCGTTTGTCCCAAATGGTGACCAGATAGCTGTGCATCCCGCCCCGCTCGTCTGGGCCGAAGCGGACTATCCAGAAATCTTGCGCACTCTCTATCCGCATCGGGAGGCTCGCGACGCGCGGCCCAGCTTCGGCTTTCGCCATGACGGCAGCTTGTTCGGCGCTATGGACCCGCACGCGACTGTTGTCCCACAGGCGAAACGCGACCCCCAAGGTCAGCAGCACAACCCCAGCGCCGAGCGCCGCGGCCGCCAGTTTTGCCAAGCGCCCCACCCTCATGGGGGGAGCTTAGCTGTTCGCGACCCACTTTCCACCTTTGTCGGCATTCCGCTCGGCGCAGCGCGTCGAGTTGCCGATACCAGGAAGACCGCTACGTTCCATCCCGAGGACGGAGAGGCGGGCGATGCGGGGCGGCAAGTTGATCTCGAAGCCTGACAGCCCGATCACGGGCTTTGTCCAGGGCGCAACCGCTGCGGCCTTCGCCGTTGGCGTTCCGCTCACCGTCCAGGTGTTTATGATGTCGCTCCAGGCGCGAAAGCCGCTCCTCGGCGTTGCGCTCTGCATGGGTTTAACGCTGGTGGCGAGTGTGGTCTGCGGGCTCTTGCTTGCGATGTGGCGGCAGATTCAATGCTGGGCCTACGACCGCTTCCTGGAAGGCCCTCCCACGTAGGCTGCCCAGGCGGGAGGCCGCTGAGCGGCCCGGCCGCAGCATGCCAGCCTCCTCCGCTTCCTCAAGGACGGCGTTGGCGCCGCCGCGGGGCGGTTGGGCCGGGGGCCCAATCCTTGACCAAGCTCCAGAGGCCGGCCGGGGCTGACCGTGGCCTTCAGGGTGGGGTGCGTCCTGGCGGACGTCTGACCCACGCCCCGCCGCGAAGGCCGCGAGGGATGGTAGTCGCCGGCGCCGAGGCTTAGAGCGGGCTTCGCGCTGCAAGCCGTCCGCGGACTTCGGACCGGTCGCTCTTGTGCTCATCGCTCCACGATGATGAGCTTCGCTGATGGCGAAGGTTCGGCTCAAACTTGCTGATGAACAGCGCGTCGCGCTTGCTCTCAGGACCTTTGTCTCCGCGTTCTTGGCGCTGATGTGCCTGATCCTGTTCGTAGTTCTTGATACGGTTCGTTTGCCGGACGGCGGCGAACTCGGGTCCGCTGCGGGCTTCGCCTTTCTTGGCGCATCGGTGCTAGCCCTTCTTGAACAAACTCCGCTTTGGCGCAGCCGGTTGCCGTCGAGACGAAAGCCAAACTGACGTGCGGCCTGCGCCCGGTGTGCTTTGGTGGTAGTGGGCGGCCATGGCGCATCTGAAGTGTGCAGCTTGTGGGCGAAGCCTGACGCGGACCTGTCGGGTCGGCGAGCTTGGCGAATACGACAACTCGGTCGCCGACACGATGCCGGCTCTCCCCCCTGGCGTGATGGTGAGGCTGACGGATGAAGACGTCGTGCCGCTTACAGACGCTGGCGGCGTCGTGGGGGTGCATGTTTATTCGCCGGCCGGCGCCTGGGCGCTGAATCCCGAAGATCTGTTGCGGGATGCGGTGGCGCCGAGTGGGGTGCGGAATGGTTGCTGCGGCCCTGATGGCGCGGATGGCCCGAACTTCTCCTGCGTGTGCGGGAATGTGCTGGGGACGGAGTGGGGTGACTGCTGGACGCAGGCCGAGGTTCGGTTTCTGCCCGACGCGGTGGTGGTGGCTGAGTAGCGGCGGTTGGGCGGTTGGGGCGGGGCCCAATCCTTGACCAAGCTTCGGAGGCTGGCCGGGGCTGACCGTGGCCTTCAGGGTGGGGTGCGTCCTGGCGGACGCGTGCCTTCGCGCCATGGAGCGGCGGCGATTGAAGCCACGCTTCTGGCCAAGCTAGATTGATGTGAATGACGGGGCGGACCATCTGGGAGCGAGAGCTGGCGTGGCCGAAGTCGGGGCCGCTTCACTGGCTCACGATGTACTTCGTGGGCATGACCTTCGCTGGGTTCGGGATCTGGCTCGTGCTGAGCTTCATCAGTCTGATCCTCCCCCGAAAAAGTGGACGGGGTTAGGCCGCTCTGCGCTCGGCCTCGG
>NZ_LSJI01000209.1 GCF_001557235.1 Phenylobacterium sp. CCH9-H3 | reverse complement strand
GCTCCGAGATCGAGGTGGAGCGCGCCGGCCCAGCCTCGCCGGGGCGGCCGGCGCGGGGGACGTTCGCGAACTTCACGCCGCGGCCGTCGCCGCAACGGGCGCTGCAGGCCGAGGCACGGCGGCAAACGCCGCCTGCAGACGGCCTGCAGCGTCGCGAGCTGGTCCGCGGCGTCGAGGACTACTCGCGCGCCTTCGCCGACGTGGAGCGGATGAGGGCCCGCTCGTTGCCGGTGCTGCCGCACCAGGACCTCGCCATGGGGCGGGCCGAAGCCTCGCTGTCGAAGATCGACGCCGCGGCCGCCAAGGACCTCAGGAGCGCCCTGGAGCGGCGTCCGGGGCTCGCGGGCCGCATCGGCCAGCCGGACGGCTTGGAGGCCACGCTCAAGGCGATGGCGCAGGAGGCCAGGATCCGTGTGGATCCACAGCTGCGCGCCGACCGCTTCGTGGCCGACTGGACGGCGCTCAGCGGCCGGCACGCCGAGCTGAAGGGTTGGGAGCACCGGGAGGCGCGCCAGGCCGTCGAAGGCCGCATGAAGACGATGGCGCAGGGCCTCGGCCGAGACGCCGACCTCGCCGCGGCGCTCGGCGTCCGGCGCAAGGAGCTGGGGCTACAGGCGCAGCGCAATGTCAGCCAGGACCTGACCAAAGAGCTGACGCGGACGATCAGCCCGGGCCGCTCGCAGGGGCTTTCGAGGTAGGGACGGCGGATGGCCGACGAGGACGACGCCGATGGCGAGGAGGCCCAGGATGCGGCGGCCGTGGCGTTCGAGCAATTGCGGGCGGAGGTGGCACATGTGCGCGCCGCCCTGGAGGCTCTCGGGCCGGTCCTGCGCAGCGTGAAGGCGCCGGACTACAGTCCGACCCTGGGGCAGATCGTGCAGCGGCTGGAGGCGATCGAGAGTCACCCCGCTCTGAAGGTGACCCCGGATCAACATCGGTGGGCGGTGGATCGGGCGGCGGAGGCGGCCCGGCGCAGCGTCCAGCAGGACGTGCAAGAGGTCTTCGCGACCGTGGGGCGGGCCTCCAGCGACATCCGCCGGTTCGCCGGCGAGCTGCGCACCCGTGAGCAGCAGGGCAAGGCTCTCGTCTACGCGGCCGTGGGCGGCCTGGTCGCGGGCGCGGTGCTGTGGGTGTTGTTGTCGGGTCCGATCGCGCGGGCGCTGCCGGCGAGCTGGCGGGTCCCCGAGCGCATGGCGGCCGCCACGCTCCACCTGGACCGCTGGGAGGCCGGCGCGCGCCTGATGGAGACGGCAAACCCGGGCGCGTGGGGCGCCCTGGTTGCGGCGTCGCGGCTCTGGCGAGGCAATCATGACGCGCTGGACGCCTGCGCCCGATCGGCCGCGCGGGCAGGCCGGACGCAGCCGTGCCGGGTGGTGGTGGAGGCCAATCCGGCGAAGCGATAAGCGGCCTTCATGGCCGCAAGGATCGGGGCCGCTCAAGCCGCAGCGAGAGACTGTACCTTTGGGTCAGAGCCAAGTCCGGCGTCGCTGCGAGCAGCTCAGGCGACCTGATCGAGAACGCCGCTAAGCAGGGGGCGCCTTGGGGGGCAGATCGTCGTCGCCACAGGAATCGACGGTGCGGCCAGCAACCTCACCATTGGCGACAGAGGGCCGGGGATCGCACCGGATGCGCGGGAACGGGCCGTCCAGCGCTTCAGCCGGCTGGACGAGAGCCGCTCCACGCCCGGCAGCGGCCTTGGACTATCCCTCGTGGCGACCGTCGCGCGGGTCCATCGTGGCCAGCTCGTGCTGGCGGACAATCAGCCCGGGCTCAGGGCGGAGCTACGCTTGCCGCTGAGCCCGGACCGGGACCTGCGCCCCGCCCGCGGGGCGAAGGAGGTCACCGGTGAGACGGGGCGTGTGATCGGAACGGAAGGGTGAAGCGCGCACCCCAGCCGCCATAGGTACGATTGGGCGCGTATCCATAGGCGCCGTATGGACGGGTGGGGCCAATCGCAGAATCGTAGCTGTGGCGGGCGCCGTAATCGTAGCGAGCGCCGCCGTAGTAGGCGCGGTCGTCGCGGTAGGGTGTCCCGGCGGCGCCGTAGGGGTTCGTGCGCCAGCCGCTGGCCGACGGTGCGTAAGGCGCGCCAGGATGGTCCCTGTAAGGCTGCGCTGAGGCGGCCGTGGCGATCGCCAGGACCGTCGTCGCGGCGGCTGCGGCGAGAAGGCGTTGCATGGGAGGCTCCTTGGACTGGCCGACGGGATGTCAGCGAACAGGAGCCTTGTCGCCCGGGCGGATGTCCTAGGTCGAAAGCGAACGTGACATCGGGTTTAAGCGATCCAGCGCGGGCTGAGGGGTTCGGCCGACCTGGCGCGTAACCCTCTTAATAGCACTGGCGGGGAAGACTCCATTGGGCCGCCCGAACACCAG
>NZ_LSJI01000208.1 GCF_001557235.1 Phenylobacterium sp. CCH9-H3 | reverse complement strand
GACCCGCAGTCCGAAGCCGCCGTAGCCGCTCACGCCCGGCACGTTCAGGCCCATCGCCCCCGTCAGCATGTCCTGGCCGAACATCAGCGACGCCCCGGTGGAGGCGGCCTGGCCGCCGCCGGCCTGCTGCTGGGCGGCGCTCTGCATGGCCATGCCGCCCACGGCGCCCATCAGGCTGCCCATGCCGCCCAGGCCGCCGCCGAAGCCGCCGCCGCCGCGCCCGAACCCGCCGCTGGTCACGCCCTTGGCGAGCACCATGGCGCCGGTCTTCAGCCCCTCGCCGATGGCGGCGCTCATCTTCGACTTCTTGAGGTCGTCGTACTCCTTGTCGAGCTTCTGCAGCGGCGCGCGCTCCGCCGCGCAGGCGTTGAGGACTGCGTCCTTGCCGCCCTTGCCCTGGGCCATGACCGGCTGCACCGTCAGGCTGAGCAGCGCCACCGCGCTGACCGCCATCCGCAGGCGGCGTGCGTTGCGAAGCGTTTCCATCGTCGTCCCCCGTCGTCCCTAGCTGCTGACTCCCAGCCGCTCCAGTTCGCCACGCGCGTCCTGGTCGCCGGCCGCGAGAGCCTTGCGGTAGTACTCGATCGCCTTCTTCCGGTCGGCGCGCACGCCCTGGCCGGTCTCGTACATGATCCCGAGGTTGCGCATGGCGAGCGCGCTGCCCCGGTCGGCCGCGGCCTGGAATAGCCGCACCGCCTCGGCCGGATTGGCCCGCACGCCCGCGCCGCGCGCGGTCATGCTGCCTAGGCCGAGATAGCCGCGCGCGTCACCGGCGTTTGCGGCCAACCGATAGTATTCTGCGGCGCGCGCATAGTCCTGAGGTAACCCGCTACCGGTTTCGAGCATGACGGCCAAGCTGGACATGCCCTCGCTGTTGCCGGCCTCCGCGGCGCGTTGGTACCAGGTGGCGGCCTGCACTTCGTCCTTGCGGACCGCCTCGCCGTCCTCGTAGGCGTAGCCGAGGCGCACCATGGCGTCGGTGTCCCCGGCCACGGCCGCCCGCTCGTAGAGGGTGAACGCCCGGCGCGGATCGCGTGGGACGCCCTGGCCGCGCTCATACAGGTCGCCGAGCTGGGCGATCGAGGGGCCGTCGCCGGCGTCCACCGCCTTTTGCAGCCAGGACGCGGCCTGACGCGGATCCGGGGCCACCCCGCGGCCGCGCAAGTAGGCTTCCGCCAGCATGCCCATGGCGGTGGCCGAACCCTTATCCGACGCCTTCTGCAGCCAGCCGAACCCGTCGCGTTCGTCCTTGGCTGTGCCGAAGCCGTTCAGGCGGCACAGGGCCCAGTTGACCATCCCGCCGGAGTGGCCGGCGTCGGCCGAGGCCTTGAACCAGCGCGCCGCGGCGGCGGCGTCCTTGGGCGCGCCCTTGCCCGTCAGAGACATGACGCCGAGGTTGTACATGGCCGCGCCGTTGCCGGCCTTGGCGGCCGCGTTCCAGTCGCGGGCGGCGGCGGCGTAGTCCCCGCGGGCGAAGGCCTCGCGGGCGCTGATCACCAGGTCCTGTCCCGGCTGGGCCGAGCGCGACGCCACCTGGAACGAGCCGGCGGGCAGCTTCTCGAGCGCCCGGATGCGGTTGGCGGCCAGCTTACGGAAGGAGCCGGTGATCTCGCCGCGATCCTGCGCCTCCATATAGGCCTTGAAGTCGGCCGGATCGTCCGAGTCCTTGACCGTGTTCCAGAAGACCTGGTCCTTCTCCCACTTTATCTTGGTGAGATCGGCGGCGGAGGCCGCCGCGGACCTGGCCGGACCGTTGGGGTCGAAGCTCCAGTGCACGTTGGGCCAGATGCCCTGTAGGTCGGGCGTCTGCTCGCCCTCGGTCATCCGCTCGACCTCGGCCTGGACATAGCTGGGCAGCTCGCCCACGGTGATGCCGGGCCGGGTGAGGCCCTGGGTCAGGGCGATGGCGAAGGGGCTGTTGGCCGCCCCGCCGGCGCCGTCCTGGGCCACCTGGCCGGGGCCGGCGGCCATCAGGGTGACGACGGCGACGCTGGTGGGGCCGGTCTCGCGGGCGAGGCCCCGGCTGTTGCCGCCGATGCTGCGGGTGGCGGTGGGGTTGTTGCGGCAGGCGTCCAGGATGATCAGGCGCACGGCCTTGGCGCCCATCATGGCTTGGCCCAGGCGGGCGGACTCGACCGAGGTGCCGGTCAGGGCGGACTTGTTGGTGCTCAGCGCGTCCTTGGGCAGCAGGTAGTTGACGCCGTCGATCATCGCCCCGTGGCCGGCGTAGTAGATCACCGCCGCTTCCGACCCCTTGGCGTCCTCCTCGAACTGGCCCAGGCCCTCGATCAGCTGGTTGCGGTTGGGGTCCGTCAGCACCTTCACCTGGAAGCCCAGCTTCTGCAGGGTGGTCTGCACCAGCCGGGCGTCCTTGGCGGGGTTCGCTAGGCTCGGGACCTTGTCGTATTTGGAGACGCCGACGATCAGCGCCACGCGTTGCGCCGCCCAGGCGCCGTTGGCGGCCACGACGTTGATCACGACCGCCGCGAAGATCGCTTTCCAGCGGCGCTTCGGCCCATGACCGGCCGGGGGCGACGACAACGCCCTACGCATCACTTCCACCCTCCACCCCAACCTTAACAAGATACCCGAAAATCCGAAACCGCGCCGCTTGCAAACGGCAAGCCGGCGGAATCGCGGGGTATTCCTATTATTCGTTGGACGGGCGGGCTTGGAGGCACCGCGTGGGCAGGTCGACGTCGCGCCCTCCCTCCGTCGCCCGGCGGCGGGGGGAAGGCGTCGGTTTCAGCGCCGGGGTTCGGGGTACTGCACCCGCGGTTTCAGGTTCTCGATGACGGCACGGGCGTCGAAGGCCCTGACGTCGTCGGCGGGCTTGGGCCCCTTCTGCATGACGATCTCGGCCGAGGCCTCGAACCGCTCCACGGTGCGGACATCGACGCGATCGGCCCAGAAGGGATCACCCCAGAACGGGTCCCAGCCGCGCCAGCCATAGCCCGCGCCATAGTAGCGCCACGACGGCCGCCAGAAGCCGTAGGATCCGTACCAGGGCCGGTAGAAGGGGTCGGGCTCGACGTAGGTCCGGGTTTTCTTGTCGGTGTCCCGGTCGACGATGGCGAACCAGTCGTAACCGCTCTCGACCGTCAGCTCGGCGGCGCGGAAGAGCAGATAGCCCTCCACCGTCTCGCGGCTGGTCAGAGAGTTGCCCATGAAGTTCACGCGATAGCGGTTGGGCTCCAGCCGGATCTCGGAATAGCCCCCGGCGGTGGACTGTCCCTTGATGTTGGGCTGGTACGGCGTCGGCGTCGCGCAGGCCGCGAGCCCGGCCGATAAGGCCAGGGCGATGGCGAAAGCGGCTGATTTCCTAGACATTGTCGGATCTCGAACTCAAACGTCCCCCAATCGGGAAGACTTATGTTTCACAACACTTCGCCGCAATTGTGGTTGCGGCGTATCAATCAGCCCGTCACAGCCAGCACATAGACGAGGCGGCCGAGGGCCCCGAAGAGCAATACGGCCACCGCCAGGGCCTGGATCAGGAAGCCGGCCTCGCGCTTCTTGGGGTCGGCCACATAGCCGATCTGATAGACGATCCGGCCCACGATCCAGACCAGGCCGATCAGCGCCGCCCAGAGGTCGCTCCAGTAGATCGCGAACAGCCAGAGCGGCACGAGGAACAGCGGCAGCCACTCGAGGGTGTTGTAGTGCGCGCGGATGGTGCGCTCCAGCACCGGGTCGCCCGTCATCGTCGGCGCCTGGATCCCGCACTTGCCGCGGGCCTTGCCCACCTGGAGTCCCATCCAGAAGTAGACCAGCAACGCCAGAAGGCTGACGATGGCGACGTAGGCGTGGCTTTGCATGAGGCCTCCCGAACCCTGAGGCGAACAAGCGCCGCCGTTGGCGCGACAGTGGCGCCTTATGCGTTCGGGGGGAACCGATTGGATCGCGCCGTGCGTTCTAGGGGCGTACAGCCCTTGGGAGACCGCCGATGGACGTCGAATCCACGGCCATCCAGGCCATCGACTACGACCAGGACCACGAGAAGCTGCTCGTCCGCTTCACCAGCGGCGAGCGCTACATCTATGTTGGCGTGCCGGGCGAGGTGCATCGCTCGTTCCTGGACGCGGACTCGAAGGGCCGCTTCTTCCAGGCCGAGATCCGCGACCAGTATCCGTACAACCGGCTGGAGGGTTAGCCGCCCCGCTTGTCGCGCTTGGCCGCCACCCGCAGGCGCAGGGCGTTGAGTTTGATGAAGCCCGCCGCGTCCCGGTGATCGTAGGCGATCTTGCCTTCTTCGAACGTGACCAGCTCCTGGTCGTACAGCGAGTAGGGGCTGGTGCGGCCGATCACGGTCACGCCGCCCTTGTAGAGCTTCACCCGGACCTGGCCGGTGACGTTCTTTTGGGAAAGGTCGATGGCCGCCTGCAGCATCTCCCGCTCGGGGGCGAACCAGAAGCCGTTGTAGATGAGCGATGCGTACTTCGGCATCAGCTCGTCCTTCAGGTGCATGGCGCCGCGGTCGAGGGTGATGGACTCCATGCCGCGGTGGGCGTGCAGCAGGATCGTGCCGCCGGGGGTCTCGTAGACGCCGCGCGACTTCATGCCGACGTAGCGGTTCTCCACCAGGTCGAGGCGGCCCACGCCGTTGTCGTGGCCCAGCTGGTTCAGCCGGGTCAGCAGGGCGGCCGGCGACAGCTTCTCGCCGTCGATGGCCACGGGGTCGCCGTTCTCGAAATCCATGGTGAAGACGGTCGGCTTGTCCGGCGCGTCCTCGGGGCTGATCGTGCGCTGGTGGACGAACTCGGGCGCCTCGACCGCCGGATCCTCCAGCACCTTCCCCTCGGACGAGGAGTGCAGCAGGTTGGCGTCGACGCTGAACGGCGCCTCGCCGCGCTTGTCCTTGGTGATCGGGATCTGGTGCTTCTCGGCGAAGTCCAGCAGGGCCTCGCGGCTCTTGAAGTCCCACTCGCGCCAGGGCGCCACCACGTGGATGTCGGGCTCCAGGGCGTAGTAGGCGATCTCGAAGCGGACCTGGTCGTTGCCCTTGCCGGTCGCGCCGTGAGCCACGGCGTCGGCGCCGATCTTCCGGGCGATCTCGATCTGCTTCTTGGCGATCAGCGGCCGCGCGATCGAGGTGCCCAGGAGGTACTGGCCTTCATAGACCGTGTTCGCGCGGAACATGGGGAAGACGTAGTCGCGGACGAACTCCTCCCGCACGTCCTCGACGAAGGCGTACTCCGGCTTCACGCCCAGGGTGATGGCCTTGTGACGCGCCGGCTCCACCTCCTCGCCCTGGCCCAGGTCGGCCGTGAAGGTCGCCACCTCGGCGCCCAGCTCGGTCTGCAGCCACTTGACGATGGTGGAGCTGTCGAGCCCGCCGGAATAGGCGAGGACGACCTTCTTGATGTCGGCCATGGAGTTGGAAGCCTTCGGAGAGAAGCGGAGACGTCGCGCCTTTAAGGGCAGGCGGCCCGAGGGTTCAAGGCGAAACCACGCCCTCGTCCTCCAGCGTGCGCAGACTGCCTCGCAGCCATGTCAGGCACACGACGGCGAACAGCCCCGCCAGCAGGGCCCGCGAGAGGAAGAGGATCACGGCCGACTGCAGGTCGTGCACCGCCAGCCGCGACATGGCCGACAGCGCCAGGCCGAGCACCAGGGGCGTGCCGAACATCACGCCGAGGGCCACGTTGCGGGCCAGCCGCCAGGTGGGCCGGCCGTCCTTGCCCCACTGCATCGGCATCCTCGCGCCGGCCGGCACGCGCTTCAGCGCGCCGCGGCTGGTGGAGGCGATCAGGGCCATGGCGACGATCCACAGGCCGTCGGCGATGAAGTGCAGGGCGGTGATCATCTAGACGGTGACCTGGGTCCCCATTTCGACCACGCGGCCCGGCGGGATCTTGTAGAAGTCCGTCGGGTTGGCGGCGTTCTTCATCAGGAAGATGAACAGCTTGTCCTGCCAGAGCGGCA
>NZ_LSJI01000207.1 GCF_001557235.1 Phenylobacterium sp. CCH9-H3 | reverse complement strand
TCTCGGTGGTCATGGCCGCCTACCGGTCCGATCCCTACCTGCTGCATGAGGCGGTCTCCTCGGTCCGCGCCCAGCTCTATCCGCACTGGGAGCTCTGCATCGTCGACGACGGCTCGCCCGGCGAGGCCACGTGGAAGGCGCTCACCGAACTGGCCGCCACGGACGCTCGCATCCGGATTGTCCGGCGCGAGGCCAACGGCGGCATCGCCGCGGCCACCAATTCGGCGCTGGAACTAGCGACCGGCGCGTTCGTCGCCTTTCTGGACCACGACGACCTGCTGGCCGAGCGGGCGCTCTACGAGGTGGCCGCCGAACTGGAGCGGCATCCCAACGCCGACCTCCTCTATTCGGACGAGGACAAGGTCGACGACAAGGGCCGCCGCTCCCAGCCGCACCACAAGACCGACTGGAACGCCGAGCTGATGCTGGGCGTGAACGCGGTCAACCACCTCACCGTCATCCGGCGCAGCCTGCTGACCGCCCTCGGCGGCCTGCGCGGCGGATTCGACGGCGCCCAGGACCACGACCTGGTCCTTCGGGCCGCCGAGCGGGCGACGCCGGCGCGCATCCGCCACATTCCCTGGGTGCTCTATCACTGGCGCCAACACCGGCGGCCGGGTTCGTTCTCCCGCGCCCGGGCCGCCGAATGCGCCGCCGCCGCCGCGCGGGCCGTGGGCGAACACCTTGAGCGCACCGCCCAGGCCGGGGCTGTCGAGCAGATGGACGTCGCGGCCCGGTGGCTGAGGGTCCGCCGCCCCGTCCCCGAGGCGAGGCCGCTGGTCAGCCTCATCGTGCCCACCCGCGACCGCGCCGACCTGGTGGCCCGCTGCGCCGAAGGCGTGCTGGCGGAGACGGCTTACGGCCCCATCGAGTTGCTGATCGTCGACAACGGCAGCGTCGAGCCGGCGACTCTCGCCCTGTTCCAGTTCCTGAAGGCCGACCCCCGGGTCCGCATCCTGGGCGCGCCCGGCCCCTTCAACTTCGCGGCCCTGAACAATCTCGCCGCCGCCCAGGCCCGCGGTCAGGTGCTGGTGCTGCTCAACAACGACATCTCGATGATCCGGCCCGACTGGTTGGACGAGATGGTCGCCCAGGCGGTCCGGCCCAATGTCGGGGCCGTGGGCGCCAAACTCTACTACCCCGACGACACCCTGCAGCACGCCGGCGTCGTCCTGGGCGTGGGCGACGTGGCCGACCGGGTGGCGGGACACCTCTACGCCGGGGCCGGCGCCAACCATGCCGGCTACCAGGGGCACCTGGCCCTCGCCCGCAACGTCTCGGCGGTGACCGCGGCCTGCCTGGCGATCCGCAAGGCCGTCTACGACCAGGTTGGGGGCATGGACGCCGAGCACTTGGCGGTGGCGTTCAACGACGTGGACCTGTGCCTCAAGGTGCGCGAGGCCGGCTACGACATCGTCTGGACACCCCACGCCGAGCTCTACCACCACGAAAGCGCCAGCCGCGGCTCGGACCTCGCCCCCGAGGCCGCCGCCCGCTTCCAGCGCGAGGTGCGCGTAATGCGCGACCGCTGGGGTCCGGTGCTGGACGCCGACCCCTTCTACGGGCCGGTGTTCGACCGCCGCTACACCAACTACCGCCTGGGCGAGCCGCCCGGCCGCGTGGCGCCGTGGAAGGCTGCCGATGGACCGCGCTGAGGCTCTCGCCGCCCTGATCGACCCGGCCCGCCAGCGCGGACTGGAGATCGGCCCCCTCGACCGGCCCATGGTGGCCCGCGCCATAGGGCCGGTGGAATACGTCGACCGCGCCAGCCGCGAAGCCCTGGTGGCGGCCTACGACGGCCACGATGTGGACCGGGCCCGGATCCCCGAGATCGACCACGTTTGGGGCGAGCAGAGCCTGCTGGACTGCGTCGGCGGCGCCCGGGCCTACGACTACGTCCTGGCCAGCCATGTGATCGAGCACATCCCCGACGTCTTTGGCTGGCTGGGCGAGATCGCCAGCGTCCTGGCCGACGGCGGGCTGGCGGTCTTCTTCGTGCCGGACAAGCGCTACACCTTCGACGCCCGACGGCCGGTGAGCACGGCCGGCGAGTTCGTCGACGCCCATCTCCGCCGCCTGCGCCGGCCGGATGCGCGGCAGGTGTTCAACCACGTCTACGACACCCGCGACCTGAAGGCCCCGCCGCTGGACGAGGCCGCCCTGACCGAGCGCGCCTGGCAGGGTCTCGACCTCGCCCGCCGGACGGGCGCCGAGTACCTGGACGCGCACTGCTGGGTGTTCACGCCCCACAGCCTCGTGGACGCCCTGGACCTCGCCAGCCGCCTGGACCTTCTGCCCTTCGAACTGGCCCACACCGAGCAAGGGGCCGACGAGTTCCTGGTCGCCCTGCGACGGTTGCCCGAGGCGATGCCGCCGGCCGCGCGGCGCGAAGCCTTCATGGCCAGCGCGGCTCGTTTCGCCCTGCCCGACGACACCGAGACCGGCGGGGACGCCGCGGTCCTGCAGGCCCAGGCTCGGGCGGCCCTGGCGCGGGCCGACGCCATCGAGAACTCGACGATCTGGCGCGCGACGGCGCCGCTGCGCGCGCTGCTGGGCCGCCTGCGCCGCTAGCTACGGTAGTCGCCGTTGATCTCGACGTAGCGCTTGGTCAGATCGCAGGTCCACACGGTGGCCGCAGCCCGGCCCACGCCCACGTCGACGCTGACCTCCAACTCCTGCTTCTTCATGTAGGCGCTCATCTTGGCCTCGTCGTAGCTGCCGGCGATGAGGCCGTCCTGGGCCGCCCAATGAGGCCCGAACTTCACGCTCATGGAGTCCCGGTCGACCGGCTCGTCCGCCTTGCCCACCGCCATGACGATGCGGCCCCAGTTGGCGTCCTCGCCGGCGAAGGCGGTCTTCACCAGGGGGCTATCGGCCACCGACTTGGCGATCTTGCGCGCCGAGGCGGCGCTTTCCGCGCCCGTCACCGTGATCTTGATGAACTTGGTCGCCCCCTCCCCGTCGCGGACCAGCTGGTGGGCGAGGTTCATGAGCACCTGCTCCAGCTTGTCACGGAAATCGGCCAGGCGCCGGTCGCCAGCACGGCTGATCTTCGGCGCTCCCGACTGCCCCGTGGCGAACAGCAGTAGGGTGTCGTTGGTGGACCGGTCGCCGTCCACCGTCACGGCGTTGAAGGTGTTGCGGGTGTAGAGATTGCAGAGGTTCTGCAACGCCCCGGGCGAGATCGCCGCATCCGTCACCACGAACGCCAGCATCGTCGCCATGTCCGGCGCGATCATGCCCGAGCCCTTGCAGATCCCCCCGATCCGCACCTTCACACCGTCGATCTCGGCCTCCGCGTAGGCGCCTTTGGGGAAGGTGTCGGTTGTCATGATCGCCCGCGCGGCCGCGCCCCAGCCGTCGGGACTGAGCTTGTGCTCCACGTCGGCCAGGCGGTTCACGATCTTGGTGTCGTCCAGCAGCACGCCGATCACCCCCGTGGAGGCGACCATGACGTCGCGCTGGCGGCAGTCGAAGCGCTTGCCCACGGCCGAGGCGACGCGGCGAACCGCATCGGCCCCGGGCCGGCCGGTGAAGGAGTTGGCGCAGCCGGCGTTGACCACCAGCGCCTTCACGCCCTCGCCCTTGGTGGCCTCCAGGTGGCGCTTGCACCAGTCGACGGGCGCCGAGCCCACCCCATGACGCGTGAAGACGCCGGCGCAGCTCGCACCCTCGGGAAAGCTCATGACCAGCAGGTCGTCCCGCTCGTGCTTGTAGAAGCCGGCGCGGCCCGTCGCCATGGTCAGGCCGCGGATGGGCTGCATCCGGGGAAACGGCACGGCGAGCGGAGACACCGGCATGGCGGACTTGTCCACCTTGCCCGCGCCCGCCGCCGCAGGCTGGGCCGTCCGGTCGTCGAAGGCGCGGGCCGCCTTGTCGGCCCGCTTCAACCCGGCGCGCTTCAGAGCCGTGGTCAGGGGATCGAGCGCGCGTTCGAGCGCCTCGCCGACCGCCTCCACCGGCTTGGAAGCCTTGCCGGCGGGCTTGGGCGCGGCGGCCTTCGCCGCGGGCGTGCTGGGCTTGCGGCTCATGGAGCGGCTCCCTTCTGGGTCGGGGCCGCGGGCGCCGGGGGCGCCGCGGCCTTGGGGGCGTCGGCCGGCGGAACAGGCTTGGGGGTCCCGGCCTCGGGCTTGATCAGGGTCTCGACCTTGGCCTTGGCCCGCAGCTTTTCCAGCAGGTCGCGGATGCGGTCGTAGGTGAGGAAACGGACGATCTGAGGGCGAGCGGCGTCCAGGGGGATCGGCTGCTCCTGCCGCACGTCCTCGACCTTGACCAGCGCGAACCCGCCCTGCGTCGGCACCGGGCCGATAAGCTGGCCGGGCTTGGCGCCCTTCAGCGCCGCCTCGTAGGCCTCGGGCATGACGTCGGTGGTGAAATAGCCCAGGTCGCCGCCGTTGAAGCGGGTGGCGGCGTCGCGCGAGCGCTCCATGGCCAGGGCCTCGAAGTTGGCGCCGGCGGCCAGCAGCTTCTTCACCTGGTCCACCTCGGCCGCCGTGGCCAGCACGATCTGGCGGGCGCGGATCTCTTCCGAGCGGCGCGCCAGCTTCTGCTGTTCCTCGTAGAGGCCGCGGATGTTGTCCTCGGTCACGGCGTCGGCGACCGTCGTCTCCACCAGCATGTCGCCCATCACGCGGTCCTGGGCGGCGGTCAGCCGGCGCTGGGCCAGAGGGTCCTTGTCGAGCTTGCGCCGCTGGGCCTCGGCGGCCAGCAGCTTCTGGTCGATCACCTGGTCCATCATCTGGCGGAACAGGTCCGACGAGGTGTCCAGCGGCTCGCCCTCGCCGATCAGGCCCTGGGCGATGGCCTCGCGCTTCACGTCCGAGGCCCACACCGTCTTGCCGTCGACGCGGGCCACGGCCTTGTCCCCACGCTCCGGCGGGCTCGAGCTTTCGCCGCCGCGGTCGCAGGCGGACGCGGCCAGCGCCAGGGCGGCGATCATCGCGATGCGGAAGGGACCGGAGGCCATCGGGTCATCCCTGCGGAGGGGCGGAGGCGCGGCGTCGGCGGACGCCGCCCGTCCCCCTAGTGCGCGACCCTGGAAAGGGGAAGCCCTTTCGCATCCGGCGCGAGCCCGCGCCCGCGGGCGCCGCAAACCGGAACCAGAATTCGCTTCGCCCGGCTGGCCATTTTCCCGCCGGGATGCAAAGGTGCCGGCGAGTTTTCCGGGCCCCGACCGAGGGCTCAAAAATCCATTTCGTTGGGAGGACTATTCCAAATGCGTGAAGCCGTCGTCGTTTCCTATGCCCGTACCGGCCTGGCCAAGTCCGGCCGCGGCGGTTTCAACATGACGCCCACCGTCTCCATCGCCGCCCACGCGGTGAAGCATGCGGTGGCCAAGGCGGGCGTGGACGGCGGCGACATCGAGGACGTGTTCCTGGGCAACGTCGCCCACGGCGGCGGCAACCTCGCGCGCCAGGCGGGCCTGCTGGCCGGCCTGCCGGTGACCGCCTCGGGCGTGACCGTGAACCGCTTCTGCTCGTCGGGCCTGCAGACCATCGCCATGGCGGCGAACCACGTCCGCAACGACGGCGCCCCGGTGGTCGTGGCCGGCGGCGTGGAGTCGATCTCGATGCCGAACATGGGCACGGGCCCGAACAACTTCGATCCCGAGCTGACCAAGATGCACCCGGCGATCTTCATGGCGATGATCGACACCGCCGACATCGTGGCCCAGCGTTACAACGTCAGCCGCGAATATCAGGACGAGTATTCGCTGGAGAGCCAGCGCCGCATGGCCGCCGCCCAGCAGGCGAACAAGTTCGCGGACGAGATCGTCCCGATGAAGACCAAGATGAAGACGGTCGACAAGGCCACGAAGGAAGAGTCCATCGTCGACTACGTCGTGGACCGCGACGAGTGCAACCGCCCCGACACCACGCTCGAAGGCCTGCAGAAGCTGCAGCCGGTTATGGGCGAGGGCAAGTTCATCACCGCCGGCAACGCCTCCCAGCTCTCGGACGGCGCCGCCGCCGTGGTCATCATGGAAGGCAAGGAAGCCGAGCGTCGGGGCCTTTCGCCCCTGGGCGTGTTCAAAGGCTGGGCCGTGGCCGGCTGCGAGCCCGACGAAATGGGCATCGGCCCGGTGTTCGCCATCCCGCGCCTGCTGGAACGCCACGGCCTGAAGGTCGATGACATCGACCTGTGGGAGCTGAACGAAGCCTTCGCCAGCCAGTGCCTCTACAGCCGCGACAAGCTGGGCATCGATCCCGAGAAGTACAACGTCAATGGCGGTTCCATCGCCATCGGCCACCCCTTCGGCATGACCGGCGCGCGCCTCGCGGGCCACATCCTGCAGGAAGGCAAGCGCCGCGGCGCCAAGCACGTGGTCGTGTCCATGTGCATCGGCGGCGGCATGGGCGGCGCCGGCCTGTTCGAAGTCTACTAGGACTTAGGGCCCCTCTCCGGTCGGGAGAGGGGCTCGATACACTCGCCCGAGCGGTGGAGAGGGCGGCTCGCAGCCGCCCTTTTTCATGCCGCCAGGTTCGGCGGCGGTTCGCGCCCCGCCGTCTCGCGCAGCCAAGCGGCCGTGGCGCGGCTTTCCTGCAACAGCCAGTCGCGGAACCGCTGGACGTGGCGGCGGCCTTCCATGTCGGCACGGAACCGGGCGCGGAACCCGTGCTCGCTCCAGCGCCCCATGGCCAGTGGATAGGGCAACGCGATCCGGCCGGCCGCCAGATGGGCGTCGAGCAGCGCCAGCCCGCAGAGGGTGACGCCCGCGTTCGCCGCGACCGCGTCCAGGGCCGCGGTGATGCGACGGAAGCGCATGCCGCGCTCCGGAGCGCTGCGGTCCACGTCGTTGGCCGCGACCCACTCCGGCCAGGACAGCCCGGCCGGATCGTCCTTGTAGAAGTCCAGGTGCAGGAGCGGGAACCCCTCGAGCTGGGCCCGCGCCGTTTGCTGCGCCGTGCGCCGCGTGTTCTCGGGCGACGCCACCGGCAGGACGTAGTCGCGGAACAAAAGGTCGGTCGACGCGTCGGCCCGGGCGGGGCCGAAGCTGATCTCGCAGTCCACGCGGCCCAGGCGCAGCGGCGCATCGCCCTCGCCGTTGATGCAGAAGCGGATGTTCGGATGCGTCTCTCGGAAGGCGCCCAGGCGCGGCTCCAGCCACAGCTCGACGAAATCCGACGCCGCGGCGATGTGCAGCTCGTGGCCGCGCTGGAGTTCGAGCTCGCGCGCGGCGGCCTCCAGTTCCGAGAAGGCCAGGCTGAGGTGCGGAAGGGCGGCGGTCAGGCCCGGCGCAGCCTGGATCCCCGACCGGCCCCGCAGCAGCAGCTCGACGCCCAGATAGTCCTCCAGGGCCTTAACCCGCTGGCCCACAGCGGCAGGCGTGATGCCGAGGCCCGCCGCCGCCGCCGCGAAGGAGCCCTCGCGCACAGCGAGCTCCAGGGCCTGGAGCGAACGCAGGTATGTCGGAGCGACCATGGCCCCTTCCTAAGCAAAACCTTTAGTCAGCGCCAGATTGTTTAGATTGTGCGCCGGGGTCGCTGGCGCGACACTTCAATCATTCCAAGGGTGATGTGGGGGCGGCGCCATGGGCCAACTCAAACGTTACCTGGTCGAGCGAGAGATGCCCGGCGTCGGCGGTATGTCGATCGTCGAGCTTTGCGGGGCGGCTCGCGCATCGAACCAGGCGATCGAAAAGATCGGCCGAAGCGTCCAGTGGCAGCACAGCTATGTCGCCGGCGATCGGACGTTTTGCATCTACCTCGCGGATGGCGAGGACGCGATCTACGCCCACGCCGAACTGAGCGGGTTCCCGGTCACCAACATCACCGAGATCTCGCAGATCATCGATCCAACCACCGCCAACAACTGAGCGGCGGCACGCTTCACCCGTCGCGACCGCGCCCGGGGGGCGCGGGGCCGTGCGAGGAGAACGTCAAATGAAACTGGAACCCAACTACGAACGGCTCATGGAGATGTCCAAGGCCGTCAACTGGCGCATCGAGGACATCATCGGCCCCGAAAAGCGCATGGACTTCTCGAAGCCCTTCCTGCCGGAGAGCTTCGCCCGCACGGACGAGCTCGACTTCCTGACGGCGGCCGAGCGGCTCAAGCTCAACCACATCCGGGCCTTCGGCTACCTGGCCATGTTCGAGCTCGTCGAGCGGTGCATCCTGCCAGTGATCGAGGACCTAGCGCCCTCGGCCCCTGGCCAGGACACGCACCGCACGCCGGCGCTGCTGCAGTTCGCCGCCGAGGAGGCCAAACACATCGAGCTGTTCGTGCGCTTCCGGCAGGCCTTCACCGAGGGCTTCGAGGGCGAGTGCGGCTTCATCGGCCCGGCCGACCAGATCGGCGCCGCGGTGCGGGCCCATAGCCCCCTCAGCCTGGCGATCTTCGTGCTCGGCATCGAGTGGGCGACGCAGCGGCACTATCTGGACAGCGTCCACGACGACGACACCCTGGATCCGCAGTTCAAGAGCCTGCTCAAGCACCACTGGATGGAAGAGTCCCAGCACGCCAAGCTGGACGCCCTGGTGTTCTTCGAACTCGCTGCCCGCGCCCGACCCGACCAGGTCGAGCAGGCCGTGGAGGAGTTCCTGGAGATCGGCGCCTTCCTCGACGGCGGCCTCGGCCAGCAGACGCAACTCGATCTCGCCTCGCTCGAGGCCGCTATCGGCCGGACGCTGTCGGACGGCGAGCGGGCGCGGTTCATCCAGGCGCAGCACCAGGCCCAGCGCTGGACCTTCCTGGGCTCGGCGCTGCGCAACGAGGGCTTCCTGGGCGCCATGGGCAAGGTAAGCCCGGCCGCCCGCGCCCGGCTCGAGCAGGTCGCCCCCGCCTTCTGCTAGCGCAGCCCAGGCCAAGCCTGGCCCGGTCGATCCGTCCGTATCGACCGGGCCAAACGGCCTCGAACCGCCGAAACCCGGGGCAGGCGCCGCGATGAACCCTCTCGTGACAGGGGCGCTGCGTTGACTTGAGCGGGGGCAGTCCTTAAGTCACCCACGCCCCAAAAGAGCGCTTCTTCCAGGCGGGCGAAGGGCCTTATCGCCGCCTCACGGACATTCCCTTTGAGCATCTTCCAACGGTTCTTCGGCTCCTCCAACGACCGCAAGGTCAAGGGCATGAACGCCCGCGTCGCCAAGATCACGGCGCTGGAGCCCGCCATGCAGGCGCTCTCCGACGAGCAGCTGCGGGCCAAGACGGCGGAGTTCAAGGAGCGCATCGCCAAGGGCGCGAGCCTCGACGATCTGCTGGAAGAGGCCTTCGCCGTCGTGCGCGAAGCCGCCCGGCGGGTCCTGGGCCAGCGCCACTACGACGTCCAGCTGGTGGGCGGGATGATCCTGCACCGCGGCGGTATCGCCGAGATGCGGACCGGCGAAGGCAAGACCCTGGTCGCCACGGCGCCGACCTACCTGAACGCCCTCTCGGGCAAGGGCGTCCACGTCATCACCGTGAACGACTACCTCGCCCAGCGCGACAGCGAGTGGATGGGCCAGGTCTACCGCTTCCTCGGCCTATCGGTCGGCGTGATCGTCCACGGCCTCAGCCAGGGCCAGCGGCAGGACGCCTACCGCTCGGACATCACCTACGGCACCAACAACGAATTCGGCTTCGACTACCTGCGCGACAACCTCGTCTACGACGTCAGCGAGATGGTCCAGCGCGGCCACAACTTCGCGATCGTCGACGAAGTGGACTCGATCCTGATCGACGAGGCGCGCACGCCGCTGATCATCTCGGGCCCCACCGAGGACCGCTCCGACTTCTACCGGACCATCGATCTGCTCGTGAAGGAGCTGATCACCGACAAGACCACCTACGACTACGACGAGAAGCAGCGGCAGGTGATCCTGACCGAAGAGGGCTCGGAGAAGATCGAGGAGATGGCCGCCGCGGCCGGGCACCTGGCCGAGGATTCGGCCGGCCTGTACGACCCCGCGAACATCTCGGTGGTGCACCACATCAACCAGGCCCTGCGGGCCAACGTGATGTACGTGCGCGACAAGGATTACATCGTCCGCGCGGGCGAGGTGATCCTGATCGACGAGTTCACCGGCCGCATGATGCACGGCCGCCGCCTGTCGGAAGGCCTGCACCAGGCCATCGAGGCCAAGGAAGGCGCCGTCGTCCAGCCCGAGAACCAGACCCTGGCCTCGGTGACCATCCAGAACTACTTCCGCCTCTATTCCAAGCTCTCGGGCATGACCGGCACGGCCGCCACCGAGGCCCAGGAGTTCGCCGACATCTACAAGATGGACGTCGCCGAGATCCCGACCAATCGGCCGGTCCAGCGCATCGACGACGACGACGAGGTCTATCGGACCGCCGCCGAGAAGAACAAGGCGGTGACCCTCCTCATCGAGGACTGCTACCGCCGCAAGCAGCCGATCCTGGTGGGCACAGTGTCCATCGAGCGCTCGGAACAGCTGTCCGAACTCCTGAAGGCCCATACCTTCGAGATGGACGGCAAGACGATCCGGGGCATCCCCCACAACGTGCTGAACGCCCGCTTCCACGAGCAGGAGGCCAGCATCGTGGCCGACGCCGGGGTGCCGGGCGCGGTGACCATCGCCACCAACATGGCCGGCCGCGGCACCGACATCCAGCTGGGCGGCAACGTCGACATGCGCCTCGCCAAATGGCGGGAAGAGCAGCGCGACGCCGGCATTGAGGTCACGCCCCAGCAGGCGCTGGACAAGAAGGCCGAGATCGAGGCCGACATCAAGGACCTGAAGGAGCAGGCGCTAGCCGCCGGCGGCCTCTTCGTCCTGGGCACCGAGCGGCACGAGAGCCGGCGGATCGACAACCAGCTCCGCGGCCGGACGGGTCGCCAGGGCGACCCCGGGCACTCCAAGTTCTTCCTGTCGTGCGAAGACGACCTGCTGCGCATCTTCGCCGGCGAGCGCCTCGACACCATCATGCGCACCTTCGGTGTCCAGGAAGGCGAGGCCATCACCCACAAGTGGCTGAACAGCGCCATCGCCACCGCCCAGAAGCGCGTGGAGCAGCGCAACTACGAAATCCGCAAGAACCTTCTGAAGTACGACGACGTCATCAACGACCAGCGCAAGGCCGTGTTCGAGCAGCGCCAGGAGTTCATGGAAGCGACGGATCTGCAGGAGATCCTGGCGGAGTTCCGCAACGAAACGATCGCCGACCTGGTCAACCGCCACCTGCCGCCCAAGGCCTACGCCGAGCAGTGGGACGTCGAGGGCCTGGATGCCCAGGTCCAGCACTACCTCGGCCTGCAGCTTCCGATCGCCGAGTGGGCGGCCGAGGATGGCATCGCCAACGAGGAGATCGAGGAGCGCATCCGCGCGGCCGCCGACGCCCGTGCGGTGGAGCGCGATCAGATGGTCACCGCGCAGACGGGACCGGACTACATGCGCAACCTCGAGAAGAGCTGGCTGCTGCAGACCATCGACCTGCAGTGGCGCGAGCACCTCATGCACATCGACCATCTGCGCACCGTCATCGGCCTGCGTGGGTACGGCCAGCGCGACCCGCTGAACGAATTCAAGACCGAGGCCTTCTCGCTCTTCGAGAAGCTGCTGGTCGACCTGCGCCAGAACGTCACCCGCTGGCTGATGACCGTGCAGTTCGCCTTCGAGGAGCCCCCGCCGCCCCCGTCGCAGCAGACCTTCGAGGTGCACCTCGATCCCCTGACCGGCGAGAACGAAGCCGAGCGCGGCTTCGTGCCCGACGGAATCTCGGCCGAACAGCGCCAGGCCCTGCCGGTCACCGCCCTGCCCGACGGCTGGGAGCAGACCGGCCGCAACTCGCCCTGCCCCTGCGGCTCGGGCAAGAAGTTCAAGCACTGCCACGGCGCGCTGGTCTGACCGCAGCCGGTTGCCGGACGTGAGGTAAGGGCGGCCAGGATCGTTCCGTTGATTTGACGGAGCGTTCCATGACCGCCCTGCCCAAGGCCTGCATCATCGGGGCCGGCTGTTCCGGCTTCACCACCGCCAAGCGGCTGCAGGACCTGGGCGTGCCCTTCGACTGCTTCGAGATGTCCGACGACATCGGGGGCAACTGGTACTTCAAGAACCCCAACGGCCTGTCGGCCTGCTACGAGAGCCTGCACATCGACACCTCGAAGTGGCGGCTCGCCTTCGAGGACTATCCGGTCCCGGCCGATTGGCCCGACTTCCCCCACCACGCCCAGCTGCTGCAGTATTTCCGCGGCTACGTGGACCATTTCCGCCTGCGCCCGAAGATCACCTTCGACACCCGGGTCGAGCTGGCCGAGCGCACCGCCGACGGCCTGTGGGCGGTGACGCTGTCGACCGGCGAGCGGCGGCTCTACGACGTCCTGTTCGTCTGCAACGGCCACCACTGGGACGCGCGGGTCCCGGACTATCCGGGCACGTTCGACGGGCCCGCCTTCCACGCCCACGACTACCGCGACCCGTTCGATCCCGTGGACATGCGCGGCCAGAACATCGTGGTCGTCGGCATGGGTAATTCGGCGATGGATATCGCCTCCGAGCTCTCCCAGCGCCCGATCGCCAAGACCCTGTGGGTCGCCGCCCGCCGGGGGGTCTGGGTGCTGCCGAAGTACATGGACGGCCGTCCGGCGGACAAGGCGTCCATGCCGCACTGGATGCCGCGCAAGCTGGGCCTCAACCTGGCCCGCGCCAAGATCAAGAAGACCATCGGCCGGATGGAAGACTATGGCCTGCCCAAGCCCGACCACGAGCCGCTGGAAGCCCACCCCTCCGTCTCCGGCGAGTTCCTGACCCGCGCCGGCTGCGGCGACGTGAAGTTCAAGCCGAACATCGCCGAACTGATGGGCCGGAAGGTCCGGTTCGAGGACGGCAGCGTCGAGGAGGTGGACGCCATCGTCTACGCCACCGGCTACCGGATCAGCTTCCCCTTCTTCAAGGACCCGGCCCTGCTGCCGGACGCCGAGAACCGCTTCCCGCTGTTCAAGCGGATGATGCAGCCCGGCGTGCCGAACCTGTTCTTCATGGGCCTGGCGCAGCCGCTGCCGACCCTGGTCAACTTCGCCGAGCAGCAGGCCAAGCTGGCGGGCGCCTACCTGACCGGCCGCTATCGCCCGCCGCCGCCGGCCGAGATGGCGGAGGTGACCAAGGCCGACGAGGCGCTGCACCTCGGGCCCTACTACAAGGCCGCCCGGCACACGATCCAGGTGGACTTCGGCCTCTATGTCCACGATCTGCTCAAGGAGATCGAGCGCGGCGGCAAGCGGGCCAAGGCCGCCGGCTATGCCCTCCCCGTGGCCGCCCGCGCCGCGTTGGAGCCGGCGTAGGCCAGCCGCCCCTCGACCAGCCGGCCCAGCCGCCGCACGCCCTCGTCGATGTCGGCCGGGGACGGCAGGGAGTAGCTGAGCCGCAGGGTGTTCGCCTCGGGGCCGACCGCGAAGAACGGGGCGCCGGGCACGAAGGCCACACGCTCTTCGGCCAGGGCCGCCTCCAGGAGTTGCGCGCCGTCCAGTCCCTCCGGAAGCTGCAGCCAGACGAACATGCCGCCCTGCGGCTTGGACCAGGTCACGCCCATCGGCATGTGCCGGGCCAGCGCGGTCTGCATGGCCGAGGCCCGCTCCCGGTAGTGCGCCCGCAGGCGCTCCAGGTGTCCATCGAAGCCCTCGGCGACGACGCGGGCGGCCACCATCTGGTTGATCGTCGAGACGTGCAGGTCGCAGCCCTGCTTCAGCAGCACCAGCTTGTCGATGACCGCCCGCGGCGCGCAGACCCAGCCCAGCCGCAGGGCCGGCGACAGGGTCTTGGAGAAGGTGCCGCAATAGAGCGTTCGAGCGTTCTCGATCCCGCCCGACCGGGCCACATCCAGCGCGATCAGCGACGGCTCGGCGGTCCCCGCGAACCGCAGGTCGCGATAGGCGCCGTCCTCGACCACCACCAGGTCATGGGCCTCCGCGCGCGCCAGCAGCCGCTCACGCTCGCGCCGCGGCATGGTGCGGCCCGACGGGTTGGCGAAGTCGGGGACCACATAGGCCAACCGCGCCCCCGCCGGGACCTCGCCCGACAGGTCGGCATAGGCCGGCTCGTAGGCGTTGAAGGCCCCGAGTGCGCCCATGTAGGTCGGCCGCTCGACCATCACCGTCGACCCCCGGCTGAGGAACAGCTTGCCGATCAGGTCCAAGGCCTGCTGCGAGCCTGCCGTGATGACGATGTTGCCCTCGTCGCAGGGCGTTCCGTCCGCGGTCATCCGCGCGGCGATCCAGCGGCGCAGGTCCGGCAGGCCCTCGCTCACCGAATACTGCAGCGCCTGGGCCCCCGCCTCGGCCAGCACCTCGGCATAGAGGGCCGCGATGCGCTCGGTGGGAAACAGCACCGGATCGGGAATGCCGCCGGCGAACGAGAGGATGTCGGGCTGGTCGAGCAGCTTCAGCAGCTCGCGGATCTCGGAGGCGCGCACATGCGCCATCCGTTCACTGAAGCGGTCGGTCCAGGCGGTCATGGGAACTCCATCGGCTGGCGGATGGAGGGGTCTCTTGCCGATCCATCCGCGGGGTTTGCGGGGGATCGGGCGGGGTGAGCAGCTAGCTGCGCACGACCTCGCGACGCCCCGGACGGGCGGCGGCTACCTTCGAAGCGAGGGCGAGGCGCAGGCTCATGATGCAGCGTCCATAACCGCTGAAAGCGCCGCTGTCACGGTCCAGTCGCACCGAAGTGGCCACCTCAGCGCTCCTACCGCGTCACGATCGGGAAGCCCGCTCGCGGCGCCGAGAGCATGCCCAGCAGCCTTGCCAGGGCGGTCTTGTCGCCTGCCGTGGCCTGACCTGAGAGGTCGGCGCCCGCCAGGGCGCCGGCGAGGAACTGGGCGCGGGGCATGGCGAACGTCCCGGCGGCGGCGCCACCCTTCGGATCGGCCTCGTAGGTCAGGACGTCGTGCTTCACGCGCAGGCGGAACCGCTCGTTGCGGTCTGGGAAGACCAGATCGACGGCCACCTCCCCGCCCTTCGACTTCGCCGGATCGAGCCGCACCGCCAGGAGGTCCAGCAGCATCGGCGTCGGCGTGTTGCGGATGAAGTCCAGCGAGGCCGACTGACCTGGGCCCGCCACGACGCCGGCTCGCAGTTCGCGGGCGCCGGTCAGGTACATGTTGCGCCAGATCGCGCTCTCGGCTCCCACCGCCTGCCGCTCGTAGGTCTTCGCCAGAAGCTCCCGCGCCGCAGCGTTCTTCGCGTCGGCCATAACGAGGCGGTTGGCCAGCTCGCCGGCCCAGCGGTCGTCGCCCTTGTCGTAGGCGCCCTGGGCCGCCGCCAGCACCGTCGCGGGTCCCCCCATCATGGCCACGTAGCGCGCCGCCTCGTCCGCGGGCTCCAGCGGCGCCAAGTGGACCGGATTGGCGTCGTACCAGCCCATGTAGCGCTGATAGACCGCCCGGGAATTGAAGCTCATCGTGCCGTAGTAGCCGCGGTTGTACCATTCGGCCCCCAACGCCTCGGGCAGCTGGATCCGGTTGGCGATCTCGTTCGGCAGCAGGCCGTCGTTCATCAGCCGCACCGACTGGTCGTGCAGGTATTTGTAGGCGTCGCGGTGCTTCTCGAGATAGTCGGCGATCTCGGCCCGGCCGAACCGCGGCCAGCCGTGGCTGGTCATCAGAACGTCCGACTTGTCGCCATAGAGCCGGATCGACTCGGTCAGGTAGCCCGCCCACTCCTTGGCGTCCCGCACCAGGGCGCCGCGCGGCGTCAGCACATTGTGCATCGTGGCGTTGGCGTTCTCGGCCAGGTCCAGCAGATTCAGGTCCGGGAAGTAGAGGTTCATCTCCGCCGGCGCTTCGGTGTTGGGCGTCAGCTGGAACTGGATCCGCACGCCGTCGACCGTCAGCTCCTGGCCGCTGCGGGCGATGTCCACGTTTGGCGGGACCAGCCCTTGCGTGCCCGGGGCCACGGCCATGCCGATCCCGGAGTTGACCAGCCCCTCCGACCCCTTCGGCAGCAGCGAGCCGAACTGGAACGTCGCCCGGCGCTGCATGGCCGCGCCCGCGATGATGTTCTCGCTGACCGCGTGCTCCAGGAAACCCTGCGGCCCGATCACCTGGACCTTGCCGGAGTCCACGTCCGGCTGGGCGACCATGCCGCGCGCGCCCCCGAAGTGGTCCACATGGCTGTGCGTGTAGATCAGCGCCACCACGGGCCGGGCGCCCAGCTTCTCGTTGGCTAGGTCCAGGGCCGCCTTCGCCGTCTCGGCGGAGGTCAGCGGATCGATCACGATCCAGCCCGTCCTGCCGGCGATAAAGGTGGCGTTGGCGAGGTCGAAGCCGCGGACCTGCCAGACCCCTTTGGTCACCTCGAACAGGCCGTGCTTTGCCAGCAGTTGCGACTGGCGCCAGAGGCTGGGGTTCACGCTGGCGGGCGCCGGAGCCTTCAGGAACTCGTAGGCGGAAAGATCCCAGACCACCCGGCCGTCGGCGGCCTTGATCTGTGGGTCGGCCCGTGTGGCGACGAAGCCGCGGTCCGCGAAGGCGAAGTCCTGGCGATCGTTCAAGTCCGGCCCGGCGGCCGCAGCCGGAAGGGCCAGCGCCAGCGCGCCGGCGGCGACGATGAGTTTCTTCTTCATGGAAACGCCTCCCGTCCCCGAGCCATGCCCGGGGCCGGGAGGCTTGGCAACCAACCGCTAGGCGATCCAGTCCAGCGTCATGCCGGTCAGGGCGACGAAGGTGTCGGTGCTGACCTCCACCGCCGAGTAGACGCCGACCTCGCCGTCGCCGGGCATCGGGTACGGCAGGATGTGGAACTCGCCGTCGCCCGGCATCGGGAACGGCAGGATGTGGAATTCGCCATCATCGCCCGGCACGACGCCCGCGTCGTCCGGCGCCGGGGCGCCGTTCTCGAAGGCGGTGACGAAGCCGTCCTCATCGCCGTCGCCATCGAAGTCGATGGAGATGCGCTCACCGCCCTTGCCGTCGGCCTCGCGGCCGAGGATCGCGGCGTTCGGGCCCAGCTGGCTGAGGTCGATCTTGTCCTCGGCGCTGAGGTCCATGACGGTCCCGAGGTTCTCGGGGCCATCGTCGTCCGCGCCGACCGAGGTGAGGACGAAGGTGTCCGCGCCCTTGCCGCCGAACGCGAACAGGCCGTCCAGCGTGAGGACGTCGTCGGCGTCCGTCCCGGTCACGATACGCAAGCGCCCGCTGTCGCCGGGCACGGGTTCGATCTGGCCAGGCACGGGCGCCGGCAGGGCGTCGGCCGGCAACGGCACGACGCCGGTGTTCGGCAACACCCCGCTGGAGGTCGCGGAATTGGGATCTAGGGTAGGCATACTCTGCTCCTGAATTCCCCCTGAGAGGGCGAAGCTGTGCCGTGAAGCGCGGCAAGAGTCCAGTATTTATGCAATACATTTATATGAACTATCGTCGGGTCCGCCTTGACTTGCCGGCCGCCGCCGCGTCGCATCGGCGGACGTTTTGGGGAGGATCGGATGGCGGGGTTCAAGGGATTGGCGACGGCGCTGGCGCTCGCCCTGGGGCTGGCCGCGCCAGCGGCGGCCCAGACCGAGGCCCAGAAGGCCGCGATGGCGACGATCGACCCGCTGTTCGAGGCCTTCATGAAGGAGCGCCACGCCCCGGGCCTGGTCTATGGCGTGGTGGCCGACGGCAAGCTCGTCTACGTCCGGACGCTGGGCGTGCAGGACACGGCCTCGAAGGCGCCCGTCACCGCCGACACGATCTTCCGCATTGCCTCCATGTCCAAGAACTTCACGGCGCTCGCCGCCCTGAAGCTGCGCGACGACGGCAAGCTGCGCCTCGACGCCCCTGCCGAGACGGTGATCCCCCAGCTCAAGGCCCTGAAGTACCCCACCACCGACAGCCCCAGGATCACCGTCCGCGACCTGTTCACCCACAACGCCGGCTTCGTCACCGACGACCCTTGGGGCGACCGCCAGCTCGACATGTCCGAGGCGGACTTCTCGCGGTTCGTGGCGGCCGGCGTGCCGTTCTCGCGAGCCCCTGGCATGGCCTTCGAGTACTCGAACTTCGGCTACGCCCTCGCCGGCCGCGCCGTGACCAACGCGGCGGGCATGAACTATGCCGACTACGTCGAGACGGCGTTCCTGAAACCGCTGGGCATGGCTTCGACGGGATACGACGTGGCCAAGGCGCCCGCCGCGCGGCGGGCCGTCGGCTACCGCTGGCAGGAGGACACCTGGGTGGAGGAGCCGTCCCTGGGCCCCGGCGCCTTCGGGGCCATGGGCGGGTTGATGACCACCGCCAACGACTACGCCCGCTACATGGCCTGGGAGCTCGCCGCCTGGCCGCCGCGCGACGGGCCCGAGGACGGCATCCTCAAGCGCTCCAGCATCCGCGAGATCGTTCGGGGCCAGAACTTCCTGGGCGTCGCGGGCCGCGCCAATCGCAGCGACCCGGCAGATTGCGATCGGGCCCGGGCCTACGGCATGGGGACCATCGTCTATTCGGACTGTGTGCTGGGCCCGCACTTCACCCACTCGGGCGGCCTGCCGGGTTACGGCTCCAACGTCCTGATGCTGCCCCAGCGCGGCGTCGGCGTCTTCGCCTTCGCCAACCTCACCTATGCCCCGGTGTCGGCCACGGTGCGCGAGGCGGCGATCAAGCTGGTGACCTCCGGCGCGTTCCCGGTGCGCACCCAGCCGCCCAGCCCGGGCCTCACCACCATGGCGGCCGCGGTCCAGCGGATCTATGCCGCCGGCGACGTGCTGGCCGCCCGGGAGGCGCTGGCCATGAACGTGCTGCTGGATCGGGACGCCCCCCGCCGCAACGCCGAGATCGCCGAGCTGAAGGCCAAGCTGGGCGTCTGCCGAGCGCCCGAGCCGATCGTCGCCGACAACGCCATGTCGACCATGCTCACCCTGCCCTGCGAGCGCGGGACGCTGCGGGTGCGCATCACCCTCGCCCCGACCACCCCCGCCACGATGCAGATGGTCGAGTTCTCGAGCTAGGCCTTGGGTCGGACGATGTGCCCCTCGTCCGGGCTGACCTTGCCCGCGACCACCCGGTCGTAGAGCGCCTGCAGCGCCTGTGGCCCCGCGTGCCGCTTGAGCTTGAGCCAAGGATTGCCGGCGATGAAGGCGGTGAGCGCCGCCTGGAAGCGGGCGTCCAGCTCGGGCCCGCCCCAGTCCTTCACCCGCTGGCGGATGCGGTCGGGCGCGAAGAAGAATCTCGGCGCCGGTCCCACGGTCTGCGGCGGTCCGCCCCGGGCCTCCCAGTGGGTGACGCCGACGATCAGGCTGGCCTGGAGCGCCTCGCCCAGCGTCTCGTGCACGTCCTTGCTCACCGAGCTGCGGCCGGCGAAGTCCACATAGGCGGCCGGGCCTTCCGCCTTCAGCCCGCGGATATCGTCGTAGGTGACCACCTCGTCGTACAGCTTGGTCGCTTTCAGCAGGTCCACATACGCCGGCGAGGTCAGGCCGATCACCTTCACGCCCCGCCGACGCGCCAGCCACGCCAGGCCCATGGCCGTCTTGCTGGAGGCGCTGGAGAGCACCAGGGTCTTCAGCGGCAAGTCCGAAAGCTGGTCGTCCAGCAGGAAGCTGGTCATCAGGAGCGGCCTCAATAGCGAGCGCCAGTCATCGTCCGCCGCTGGCTCGGCGACCTGGTAGGCGTTGTAGGTGGGCGGCAGCTCCGCCCGGTGCGCCGAGACCTCCACATAGCCGGCGGGCCGCTTCTGCAGGCGCGCCACGGTGTAGCTGGACATGGGCCAGTAGCCGAACAAGCGCAGCCCCACCGGCGCATCGGCCGCGTTGGACCGCACCACCCGCGCAAAGCCCCAGACCGGGATCCGCCCCTGGCCCTCCGGCGCCGGGAAGAACTTCCAGTAGCCGAGCTGATCCCCCGCCGCGCCATAGGTGACGTTGTTGGCGGTCAGGGCGAAGCTCTCGACCTCCAGCAGCGCCTCCCCCTCGGCCAGCGGGACCTCGACGTCGGTCGGTACGAGACTCGTCTTGCGCAGGTCCGCCCGGTCGACGAGGAGATCCCAGCCGTTCATCAGAAACTCGCCCAGTTGCCGTGGAAGCCGAACGGCATCCTACGCGGCATCTCGGCGATGACCACCGGGCCCTTCTCGATATCCTGAGCTTCGAAGATCGCCAGGTCGGAGCGATTCTCGGCCGCCCGCCAGATCACCGCGGTGAGCCAGCCGTCGCCCTCCGCCGCATCCGCCGAGCGCGGTACGAACACAGGCTCGGACGTCAGGTCCCCGCCGTTCAGCTGATAGACCTGCCGCTTGCCGGTCAGCAGGTCGATATGGGCGATGGCGCACTGCTTGATCGTGCCGCTGCCGGTCGGATCGGCGGCGTACCAGCCGTGACGGTGCTTCAGGGTCTCCACCCGCGGATCGACGCGGGGGAACTCCCCGTCCAGATCATCCAGCGGCGTTTCCTTGATCGCGTCCGAGGCGCCGTTCAGGTCGAAGGTCCAGCGCACCAGCCGGGCCGCGGCCTTGTCGCCGGGCGAGCCGTCGGCCTTGGGGAACAGCGGCGCCACGTCGTAGCGCATGACGTCGCAGAAGATCTTGCCGCCCTCCTCCCAGCTGTTCAGCGGGTGGAAGACGTAGCAGGCCTCCGTATTGAACCAGCGGATCGTCGAGACGTCCGCATCGCGCCGCATGACGCCTACGTAGGAGCCCTTCTCGGGCTCCCAGGCGAAGGCCGGCTTGCCGCTCATCGCCCGCTCGAGGCTGGCCGTCAGCGGCAGGATCGGGAACAGGGCGTGGTTCTCGGTGACCATGAAGTCGTGGACCATGCAGGCGAAGGGCGCCTGGAAATCCTGGCGGCGCACCAGGCCGCCGGCCTTGTCCGTGACGCCATAGCTCATCCCCGCCGACAGCGGCATCTGGCCGACGCCATAGGCGAACCAGACCATCTCGCCGGTCTTGGGGTCGAGTTTCGGGTGGGCGGTGACCTTGCCCTTGAACTCGCGGTCGTAGCCCTTCGACTCCAGGGTCCGCGGGTCCATGCCGAACGGGTGATGCCCCTCCTCCAGCGCCAGCAGCTTGCCGGCGTGCCAGACGATGTTGGTGTTCGCCACGCCACCCTCATTGCCGATCGCCAGCGGATCGGTGGTCATCGGGTTGCCGAAGCTGCCGAACAGCGAGCGGCCGTGCTCGTGCTCCAGCTCCCACTTCGGCGTGCGGACGTAGCGGTTGCGGTAGCTGACCTTGCCGTCCGCGACGTAGAAGCCGTGAACCATGCCGTCGCCGCCGAACCAGTGGTGGTTGGGGTCTCGGGGTTCGAACTGCGGGTTCGGGCCGATGCGGAAGAGCGCGCCGCGAAGGCCCGCCGGAATCTCGCCCTTCACCGTCAGGTCGAAGTCGTCCTCGGACCGCACCGGGGCGAAGTTCCCCGCCAGATACGGATTGATGCTCACATCGCCGTCCATGGTCGTCGCCTCCACTTGCTTGTTGTAACTTACGTTGTAAATTCATGCGGGAGGCCGTACCCCTTGGCAAGCCTTTTCTGCAGCAGCCGAGTCGAATGCCGCGCGTCCTGACCGAGACCGATGTCGCCGACTTCCGCGAGCGCCTGTGCGCCGCCGCCGAGCGGCTGTTCGCGGAGAAGGGGCCCGACGCGGTGACCATGCGCCAGCTGGCGTCCGCCCTGGGCGTCTCGCCCATGACCCCCTACCGCTACTTCCAGGACAAGGACGACATCCTGGCTGCGGTCAGGGCCAACGGCTTCAACCGGTTCGCCGAGGCGCTGGAGGCGGCCCGCGGCAGCGCCAAGAGCGCCCGGGCCAAGGCCGCGGCGGTGGGCGAGGCCTATGTCCGCTTCGCCTTCGACCACCCGCACACCTACAAGCTGATGTTCGACCTGAACCAGCCGATGGACGACGCCTATCCGGATCTCGTGGAGGCCGGACGCCGGGCCCATGAGACCCAGACCGCCTGGGTCAAGGACCAGATCGCCGCGGGCGAGATGGCGGGCGATCCGGATGAGATCGGGGCCATGTTCTGGGCCGCCACCCATGGGGTGGTCGTGCTGGAGATGGCCGGCAAGCTGCCCGCCGGCGCCGCCCGCGACCTGCATCACCAGATCAGCGCCACCCTGGCCAAGGGCTTGAAGCCCGGCGCCTGAGGCGCCTTGACGACCCCATGGGGAAACCTGCGACGCTCGCCGCAAAGATCGGGAGGCGGGGCGTGGCGGACATCAAACCCTTCGAAGTGACCTGGACCAAGGCCGAGGTCGGCCCCGTGCTGGACCAGGTGCGCGCCTACCCCTGGCCCCCGGCGCCGGACGTCCCGGACGGCTGGGCCTACGGGTGCGACGGCGCCTATCTGAAGGCGCTGTGCGACCACTGGACGGGCGCCTACGACTGGCGCGCCGCGGTGGCCGACCTCAACCGCTTCCCGCAGTTCACCGCCCGGGTCGGGGACTTCGATCTGCACTTCCTGCACGTGGTGGGCGAGGCGGGCGGCAAGCGGCCGCTTCTGGTGACGCACGGCTGGCCGGGCTCGCACTACGAGTTCTGGCAGTCGATCGAGAAACTGGCCTTCCCGTCGCGCTTCGGCGGCGATGCGGCCGACGCCTTCGACCTCGTGGTCCCGTCCCTCCCCGGCTTCGGCTTCTCCTCCAAGCCCGCGCGCCCCGTCGGCCAGCGCACCACCGCCCGCCTGTTCAACGCCCTGATGACCGAGGTGCTGGGCTATCGCAGCTATCTCGCCCAGGGCGGCGACTGGGGCGCCATGGTCACCTCCTGGCTCGGCCGCGAGCACGGGGCGAGCGCCCGGGCGATCCACCTCAACATGCTGGGCTTCCGGCCGCACGGCGGCCCTGCCGACGAAGCGGAAATCGCCTGGGCCCAGAAGCAGGCCGCCGCCATGGACATGATGGGCGCCTATTTCCGGCTGCAGGTCTCCAAGCCCCAGTCCATCGCCTGGATGGGCGCCGGCAACCCCGTGGGCCAGGCCGCCTGGATCGCCGAGCGCTTCCACGACTGGTCGGACCTGCGGGCGAAATCCATGGACGAGGCCTATCCCAAGGACCGGCTGCTGACGAACATCATGCTCTATGTGATGACCGGCAGCTTCACCTCCGGGGCCTGGTACTACCGCGGCATGATCGAGGAAGGCGGCCTGGCGCTGGCGGCCGGCGAGCGGGTCGAGACCCCCACCGCCTTCGCCAACTTCCCGGGCGAGCCGCTCTATTCGGCCCCGCCCCGCGCCTTCGCCGAGCGCGCCTACAACATCGTCCGCTGGACCGACCAGCCCCGCGGCGGCCACTTCGCCGCCATGGAGGAACCCGACCTCTTCGTGGCCGACGTCCAGGCCTGGGCCCGCGAGCACGGCTGACGCGCCGACGGCGCATTCGGCAGGTTCGATATCAGGTCTGGCCGCTGCGCGGCTGGAACCGTAGAAGCCCGCCCATGGCCCGCTACGACTTCGCCTCCGACAACACCGCTCCCGCCACGCCCGAAGCGATGGAGGCGATCCTCGCGGCGAACACCGGCTTCACGTCGGGCTACGGCAGCGACCCCGTGAGCGCCCGCGCCGCGGACCTGCTGCGCGCGACCCTGGACGCCGACGCCGAGGTGCGGTTCGTGGCCTCGGGCACGGCCGCCAACGCGATCTCGCTGGGCGCCCTCTGCCGGCCGTTCGAGGCGGTGCTGGCCCACGAGCACGCGCACATCTGCACCGACGAGACGGGCGCCCCCGGCCTCTTCGGCCACGGCCTGGGCCTAGTCGGCCTGCCGGGCGCCTCGGGCAAGATCGATCCGGCCGCCCTCGCGGGGCCGCTGAACGCCCCCGACGTCTCCCACCGCCAGTCGCCGGCGGCCCTGTCGATCACCAACGCCACCGAGTACGGCACGGTCTACGCGGAGGCGGAACTGCGCGCCCTGATCGCCCCGGTGAAGGCCAAGGGCTATGGCGTGCACCTGGACGGCGCGCGGCTGGCCAACGCCGCGGCCGCCGGTTTCGACCCCAAGGCCATCGCCGGCCTGGGCGTCGACATCCTCGTTGTCGGCGGGACGAAGGCCGGGATGCCGCCGACCGAGGCCGTGGTGATCTTCGACCGCGCCATCGCCCGCCGCTTTGACGCACGGCTGAAACAATCCGGCCAACTTCCGTCCAAGGGCCGGTTCTACGCCGCGCCCTTCATCGGGATGCTCGAAGGCGGCGCCCTGGTTCGGCACGCCGCCCACGCCAACGCCATGGCCCGGCGGCTTGCGGGCAAGATGCCGTTCCGCGTCGCCCATCCCGTTGAAGCCAATGCGGTTTTCGTCGAGATGGATGAAGCCCGGCTCGCGGCGCTGCACGCCGCGGGCTGGTTCGTCTACCGCTTCCTCGACGGGTCGGTCCGCTTCATGTGCTCGTGGGCCACCACCGAGGATTCGGTGGACGAAATCGTCGCGGCCCTGCGCCTCATCGCCTGAATCGCCCGCCTGGAGCCGATCCGACTGGGGCATGGCCTTGCCGCAACCGGGCGATGTGTGGCGCCGAAGCCGCAAATCGCGGAAAATCTGTAATGTTACCCGACCGTTCGTCGTAACTGCGGCCGCTTTTCGTTGCCCGCGTGACACGTGCGTGACAGCTATCGAGACCACCCTCAGGTGCAGGGTTCGTCAGCCGTCGCCGTGAAGCCGCGTCGACGCGAGGGGAACTGCGCGCCCGAGGGAACAAGCGCCGGCATCGCCCGGCGCCCTCGAAGAAACCCGTTCCCAGGCCGGGGGGCCGCAAGAATGAAAGTCCAAATGAACACCATGCTTCGAAGCGCGCTGCTCGCGTCAGCCGCCTCCGCGAGCCTGCTCGCCATGCCCACCATCGCCCAGGCCCAAGAGGCCGGCGAAGGCGTCGACGTCGGCGAAATTGTCGTCACCGGCTCGCGCATCCGCCGCGACACCTTCAGCGCGCCGCAGCCGCTGGCCGTCGTCAGCGCGGAAGCCATCCGCGAGTCCGGCCAGACCTCGATCGGCGACATCCTTCTGGACCAGCCGTCGATCAACCCCAATCAGAACGCGCAAACCACCTCGGGTACGCTGTTCCTGGCGGGTCAGGCGCGCGCCGATATCCGCGGCCTCGGCGCCACTCGCACCCTGGTGCTGATGGACAACCGTCGCCTTCCGTTCTCCGACGCCTCTTCGCCCGCCGTCGACCTCAACACCATTCCCTCGCTGATGGTGGAACGGATCGAGACGGTTCCTGGCGGCGTGTCCGCGGTGTACGGCTCGGAAGCCATCGCCGGCGTCGTCAACTTCATCATGAAGAAGGAGCACGAAGGCCTCGAGCTCGACATCCAGGGTGGCATCACCGAGGAGAACGATGGCGAGGAATTCCGCGCCGGCTTCAACTGGGGCAAGAAGTTTTTCGATGACCGGCTGAACGTGCTGGTCGGCGGTGAATACGCCACGCTTGACAAGATCATGCAGCGGGACCGCGACGAGCTCTACCCGGGCTTCCGCCGGAACAACGCCCCCGGCGTCAATCCGCAGCCCATCATCCCGAACTCTCGCACCAACGGCAACACGACGGCGACGTTCCAGTTGATCGGCGGCAACGTGGTGGGCACGGCGCGCGCCGTCACTCTGGACGCCCGCAACCCCACCCAGGTTGTGCGCCTGTCGCCCGCGTGCTCGACCCAGACCGTTCAACCCACCTGCCAGGACGAAGCGCTCACCTACAGCAACTTCTTCAGCGCGCTGCAGGGCAAGGCGAACCGCGGCGTCCTGCGCACCTACATGGACTACAAGATCACGGACACCTTCAAGGCGTTCGTCGATGCCTCCTACGTGAAGGTCAGTGGCTACGGCATCTTCGGCCCGGCGTTCTCGAACGCGGCGGGCGGCGGCACCATGCCGCTCGTGCTGCGTGGCGACAACGCCTACCTGAACGGCCCGGGCGCGACGGCTGCGGCGCTGCGCGCGGAATGGCTGGCTGCGGGCAAGACGCTCACCCAAGGTTCGACCGCCAACGTCGGCAAGCAGTTCGTCGAATTCGGCGGCCGCGATGTGAAGACCGAACGGGAACAGTACCGCATCGCCGGCGGCATCGAGGGTCAGTTCGAGACCTTCGGGCGGCAGGTGAACATGGACGGCTACGTCCAGTACTCGCGGTTGGACGGCACGACGATCTCCTACAACGTGCCGAACGTCGCCCGCGTCCAGCAGGCGACCGATGCGGTGCTGCTGAACGGCCAGGTGGTGTGCCGTGACGCGGCGGCCCGGGCTGCAGGCTGCGCGCCCTGGGACCTCGTGAATGGGCCCTCGCGCGAAGCCATCCTGTTCACCAACGCCAACTCGACGACCGACCAGAAGATCACCCAGACGGTGGCGGGCCTGAACTTCGCTACCGAGTTGTTCGAACTGCCCGCCGGTCCTGTCGGCGTGGCGTTCGGCGCCGAGTATCGTAAGGAAACCAGCTTCTTCGAGCAGGACGCCCTGGGCGCTTCCGGCGCGCTGTTCTTCAACGCCATCGGCACCCGCGAGGGTTCCTACAACGTGAAGGAAGCCTACGGCGAAGTCCGGATCCCCATCCTGAAGGACGTGCCGTTCGCCGAAGAACTCAGCGTCGAGCTGGCTGGCCGCGTTTCGGATTACTCGACGATCGGCGGTACGGACCAGTACCGGATCGCGGCGACCTGGGCTCCGGTTCGCGACATCCGCTTCCGGGCCAGCGAGTCCACCGCGGTGCGCGCGCCGAACATCATCGAGCTGTTCTCGCCGCAGAGCCGCAACTTCACCACCTCGGCTACCGACCCGTGCGACGCGGCGGTCTTCGCCGGCGCCACGGCGGCCCAACAGGCCGCACGCCGCGTCACCTGCGCCGCCGCCATCCCGGCCCCAGTGCATTATCGGGACACCGATATACGGTACGCTGGCGAGAGGTC
>NZ_LSJI01000206.1 GCF_001557235.1 Phenylobacterium sp. CCH9-H3 | reverse complement strand
CCTTCCTGCTGACGGCCGGCGCCATCGAACAGGCCACGCCCACCTCGCCCTGGCAGCCGACTTCGGCTCCCGAGATCGAGGCGTTGGTTTTGTAGAGCGCGCCGATGGCGCCGGCCGTCAGCAGGAAGGTGTGCCGCCCCGCCGCGGTGCCCTGGTGGAACCGGTCGTAGTAGCGCAGCACCGCCGGCAGCAGCCCAGCCGCCCCATTTGTCGGCGCCGTCACGACGCGCCCGCCGGCGGCGTTCTCCTCGTTGACCGCCAGGGCCCACAGGTTGACCCAGTCCAGCGCCGACAGCGGGTCGGCGATCTGCCGGTCGGCGTTCTCGACCAGGTTGCGCCAGATGCCATGCGCCCGCCGCGTCACCCTGAGCGAGCCCGGCAGGACGCCCTCCGTCCGCATGCCGCGGTCGATGCAGGCGTACATGGCCGCCGTGATCTCATCGAGGCCCGCCACGATCTCCGCTTCGGTCCGCACCATCAGCTCGTTGGCGGTCATCAGGGCCGCGATGCTCAGGCCCGCCGCCTCGGCCTGCGCCAGGAGCTCGGCGCCGGAGTCGAACGGGAAGGGCGCCGGCAGGGCGCGCTCCGGCGCGGTGTTCTGGCCGATCTCGTCCTCGTCCCGCACGAACCCGCCGCCGATGGAGAAATAGGTCCGCGACGCCAGCGAGGCGCCCGCCGCGTCGAAGGCCTCGAACCGCATGGCGTTCGGATGCTGCGGCAGCCGCGTGCGGCCCTCCCAGGCGATGTCCCGCGCTTCATCGAAGCCGATCTCGTGGATGCCGCCCAGCTTCAACCGCCCTGCCGCGCGGACTGTCTCGACGACCACGTCGGCCGCGTCCGGGTCGAGGGTGCGCGGCTGCAGCCCCGCCAGGCCCAGGATCACGGCCCGGTCGGTCGCGTGCCCCCGGCCGGTCAGCGCCAGCGAGGCGTAGAGCGTCGCCTGCACCCGCGCGGTCCGCGGCAGATCCGGTCCCAGCCGCTCCAGGAACCGGCCCGCCGCCGTCATCGGGCCCATGGTGTGTGAGCTCGACGGCCCCACGCCCAGCTTGAAGAGGTCGAAGACGCTGACGTTCATGGGGCGGCTCTAACTTGGCCCAGGCTTCGGCTCAATCATCGCCGCGCAAACGGTGGCACGCCACGCTCGGTTCAGTGCGTCTGGGTGATCGTCACCGTTTTGGAAAAATCGCCCCGCTTCACATCCCGCGTGCGGGCGAAGACATAGAGGCGCCCACCGTCCCACCAGTTCATCTTCAAGGCGGGGTCGGAGTCGATCTGCAGCAGTAGCCGCCATTGTCGAGACGCCTGCAGAAGGTCGTCCGGAACGGGTGCTCGATAATCCAGCGTGAGCCCCCGGTGCAGATACTCGCACTCGAGGAACATCTGGCTGGCCTGAATCTCGCTCGGGTAGCCACCCACCCGGTGGTCGGGATCGTCGCCGAAGGTGGCCTCCTCTAACGTCGCCCCTTCCCCAAGGCTTAGCCCGCTCGGCCACTCCTCACCAAGCCAATCCTCGCTCGGCAGCGACGTGAAGCGTCTGAAGTTGACCCTGCGCTCGTCGAAACGCCGATGCTTCGGCAGCGGCTGGGGTGGGTTCGCCTCTGGCCCGGGTGCGGCGCGGGTGAAGATGATCTTGCCGCAATCCGCCAGTCCGTTCCGTTCGTCGTCGAAGAACAGATAGATGCGGCCTTCTTCCGGCAGCCAATCAAAGCCGATCTCCGACTTCACAGCCTCCAGGTCGATCTGCGCCACGAACGCCAAGGGACCCTCTTCGCCCACGGGCCATGAAACGTCAGAGGCTAATTCCGGGCGGCCTCCAATCTTCGAGAACGCCGGGGATGGGGCAGGGCCGAGCGAGAGGGCCGGCCGGGCCATCCGCGCAATCCTAGCGCGAAGCTTCGAAACCTCCGCAGGATCCAAGGTGATTTTGGGAGCCGATTTGCGAAAGGCGATGCGCAGACGCTCGTAGAGGAGGACGACGACGCAAAACCCGGCAAAGAATATCAGTCCCTGGGCCAGACCGTTCGTTAAGATCATCGCCGCTGCTTCTCCGCTGCAAGGGTCGGAGCGCGAACAGCGCCGCCAGCGCCGGACACGGCAGCGGGCTTGGTCCAGGTCGGCGTCCCATGCCATACGCGCTCGGCAAGCCCAAACCGTGGAAGCTTAACGCCATCCACGGTATACCGGCCGTGAATTCGACCGTGAGTCACCCGGTCCAGCCCCTTAATGTTCCAGGGCTGGTTCTTGATGTAGTCTGGCACCGCCTTGCCCCAGCCACCCTGCGGGACAATGCCATGATGCCCATGCTCTCCAGGCTTGAGGTATCCTTTCTCGCCCATCCATCTGCGCACACCCGGCGCCTCGTCCCAAGGCTTGCTTCGCCAAGCGTAAGAGCCACCCACCTTAACGGCGCCCTTGCCGAGCGCGACCAATACGCCCTTGGCTAAGGCGACATCGGACAAGGCCATGGCGCCATTACCGGCGGCGCCCACGTAATCACCGTCATGCAAGTCGGCGAGAGCCTCCCGCCCCGAACCCCAGACCGGGATCATGGATTCCAAGGCGCCTGGATGGCCCACGTCGGGAGCCCACTCGGGCCCCTTACTTGCGGGAGAGACCGTTGGGCTCGCCGCACGGCGCCGTTCTACCTCCGCGGCCTGACGCTTATTGTATGCCAGTTGCGCCTTTGCTGCGGCCGCGTGTGCAGCCGCGTCGGGGTCCGGAACCGAGCGCGGTCGATCGCCTCGGGCATAGGAGCCGGAGCTTGCCAATCTTCTCTCCTGGATATGTTTGCCGTGTGCGGCGGAAAGTCCGACGCCGAGCCTTCAGCTTCTCAAAATGGCCGGAACTTGTCAAGAACAAAACATGAACAAACCGGCAAATCCCCGTGGCTCATCGAAGATGCGTGCCGTGCTCCGCGCCCCACGGAGGTCGCTAAGTCCCGATCAGCTCATCGGGTTCGCGGGCGGCGGCGGTTCCGGCAGGGGGATGAATTCCTGGTCGTCGGCGTCGGGCAGCTTCATGCGGCCCGCGCGCCAGTCGGCCTTGGCCTGCTCCAGTCGCTCCTTGGACGAGGAGACGAAGTTCCACTCGATGAAGCGTGGGCCCACGGGCTCGCCGCCCAGCAGCATGACGATGGCGTCGGTGGCGGCGGTGAAGAGGATCGGCTCGCCGGGCTGGAAGACGGCCATCTGACCGGCGCGCAGAGTATGGCCCGCGGCCTCGACCTCCCCCTCTGCGATATAGGCGGCGCGCTCGGGATACTCCGCGGGCAGTTCGGCCTTCGCCCCGGCCCGCAGGCGCCAGTGGCAGTAGAACATCGGCGAGGCGGTCTTCACCTTGGCCTCGGCGCCCCAGCCCTTGCCGGCGATCAGCCGCGCCCACAGCTTGCCGTCCGGGGTCTCGTAGGTGGGCAGGTCGGCGGGGCCATGGTTGGCGAAGGACGGCTCGGTCTCCTCCAGCTCGGTCGGCAGGGCGACCCAGGCCTGGATGCCATGCATCTTGCCGCCGTTGGCGCGCAGGGTTTCGAACCGTTCGGAGTGCGTGATCCCGCGGCCCGCGGTCATCCAGTTGACCTCGCCGGGGTTGATCTCCTGGATCGCGCCCACGCTGTCGCGGTGGGTGATGTGGCCGTCGAACAGGTAGGTGACCGTCGACAGTCCGATGTGCGGATGCGGCCGGACGTCGACGTTGCGCCCGAACCCGGCCTGGAAATCCACCGGGCCCATGTGGTCGAAGAAGACGAACGGCCCCACCATCCGCCGCTTGGCGAACGGCAGCACGCGGCCGACCTCGAAGCCGCCGAGGTCCTTGCGGCGCTGGTCGATGATGAGGTCGATCATGAGAGGTCTCCGGGGTGGAGGCCTAGCTTTGCGCACTCACATAGGGGCTGACCAGCCCGAGCGGCGCGGCGGTGGTGTTCTTCACCGACCTGATGACGATGCGGCTCTCGATGTTCGACACCAGGCCGAGGCTGAGGATCTTGTCGCGCAGGAAATCGTCGAAGGCGTGCATGTCGCGGGTGACGATGCGCAGCTCATAGTCGGCGGCGCCGGTGACGGTGGCGCATTGCACCACCTCGGCCAGCTTGCCGATGGCCTGTTCGAAGGCGTCGAGGTTGTCCTTGGTCGGCAGCGACAGTTTGACGGTGCAATAGACCTCGAAGCCGAGGCCCAGCTTATCACGGTCGAGGATGGTCACCCGGCGCTGGATGACGCCGGCGTCCTCGAGCCGCTTGATCCGCCGCCAGCACGGGCTGGACGACAGTCCGACACGGTCCGCGATCTCGGCGACGGACAATCCGGCGTCGTGTTGGATCAGATCCAGGATCTTGGCATCGACCGCGTCGAGGGCCTCGGACAACTTTTCCTCCTATATTCGACATAAGAGCATATTCTTCTTGCCCCGGAACCACCGTCCAGGGGCATGCTTTTGGCAAGCAATTGCGGCGCTCTTATATGATCTTGCGATCCGTTAGGGGAGGCCCGAAAGGAAAAAAATTGCGATGCGCCACCAGGAAGTGACGCTCGACGACAAATTTCTGCTCACGGATGGCCGGGTGTTCATCACCGGCGTCCAGACGCTGCTCCGCGTCCTGATGGACCAGCACCGGCTGGATCGCGCGGCCGGCCTCAACACGGCAGGGTTCGTTTCGGGATATCGCGGCTCGCCCCTGGGCGGCCTCGACCAGCAGGCCGCCCGTGCGGCCAAGTATCTGAAATCCGCCGAGGTGGTGTTTAAGGAAGGCCTCAACGAGGACCTCGCCGCCACCGCCGTCTGGGGCAGCCAGCAGGCCAACCTGTTCCCGGGCGCCCGCTACGACGGCGTGTTCGGCATGTGGTACGGCAAGGCGCCTGGCGTCGACCGCACGGGTGACGTGTTCAAGCACGCCAATTTCGCAGGCGTGCATCCCAAGGGCGGCGTGCTGGCGGTGGCCGGCGACGACCACACCTGCAAGTCCTCCACCCTGCCGTCGCAGTCGGAATACGCCTTCCAGGACTTCGAGATGCCGGTGCTGTCGCCGGCCGACGTGCAGGAGGTGCTGGACTACGGCCTGATGGGCATCGCCCTGTCGCGCTTCTCCGGCCTGTGGGTGGGGATGATCGCCCTGGCCGACACCATGGATTCGGGGGCGACCATCGACGTGTCCCTCTCGCGCCACCGGTTCGCGACGCCCGAGAACTTCCGCCTGCCCGCCGGCGGCCTGGGAATCCGGCTCAAGGACCAGCCGCTCGACAAGGAGCGGCGCCTGCGCACGCAGAAGATCCCGGCGGCACTGGCTTTCGCGCGCGCCAACCGGATCGACCGGATCATGCTGGGCGCGGCGCGACCGCGCCTGGGCATCGTCTGCCAGGGCCAGGCCTACAAGGACGTGATCGAGGCCTTCGCGGCCATGGGGATCACCCAGGCCGAGGCGGCCGCCCTAGGCGTCGCCATCTATAAGGTGGGTATGCCCTGGCCGCTGGAGCCGACCGGCATCCGCGCCTTCGCGGCCGGCCTCGAGACCCTGATGGTGATCGAGCACAAGCGGCCGCTGATCGAGGTCCAGGCCCGGGCCGCGCTCTACGACCTGCCGGCCCATGCCCGCCCGGTGATCATCGGCAAGACCGATGAGAAGGGCGCGCCCCTGCTGTCGGAGCTGACCTCGCTGTCGGTGGCCGAGATCGCCCTGGCCATCGCCGACCGCCTCCCGGCCGGCGGCCACATGGACCGGGTCTACGACTACCTCAACCGGGTCTCGGCGGCCTCGATGGCGGCGGTGACGCTGTCGGCGGACCAGCAGCGCAAGCCCTTCTTCTGCTCGGGCTGTCCGCACAACACCTCGACCCGCCTGCCGGACGGCAGCCGCGCCCTGGCTGGCATCGGCTGCCACTACATGGCCAGCTTCAACGACCCCTCGACGGACCTGAACAGCCACATGGGCGGCGAGGGGTTGTCGTGGGTCGGCGCCTCGCCGTTCACCGACGAGAAGCACGTCTTCGTCAACCTGGGCGACGGCACCTACAATCACTCCGGTTCCCTGGCGATCCGGGCCGCCGTCGCGGCTGGGTCCAACATGACCTACAAGCTGCTGTTCAACGACGCGGTGGCCATGACCGGCGGTCAGGCGGCCGAGAGCGGCTTCACCGTTCCCCAGATCACCCGCCAGCTCGCGTCCGAGGGCGTGAAGAAGGTGGTGGTCGTGGCCGCCGAGCCCGAGCGCTACCAGGGCGTCACCGACCTCGCGCCGGGTGTCGAGGTCCGCCCGCGCATCGAGCTCATGAAAGTGCAGCGCGAGTTGCGCGATACGCCCGGCGTGACGGTGCTGATCTACGACCAGGTCTGCGCCACAGAGAAGCGCCGGCGGCGCAAGCGCGGCAAGATGGCCGCCGCGCCGATGCGGGTGATGATCAATCCGCTGGTCTGCGAAGGCTGCGGCGACTGTTCGGCCAAGTCCCACTGCGTGTCGGTGGAGCCGCTGAACACCGAGTTCGGCCGCAAGCGCCGGATCAACCAGTCCACCTGCAACCAGGACTATTCCTGCCTGGACGGCTTCTGCCCCTCGTTCGTCACCCTTGAAGGCGCCGAGAACGCCCACCGCGAGACGATGGCGGCGCTGACGGCGGACTCCACCCCGCTCCCGACCTTCCAGGAGCTGAAGGGCGTCCAGAACATCGTCTTCACCGGTGTCGGCGGCACGGGGGTCACCACCGTCGCCTCGATCCTAGCCATGGCCGCCCACGTGGATGGCCGGGCCGCCTCGGTGGTGGACATGACGGGGCTGGCCCAAAAGGGTGGGGCGGTGTTCAGCCACGTGCGGATCGGGGAGACCGAGACCACGACGATCGGCGGCCGGGTGCCCGCCGCCTCGGCCAATGTGCTGATCGCCTGCGACCTGCTGTCGGCCGCCGGCCCGGACGCCCTGGCGCTCTACGCCAAGGACCGGACGGTGGCCGTCGGCAACGCCGACTTCGCCCCCACCGCCGACTTCGTGACGGACCGGGACGTCCGTTTCGACGCCGACGAACAGGGCCGGCGGATCGCGGCGGCGACCAAGAGCTACGACGCCGCGCCGGCCAGCCACCTGGCCGAAACCGGCCTGGGCGACGCCATCTACGCCAACATGATCATGCTGGGCTTCGCCTGGCAGAAGGGCGTGATCCCCGTCTCCAGCCGCGCGCTCTACCGCGCCATCCGGCTGAACGGCGTGGAGGCGGAGGCCAATCTCCAGGCCTTCGAGCTGGGCCGCAAAGCCGCCTTCGATCCCACCGCCCGGGGCAAGCGCGAGGACGACGTCCCGACGCCGGAGACCATGCCGCTGGACGAGCTGATCGCCCATCGCGTCAGGGAGCTCACCGCCTATCAGAGCAAGGCCTACGCCGCCCGCTATCTGGCCAGGATCGAGAAGGTGCGGGCCGCCGAGGCGCCGCTGGGCTCCACCGACCTGACCCGCGCGGCGGCGGTCAGCCTCTACAAGCTGATGGCCTACAAGGACGAATACGAGGTCGCGCGCCTCTACTCCGACGGCCGCTTCGCCGATTACCGCGCCCAGACGTTCAAGGGCGGCAAGGCCAAGGTCTGGCTGGCTCCGCCGCTGCTCGCCCGCAAGGGGCCGGACGGTAAGCCGAAGAAGATGGCCTTCTCGCCCTGGATGCTGGACCTGGCCTTCCCGACGTTGGCCAAACTCAAGGGCCTCCGCGGCGGGCCGCTCGACGTCTTCGGGCGCACGGCCGAGCGGAAGATGGAGCGCGGCCTGATCGCCGACTTCGAAGCCGACCTCGACCGCCTGGTCGCCGGCCTGGACGCCGACCGGCACCATCTTGCGGTGAAGCTCGCCCAGGTCCCCCAACAGATCCGTGGTTTCGGCCACGTGAAGGACGCTTCGGTCGGACCTGCGAAGGCCGAGGCGAAGCGGCTCTGGGGAGAGTGGGAGAAGGTCGGGGCGAAGGAGGCGGCGTAGCCGGAGTGGCTTCGCCCGCTCCGGCTAAGAGTGTTCTGTGGCAAGCGTTACGATGTGAAGTCTGGCGGGAAGCGAAGGCCTTTCAATCAGCGGCGTTCGCAACGTAATGAGAAGATAAGCTGCTGGATTCGCGGGAGATAGCGTCTGCGCGGGCGCTTCCCAATCCGCATGCACCAGGGCGGCATCACACTGGAGCCTCAACGGTTTGGAGGCTTGGCCGTGGAACTCTTCGATACGAGCTGGCTGCTCGCTCTGTACCTCGTCGTCAACGCTTGACGGCGTCCGTGAACGCCGGTTGCGATTTCATCTCGCAGGAAGCCGGTGGCGACCAGTCGCGCTACCCAAAACCAGCCGCAGCACTCATGGCTCCGCTCCGGCTCGCCACCGCGGTTACCCTGCGACACGCACTATTTCCACGGTCACCCGCCCGTCTGGCCCCTCGACCACTTTGAAGCCCGCCTCCGGCTCCACCTCCCCCAGATCGACGTCCTCCCTCGGCGTGATCACCCAGGTCCGCCGCCCGGCCACCGCCAGGGCCAGCTTGCCCTTGCCCCAGTGTTCGGTCGCGAAGGCCTTGAGCGCGGCGTACATCGGGTTGCGTCGCCAGGCGGTCGGATTGGCCGCGTCGCAGCGGGCGATGAGCCAGAGACCCTCGGGGTCCTGGTCCAGCACCACCTTGGTCTGATCGGGCCGGAAGCGGTGGGGCATCTCCGGGTCCATCAGCCAGACACATTCGAAGGTTCGACAGCTGTGCGGACGGGCCTTGTAGATGCCGCAGCCCGCGCCGGCCCTGGCGTGGGCGCAGAGCCGACCCATGGGTTTCTGCAGTTCCTCCACCGCGAGCACGCGGCAGCACTGCACGCAGGCGCCGCAGGTCTTCAACGCCCGACACCCACCCAGATCACGTGCCTCGGGCCCTTGCCCGAGGGGCTCGCGCCAACCTTGTGCTCGTCCACCGCGAAGCCGGCGCGGCGGAAGCGGCCGGCGAAGGCCTGGTCGGGGCCAGCGGACCAGACGGCGACCACGCCGCCCGGCTTCACCGCCCGGCGCAGGTTCGCAAGGCCTGCCACGGAATAGAGGCTGTCGTTGGCGTCGCGGTTCAGGCCGTCGGGGCCGTTGTCCACGTCCATGAGGATCAGGTCGTACGGCGGCTTGGCCTCCGCCAGCCGGTCGGCGACGTCGCCCTGGACGATGCGGGCGCGCGGGTCGGCCAGGCTGTCGCCGTAGAGCGGGGCCAGGTGGCCGCGGGCCCAGGCGATCACCTCGGGGACCAGCTCGGCGACCACGATCCTGGCGTCTTTGGGTAGGTCGGCGAGCGCGGCGCGCAGGGTGAAGCCCATGCCCAGGCCGCCGATCAGCATCCGCGGCGCCTTGAGCTGCGCGACCTTGGCCCAGGCCAGCTTGAACAGCGCCACTTCGGAGCCGTAGAGGCGGCTGTTCATCAGCTCGATGCGGCCCGACATGATCGAATAGTCCTGGCCGCGCCGCATGAGCTTCAGCTCGCCGCCGCCGGGGATCTGGGCCGTATCGAGGTGGATCCAGGGATTCATCGCCCCTGCATACAGCCTTACGCGCTGGTGGGCGCGCCCTGGCGTTCGACCGGCCTGGACGGCCCGGGCGCCGGGATCACGACGGGCCGCAGGGGCACGCGGCCGACCAGGAAGCAGCGGTCGGCGCCCAGCTGCGGACGGGCCGGCGGGCGGGGCAGGAAACAACGGCGGTCGAGGGCGGCGATGGAGGACATGGCGGGCGGTCTTGGCGGAAGGGCGTCGTGCGGCGGCCCGTATGACCGGCCCGCGCCGGCCGCGGTAGTTAAGCTTGTGTAAGGCTTGGCGCGATCTTGGGGCTTCTCTACCGCCGCGTCAGCCGGACTATGCCTTGTCGCGACCGCCTCGCACCGTAAGCTGGCGGAAAGCGGAGGATTTTCCCATGGCCGACTTCGGCGGCGACACCGACCTCGAAGCCTTCCGTCAGGAAGCGCGGGCCTGGCTGGAGGCCAATTTCCCGGCCTCGCTGAAGGGCAAGGGATCGCTGGCGACCAGCGAGGTCCGCTCCAACGAGCCCGACCTGGTCGCGTGGCGCAAGGCCATGGGTGAGAAGGGGTGGGGTACGCCCACCTGGCCGAAGGAGTACGGCGGCGGCGGCCTGTCGCCCCAGCAGGCGCGGGTCCTGCTGCAGGAGATGACCAGGATCGGCGCCTTCAACCCGCTGATGTTCGGCATGGGCGTCACCATGATCGGCCCGACGATCATGGACTACGGCACCGAGGAGCAGAAGAAGAAGCACCTGCCGCCGATCGTGCGGGGCGAGGTCCAGTGGTGCGTGGGCTACTCCGAGCCCAACGCCGGCTCCGACCTGGCCAGCCTGCAAACCAAGGCCGTGGACAACGGCGACGGCTGGACGGTGACGGGCAGCAAGATCTGGACGAGCGGCGCCCAGTATTCGGATTGGTGCGGCGCCCTGGTGCGGACCGACCCGTCGGCCAAGAAGCACGAGGGGATCAGCTTCATGCTGATCGACATGCATCAGAAGGAGATCGAGGTCCGCCCGATCCCGCTGATCGCCGGCGCCTCGCCGTTCTGCGAGACCTTCTTCACCGAGGCCAAAGTGCCGCGGGACGGCCTGTTGGGGCAGCTCAACGTCGGCTGGACCGTGGGCAAACGCCTGCTGCAGCACGAGCGGGCCAGCCAGACCGGCGCCTCGACCGGCGGCCGGCCGCCGCCGCCTGTGTCCGACATCGCCAAGAAATACGTGGGCGTGGACGCCCAGGGCCGGATCGCGGATTCCGACCTGCGCTCGCGGGTGGTGAAGCACCAGATGGACGCCAAGGTCCATGGTCTGACCCTGGCCCGGGCCATGGCCGAGGCGAAGGGGAACAACAGCCCCGGCAACGCCGCCTCGGTGCTGAAGAACTCGGCCACCCACGTCGCCCAGACCCGGGCCGAACTGACGCTGGAGATCATGGGCCACCAAGGCCTGGGCTGGGACGGCGACGCCTTCACGGGCGAGGAGCTGGAGACCGTGCGGAGTTGGCTGTTCGGCAAGGCGATGTCGATCTACGGTGGCTCGGCCGAGATCCAGAACAACATCGTCTCCAAGCGCATCCTGGGTCTGCCGGACACAACCCAGTCCACCTGAGGCGAGGTCAGGCGGAGAGCTTGCGCAGGGTCATCGGCCTTAGCGCGCCCTCGGCGACCGCGAACAGGCCGAAGGCGACGAGGCCCAGCGCGATCAGGGCCAGAAGTGGCCCACCGAAGGGCTGTACCTCAAGGGTGTTCAGCGCGCCGCCGAGGCCCTTGGCCTCCGACGCCCGGGCGTGCAGGCCCGCGCGGACCAGAAGGCCGCCGGCCGGGATAAGCGCGACGCCGCGGGCGGCATAGCCGATCCGGGCCAGCGTGCCTGCCCAGGCCCGTACCGGCCGATCGCAGTCCAGATCGCGGCCAAAGTGGTCGAATACGGCGCGGTAGGCGCTGCCGAGGCCCGCACCCAACACGAACAGTCCGGCCGCCATGACGATGAGGTTGCCGAAGGGCATCTCCAGGGCCTGGGCGACGGCGGCGCGCGTGGCGGCCTGGTCGTCGGTCTCGTGCAGGTCTTCCAGGGCGTCGAGCAGACCAAACACCGAGATCGCCAGGCCCGCGTAGACGGCCCCGCTGACCCCCTGTCCGGCCCGGATGAGAAGCGCCTTGGCCGACCGCCCGCGGCGGTCGACGTCCAACACCGCCTGCAACGCGCGCCAGCCGGCGAAGCCGTAGAGGCCCAGGCCCACCAGCCACAGCAAGAGCACGCCAATCCGCCATTCCCGCCAGGCTTCCAAGGCGCCGACGGCGCCTTCGGCTCGCGGCGTCAGGTCCAGAGCGGCGAGCAGGGCGATCAAGCCGATGCTGACATAGACCGCGCCGCGCGCCGCGTAGCCCAGGCGCGCCGCCGCCTCGCCCAGCGCCTGCCAGGGGGTGTGTTCGAAGCGTCGACGAAGACGGTCGAGCGGCTTGGCTTGGGCGAGCGTGGCCATGGCCTGCGCCAACGCGGCCCTTGCCGAATGCGTTCCGCGCGGAAACGGGATGGAAACTGAACCGCAGTTAAACGTCGCCCTCAGGCGTGCCTCACAAGCGGGGGCGCAAGCCTACCGACCATCCGCGCGAAATGCGGACGCAAGCTGAGGTTCTGACCATGGCGAGCTCTCACGCCATCGACTGGGTTCTTCTCGACCACGCCGCCGACCACCCGGTGGACGTCGGCGACATGGTGTCGGCGGACGCCGGCGGGATGCCGATCTACCGGGTCCTGGCGCTGGCCGGCCGCGAAGTGCAGCTCGCCAACGAGCGGAACGCGGCGGTCGGCGCCCTCCCGCTGGACCGGTTCCGCTGGCGCAGCGCGCGCTGACTACCAGCGCGCGCTGACTACATCGCGTTCGCCGCCGCCCGTGCGGCGGCGAGGAACGCGTTGCGGGCCATCGACAGCTCGCGGCCGGTGGCGTTCGGCCAGGCGGCGTTGGTGACGATCACGATGCGCTCGTCCCGGAACACCGTGATCGACTGGCCGAAGATGCCCCGCGCCTCGAACGCCCCGCTGTCGGGCATCCACCAGAAGTAGCCATAGCCGCGCTCGCGGGTCCCGCTGGTGATCTGGGGCGTGGTCGCCTCGGTGGTCCAGCCGGGTGGCAGGATCTGCTTTCCGCCCGCCACGCCGCCGTCCAGGATGAACTGGCCTACGCTGGCGTAGTCGCGCAGGGTGACGGAGAGGCAGCAGCCGCCGCGCTCGTGGCCGGCCGGATCGACCATCCAGATCGCGTCCCGCTCCATCCCGTAGGGCTTCCACAGCTTCTCGGAAGCGTACTGCGAGAGGCTCTTGCCGACGGCGTTGGAGACGAGGATCCCCACCAGGTCGGTCTCGCCGGTGTTGTAGTTGAACATCGTCCCCGGCGCGTGGGCGCGCGGCAGGCGGCTCATGTAGGTCACCAGCGGGTTCTTGCCCGGTTCCAGTGGGAGGGCCGTGGACTGGGCGACGTCGGACTTCGGGTCGGTATAGTCCTCGTTCCACTTGACGCCCGAGCTCATCATCAGGAGCTGGCGCACGGTGACGCCGTCGTAGCCCGAGCCCTTCAGCTCCGGGATGTAGTCGGTGACCGGGGCGTTCAGGCTCTTGATCTTGCCATCCTGGATCGCCGCGCCGACCAGTGTGGAGGTGACCGACTTGGCGACCGAGAACGAGGTCCAGCGGTCCTCCGGCTTGCGGCCCAGGCCATAGCGCTCGAGCAGAACCTTGCCGTCCTTGAGCACGATCACGCCCGAGACGTTGTGGGCCTTCATGTAGTCGTCGACCGACCAGGTCTTGCCGCCGTAGTCATAGCTGAAGTCGATCTGCCGGTCGGCGGCGGGCAGCGGATGGATCTTGTCGCCGCGCTTCACGGTCTCGACGCGGTAGACGCTCTCGATGTCCTTGTACCAGTCGGCCTGCTGCTGCGGCGTCCAGACCAGGATCGACGGGAGGCCGGGCCGGATCGGAACCTGAGCGTGAGCCGCGCTCCCCGCCAAAGCCGCTGCGACCGCCAGCCCAAGAACCCTACGCATGCCAAAGCCTCCCCGATTTTGCGGGGAGGCTAAGGGTGTTGCGCCAACTGAACAACATTCACCTGCCATCCGGCCCGGCCGCCTTCGCGTCCGTCCGGACGGAAGGGCCGGTATCAGGCCGCCAGGGCTGTGGCTTTGGGCGTGGCGAACGGCTGGGCCTGGTCGCGTTCCGCCAGGAGGGCGCGTTCCAGGCTGGTTTCCCCGGCGCGCCCGGCCGCCGCAATCAGGGTGAGGTCCAGCACGTCGCGCTGGGCGTGGCTGCCCCCGAACCGCGCCGACCTGTTCCGCACGCCCCGCAGCAGCTCCACCGACTTGCCGTAGGCGCCCTGGCCGAAGGCGTGGATCGCCTGCATCGCCGGCAGGCCCACCTCTCCGGTAAAGTAGGCGTTGTCGCCCGGTCCCTGTAGCACGCTCTTCTGGAGGTCGAGCAGGGCCTTGGCCTCGTGCTCCCGGCCCGCGCCGACGAAGGCCATCATGGCGTGCATGTCGACGAAGGCGCTCTGGCCGCGCGGCTCCTTGGTGAAGCTGTCGGCCACCGGCGCCCAGCGGTCGCCGATCTCCACGCCCACCAGCTGGAGCCGCCACAGCATGGCGGCCGCGTCGGCCATGTCGAAGGCGAAGGTCGTGGGCTCGCCATAGATCGGACCGTCGAACAGCTTCAGCACCTCGTCCGTCTCGCCCAGGCCCAGGTGGAAAAGGGCGGTGTGCCACCAGTTGTGCACGCCCAGCGTGGCCTCCGCCTGCCAGGCGTCGTTCTCGTGGCGCATCCAGCGGACGCCCTCGGCATGGCGGCCCTGCATGAGCATGACGTGGGCGACGCCGTGCTGGGCCCAGTTGTTGCGCGGCAGGATCGAGATCGCCTCGCGCCCGCAGGCCTCGGCGCGGTCGTAGAGGCCGGTTTCCTCCAGTCCGAACGACATCATCCCCTGGATGGCGTGCCAGTCGGTCATCTCGCGCGACCAGGCGGGAAGGGCCCGGGCGATACGGTCGCGCAGCATCCGGGAGTCGCCCAACAGGAAGTCCATCGTCTGGCCGACGTGGAGGGCCAGGGAGTCGAGGGGATGGGCGATGGTCACGTCCTCGAGGATCCGCGCGGCGCTTCGGACCTCGCCGGCCAGCAGACTGCCGATGGCGGCCAGGTGGCCGAGCTCGCGCGCATTGGCGTTGACAAGGTCCTTGGCGACGCCGAACGCCTGGACGCCCAGCATGGCCGTCTCGCTGTTGGAGCCCACCTGGGTCATCCACGCCTTGAGCACATGGGCCATGACGAAGCGCGGGCTGTCGGCGATGGCGGCCTCCAGCGGCGTCATCGCATCGCCCGCATAGCAATGGTAGGCGGTGAGCGCCTTCTGATATAGTTCGGCCGCCGCAGGGCTGGCGCCGGTCATTTCCAGGCCGTGGTGATCCTTCACCGACATGTCGTTCTCCTTTTTCTCGGGGCGGCGAGGGTTAAGGCCTGGAGCGCGGCGGCTCTAGCGGTTGCGCGGTCGGTTCGTCAGCGTGCCGTTTTGCGGTGTGTTTTGAAAGCCTTGGCGTAGATTCGAACGGAGGGCGGACGACGATGCCGGCGCCGGCTACAGAGAAAACTGTACCCGAGGTGCAGTCCGAAGCGCGCACCAAGGGCGAACGCACCCGCGAACGCCTGCTGGACCTCGCCTACGAGGCGGTCATCCGCAAGGGGTTCGCCTCGACCTCGATCGAGGAGCTGGTGGAGGCGGCCGGGATCACCAAGAGCGGCTTCTTCTATCACTTCAAGGACAAGACCGACCTCGCCCGCCAGCTCATCGAGACCTACACCGGCCGCAACGCCCAGTTCCTGGACGAACTGGCGCTGCGCGCGCGCGAACTCTCGGACGATCCGCTGCACAGCTTCCTGATCTTCCTAAAGCTCTATGCCGAGGAGATGGAGGAGAAGACCATCGCCCACCCGGGTTGCATGGTGGCGACGGTGACGTTCCAGGACCGATCGTGGGATGCGGGGGTCCGCCAACTGGTGATCGACCAGGTGCTGGCCTGGCGCGCCCGGTTCATCGCCTGGCTGGAGGAGATCGCGGCCGTCTATCCCCCCAAGGGCAAGGCGCCGATCGAGGATCTCGCCGACGCGATCCTTGCGTTCACCTACGGCGGCATGACCATCGCTCGCGCGCTGGCTGACGACAGCGCGATCAGCAGGCAGACGATCATGTTCCGCGAGACCGTGCGGCTGCACTTCCTGGGCGCCTGATCGCGGCGGCCGCTTTGCGTTCGGCCGGACCTCGGCTAGGCCAGGGTCATGGCCGAATTCGATTTCGACGCGGTGGTTGTCGGCGCGGGCGCCGTGGGGCTGGCCTGCGGCCATGCGCTGGCGCGGCGCGGGCTGGTGGTGGCGGTCCTTGAGCAGGACGTGGCGATCGGCCAGGGCGTCTCGTCCCGCAATTCCGAGGTCATCCACGGGGGCCTCTATTATCCCACCGGTTCGCTGAAGGCGCGGCTCTGCGTCCAGGGGCGGCGGATGCTCTACGCCTTCTGCGACGACCACCACGTGGAATACGATCGCTGCGGCAAGCTGGTAGTGGCCGAGACGCCGGACGACCTAGCCCGGCTGGACGCGATCCTGGAGCAGGCGCGCGCCAACGACGTCGAGGGAATGGAGCGGCTGACCAAGGCCGAAGCGCTGGCGCTGGAGCCGGAGCTTTCCTGCGAGGGGGCGCTGCTGTCGCCACAGAGCGGCGTCTTCGAAAGCCACGCCTACATGCTGGCTCTGCAGGGCGAGATCGAGGCCGCGGGCGGCGCCGTGGTGCTGGCGACGCCCTTCGAGGGGGCCACGCCGCTGGAAGCGGGCGGCTTCTCGGTCCGGGCGGGCGGCGCCGAGCCGACGGTCCTGACCTGCCGCTATCTCGTCACGGCGGCCGGGCTGTCGGCCCAGCATGTGGCGGGCGAGATCGAGGGCTTCCCCAAGGCCGTGATTCCCGAGGCCCACTACGGCAAGGGCATGTACTTCCGCCTCACCGGAAAGGCGCCGTTCTCGCGGCTGATCTACCCGCCGCCGATCCCCGGCGCGCTGGGCACGCACTACCGTCGCGACCTGGGCGGGCAGGGCGTGTTCGGGCCGGACCTCAATTATGTGGACGAGCCGGACTACACGGTCGATCCGTCGGCGGCGCCGGCGTTCTACAGCTACATCCGCAAGTTCTGGCCGGGCCTGCGGGACGGCGCGCTCAGCCCCGACTACGCGGGCGTGCGACCCAAGATCCACGGACCCGGCGAGGCCCAGCCCGACTTCCGGCTGGACGCTGCGGACGTCCATGGCCTCCCCGGGCTGGTGACCCTGTTCGGCATCGAAAGCCCCGGACTGACGTCTTCGCTGGCGATTGGCGAGGAGGTCGCAAGCCGGCTAGGGCTCTAAACGGGCGTTTGGATTCCGCCCTGGATTGGCGATAGTCGCCGGCCAGGGAGAACGCCGTGAAGAACCGCATCACCGACCTGCTGGGGGTGAAGTACCCCTTCGTCCAGGCCCCGATGGGATGGATCGCGCGGGCCCAGCTCGCCTCCGCCGTCTCCAACGCCGGCGGGCTGGGGATCATCGAGACCTCTTCCGGCCGCCTCGACGAGGTGCGCGAGGAGGTGAAGAAGATGAAGACCCTCACCGACAAGCCGTGGGGGATCAACGTGGCCCAGGCCTTCGTGCGCGACCCGGACATCGTGAGCTTCGTGGCGGACCAGGGGCTCAGGTTCGTCACCACCTCGGCGGGCGACCCCAACCGGTACTGCGAGGCGCTGAAGGCCAAGGGGCTTGACCGTGTTCCACGTGGTGCCCAACCTGGCCGCCGCCGAGAAGGCCCTCGCCGCCGGCGTCGATGGCCTGGTGGTGGAGGGCGGCGAAGGCGGCGGGTTCAAGAATGGCCGCGACGTGGCGACCATGGTCCTGCTGCCGCTGGTCTGCTCCCGGACGGACCTGCCCGTGATCGCGGCGGGCGGGATCACCGACGGCCGGTCCATGGCCGCGGCCTTCGCTCTCGGCGCAGAGGGCGTTCAGATGGGCACCCGGATGGTCTCGGCGGCCGAGAGCCCGGTGCACCAGAACTGGAAGGACATGATCGTGAACGCCAGGGAGACGGACACCGTCTTCCTGAATCGCCACGGCCCCGGCCCGGCCCTGCGCGCCCTGCGGACCGAGAAGACCACCCGCTTCGAGCTGGAGCCGCCGCCAAACATCATGGCCGAGATGGCGAACGCCCTCGACCTCTACTTCGGCGGCGACATGGAGGCGGCCATCGCGCTCACCGGCCAGGTCGCCGGCCGCATCGACAGCGTGAAGCCGGTGGCGGAGATCATCCGCGAGACGGTCGAGGAGTTTGAAGCCGTGATGACCCGCCTCGGCCGCCAATATGGCCGGGTGGCGGAACCGGCCTGATCGCAGCGGCCCTGGGGGCGGAGCGGAAACCCCCTCCACCGCTTCGCGGTCCCCCTCCCCCTGCGGGGGAGGAACTGTCTCGCGGCGCCTCTCCCAGCGCGGCGGGCGCTACTTCGGCGCGACTCGCAGGATGCGCCCTTTCTCGTTGTCGGTGGCGACGTAGAGGGCGCCGTCGGGACCGACGACGACGTCGCGCAGGCGCTCGCCCACCTCGGTCAGCAGGCGCTCCTCGCCGACGACCTTGTCGCCCTGAAGCGACAGGCGGGCGAGGTACTTGGGGCCCAGACCGGTCACGAACAGGCTGCCCTTCCAGGCTGGCGCGGCGTCGGCCGTGTAGAAGGCCATGCCGCCTGGCGCGATGACCGGGTCCCAGTAGTAGATCGGCTGCTCCATGCCGGCCTTCTGGGTGATGCCGCCGGTGATCGGGCCGCCCGCGTACTCGACCCCATAGGCGATGGTGGGCCAGCCGTAGTCCTTGCCCTTGCGCACGATGTTCAGCTCATCGCCGCCGCGCGTGCCATGCTCGACCTCCCACAGCTCCCCGGTCGAGGGATGCAGCGCCGCGCCCAGGATGTTGCGGTGGCCGATGGAGAAGATCTCCGGCTTCACGCCCGCCTGGCCCACGAACGGATTGTCCTTGGGGATCGAGCCGTCGGCGTTGATGCGGACCACCTTGCCGAGCGTGCCGTCCATGCGCTGGGCCTGCATGCGGCCCTCGGTGATCGAACGCTCGCCGCCGGTGATGAAGAGGGTTCCGTCGCGCGCGAAGACCAGCCGGCCGCCATAGTGCTTGGTCGAGGCGAGCCGGGGCGTCTGGCGCCAGATCACGGTGACGTTTTCGAGCCGCGGGGCCCCGCCGGTGGTCACCAGTCGGCCACGGGCCACCGCGGCGTTGTTCATCTCGTCCTTCGGAGGCTCGGCGTAGGCGAGGTAGACGAGGCCGTTCTCGGCGAACCTGGGATCGAGGGCGATGCCCAGAAGGCCGCCCTGGTCGCGGGCGTCCACCGCCGGCACGCCCGCCACCGGCTCGGAGAGCTTGCCGTCCTTGAAGAGCCGCAGGCGCCCCGGCCGCTCGGTGATCAGCAGGCCGCCGTCTGGCGTGAAGGCCATGCCCCAAGGGCGCTGCAGGCCGGTCACGTGGTCCGAGACCTCGTACGCCACACCCGCCTTGACCTCCGGCGCGCGGGTCTGGCCGGGGAAGGCGGGCTTCTGGTCCTTGCCGTTGGGCGGACGGGTCTCGACCGGCGCGCCGCCCGCCGCGGCGGCGTCGGGCGTTCCGGTCTGGGCGGCGCCGGGCTGGCCTCCGCAGGCGGCGAGCAGGACGGCCGTGGCGGCGGCGGACAGAAGCGACTTCATGGACATCCTCATGTTCAGGTCCGTGCGATGGCGGCCAGCGCGTCCTTGGGTTCGGCGCCTTCCAGGTGGATCAGCGCCCAGACACCGAAGAACAGCCACGGCCAGAGGGTTCCCGCGGCGGGTGGTCCTCCCAGCTTCCGCACCGCATCGATCCTGTCCAGTCCCGCGCGGATATCGGCCGCGCGCGGGGCGATCCAGGCTTCGACAGGCACGGTGAACCCCTGCTTCTTCGCCCAGGGCTCCGCCGCTGGGCAGGTTCGCTCCAGCCACTTGCGCAGTAGCCATTTGCCATAGCCGCCGCGCACCTTGAACCGGTCCGCGAGCGGCCAGGCGAAGGCCGCGACCTCTCGATCCAGGAACGGCGTGCGGCCCTCCAGGCCGTGGGCCATCAGGCAGCGGTCCAGCTTCAGCAGCAGGTCGTTGGGCAGCCAGGTGACGACGTCGGCCCACTGGGCTTCCTGCAAGGGGGTCAATCCGTGCGGCGGGCGGGCCCGTTCGCGCCAGGCGGCCAGAACCTGCGGACGCGCGCCGCGGGGCTCGGCCGGCCGGCCGCCCAGCAGCTTCGGCCGCAGCGCCCGCCGATAGCGGCCGTAGCCGCCGAACAGCTCGTCGCCGCCCTCGCCGGTCAGCACGACGGTCAGGGCCCCTTTCGCCGCCTCGGCGAGCCGATAGGTGGGCAGGGTGGCGTAATCGGCCGTCGGGTCGTCCAGGGCCCACGCCACCTGCGGCAGGATGCGCCAGAAGTCCTCCTCGCCGAACGTGGTCTCGCGCCAGTCCAGGTCCAGCGCCCGGGCCACGCGCTCGGCCTGGGCCCGCTCGTCCTTGGCGCCGGGAGCGTCGAAGCCGCAGGTGAAGGCGGTGACGGGTCGCTGGTTCAGCCGGGCCATCAGGGTGGCGATGGCGGTGCTGTCGATGCCGCCGGAGAGGAACAGGCCATAGGGCACATCCGAACGCTGGTGGACCCGCACGCTGTCCTCCAGCACGGCGTCGAGCTGGGTGAGAAGGTCTCGCTCCTCCCCCGTCCCGAAGAGGGCGGGGGAGGGGGACCGCGAAGCGGTGGAGGGAGCGTTGGACTTTGCGTCTGGAGCCTGCGGCCTCACGCCCCCTCCGTCTCGTCGCTGGGGCGCCGAGCCACCTCCCCCGTCCTCTTCGGGACGGGGGAGGAGCGGGTTGCGGCGCTTTCCGCTCACGATCCGGCCGTCGCGGACCTCCACCACCTCGCCGGGCGCCAGGCGGCGCAGGCCGTGGAAAGGGGTCCGCTCGCCGAGCACGTAGTTCAGGTCGACGAGCTCCCGGGCCGCCCCCTCGTCCAGCACCTTCCGCATCAGCCCGGCGGCGAAGAAGGCACGCGGTTCGGAGGCGAAGGCCAGCCCGCCGGCATGCTCCATGATGTAGAGCGGCTTGATGCCGAAGGGGTCGCGCGCCAGCCAGGCGCGGCCGTCGGGGCCGATCAGGCAGAGGGCGTACATGCCCCGCAGTCGCGAGAACGCGGCCTCGCCTTCGCGAGCATAGAGATGCAGCAGGGGTTCGAAATCCGAGCCGGTGGCGGTGGAGAGGCCGAAGTCCCTCGCCAGCTCCACGTAGTTATAGATTTCGCCGTTGCCGATGACCGTGCCGCCTGCGGCGTGCAGGGGCTGCCAGCCGCCCTCCAGGTCGATGATCGACAGCCGTGCGTGGGCGAGCCTGGCGCCCGTGGCCGTTTCCAGGCGGATTCCGTCGGGACCGCGATGCTGGAGCGCATGGATCATGGCCTCGACGGGCGCGTCCTCCGCGCCCCCCAGCTGGCCCGCGATGCCGCACATCAGCCGGCTCCGTAGTCGGCGAACAGGGTCTTCCACTGGCCGACCACCGCGGCCTCGGAGAACTCCGCCTCGACCCGCGCGCCGCCGGCGGCCGCCAGCCGGGCGCGCAGCATGGGCTCGGCCAGCAGGCGGCGGACCCCTGCGGCCAGGGCGTCGGCGTCGTCGACGGGGACCAGCAGGCCGTCGTCACCGTCGCGGATCAGCGCCTTCGGGCCCTGGCTCTCGGCGGCCACCACCGGCAAGCCGTGGGCCCAGCTCTGGATCACCACATTGCCCAGGGGTTCGTAGCGCGAGGGGAAGACGCAGACGTCGGCGGCCCGGTAGAGGGCGGAGGGGTCGGTGCGCCACCCCAGGAAGCGGACGCGATGCGCCACGCCCAGGGCCTCGGCCATCCCCTTCAGCTTGGCCTCCAGCGGTCCGACGCCGGCGATCCATAGGAAGGCCTCAGGCAGCTGGACGAGGGCTTGCAGGGCCACGTCGTGAGCCTTGTTCTCGTGCAGCCGGCCCATGGCGAGGAGCAGGGGGACGTCCTCGGGCGTGTCGAGGCCGGCGCGGTCCACGGGCGCGGCGTCCGGCGGGGCGGCGGCGAAGTTGGGAATGCAGGTCACCCGGCCCGCCGGCCAGCCCTGGCTCACGATCCAGTCGGCGATGTCCTCGGTGTTGGCCACCAGGTGGTCGAAGCCCTTGTAGTATTTGAGGCTGTAGTAGCCGCCGAGCCGGCCGATCCGCGCCCAGGGCCCGCGCGGGGTGTGGCGCGCGGCGCGGTTCATCCAGGCCAGCGCCACCCGGGTCTTCTGCAGGGCGGCGAATCCGGCGGCGGCGGGCTTGGTCAGGATGTCGATCGGACCGCCGAAGCGCAGCACCTTCACGGGTATGCCCGCGGCCTTCAGCCGGGCCTCGCGGGCGGCGTTGCCGCGAATCGCCGCCGCCTCGGCCACGCCGGCGCGATTCAGGGCTTCGAGCAGGTCGACGAAATACGTCTCCGCGCCGCCTTCGCCGGCCGTTCCCAGGAGGTGCAGGACGCTCATCGCAGGTGCGACCCTAACGGCAGATCGTCGCTTGCCCAAGCGCTTGAAGCGGAGCGTCTCTCACCCTATAACCCCCGCCTCGCGCGGCGAGCGCCCTGGCTTGGCTGGGTAGCTCAGCTGGTTAGAGCGGTGGATTCATAACCCACAGGTCGGCGGTTCGAGCCCGCCCCCCGCCACCAGGGCCTCGCCGCGCGAATACCCCCTAGACTAGAGCCCCGCTCCCGCCGTCAGGCCGCGTCGCGATCCTCCGCGCGCTCGACGGGCTCGGGCGGGGTGTTGATGGTCAGCATGGCGTCATAGCCCTGGGCCTCCGCCTTGTGCGCGGCCTTGCTGGCGGCCGTGACGGCCGCGTCCAGGGTCGAATAGGGGCCGAACCGCTTGCCGTTCAGCCCGACCACCCAGGCGCCGTCGACCAGATCGACGGTGTAGTTCACCCGCGCCATTCGTTCCCTCGTCGCATAACGCCGGGATCGTCGCTGATTCGGGCCGGTTCGCGAGGCCGAATACGAAACACCCCGTCATCCGCGTCTGGCACGCCGCTTGTTGCGTAACGTGTTAGGCGGGCCAAAACGGCACGCCGGCCCGATGGAGACCTGATCATGGTGTCTTCCGTTGTCGTGGCCCGGACCAAGTCGGACGGGCTCGAGTATCTTGCAGAAGCCGCTCCGGTCGCGTGGACCGACGCGTCGGATCTCGCCCAGCATTTCCACAGTGTGCGCGACGCCACCCGCGCCGCGATGCGGCTGCCCAGCCGCTTTCGCGCCTTCGCCTTGCCTGTCACGGACCTCGCCAGCTGAGCGGAGTCTAGGGCGCGGCTTCGCCCCACTCGTTCCAGCCGGCGAAACGGGGCGTGCCGGGCAGGTACATGCTGTCGTGACGGCGGACCTTGAAGCCGGCGGCCTCGATGGCCGTGGTGACGGGGCGCGTCAGGTGGCAGCCGCCGGCGATGCGCTTCCAGACCGGCTCGATCCGCCGCTGCCATTTGGCGACGCCGGCGTCAGGCGCCAGGCCGTGCTCGCAATACAGGAACCGACCGCCCGGCTTCAGCACCCGGCGTGCCTCGGCCAGCGCCGCGGCGGGCGTGTGGACCGAGCAGAGGGTGAAGGTGCAGACCACGCAGTCGAAGCTGGCGTTCTCGAACGGCAGCGCCTCCGCCGTCCCGTCCTCGACGGCCACGGACAGCCTCGGATCGCGCGGCGCGGCCTGGGCGATGGCGCGCAGTTCGGGCGCGGGGTCCACGCCGGTCACGCTTTCCACCTTGCCGGCGTCGTACAGCGCCAGGTTCAGGCCCATGCCGATCCCCAGCTCCAGCACACGCCCCTCGGCCTGGGGTACGATCTTCGCCCGCTGCTTCATCATCGGCGGCGCCGAGCAGGCGCACTTGAGCAGCCGGGGCAGGATGAAGCGGTCGTAGAGCGAGGCCATGCCGCAGCATGGCCCAGCTAGCGGGGTTCGTACACCTTCGGGGCCGGCGCGATGGCGACGGGGCCGAGGGTGGTCTGGCCGGCCTCGAAGTTCAGGGTCGCCCGGGCGACATCACCTTCTTGGCGCGCCGTCGTCACCGCGGTGGCGGCCTCGACCCGATCCTGCGGGATCGTCCCCGTGGAACCCAGGGCGCCCAGCGCGCGCGGAGCCTGGCGCAGCGAGACGTCCAGCACGCCCCGCGCCCGGCCATCCGAGCCGACGCTCAGCGTCCCGGAGTTGACGCCGACTAGCGCATCTCCGGCGGTGAGGCCGCCGCGTCGCACGTTCATCTGCCCGCCCGCGGCGACCCAGGCGCGCACCGCGCTGGGCCAATCCTGGCCGCGGAAGGCGCTGATCTTGGACATGCGGCCGTCCCACTCGATGGAGACGGGCTTTTCGCCGGCGATGCGGCCCAGCAGGCCCGAGAGGCGCGCCTTGCCATCCTTGACCGACAGCCAGACGCCGGCCTCGTCGCCCACCTCGCTCGGGGCTTGGCGGAGGTGGAACTCCACACGCTCGGCGGCCTGCAGGCCGAAGGGCTGGGCGCCGGCAGCGGGCTGGAAGGTCAGGCCCACGCCCTCGAACGACACATTGGGCGGGGTGTTGGACAGATGGCTGAGGCTGGCGCGGAGCGTCTTGCCGCTCACCCGCACCGGCCCCCCGATCGGCCGCACGAAGGTCGCGCCATCCGGGGCGGCCAGGACCCAGCTCGTCGGCGCGTGCATGAAGGCCTGCGCCTCCAGCTTGGGGGTCTCCAGGGCCCATCCCGAGCGGTCGCGAACACGGGCTTCGGTGAGGGTCACGTTGAGGCGGAAGGGATAGCCGCTGATGGCCCGCTCCTTCCAGGCCACCTCGTAGCCGGCGTTGCGAAGGGCCTCGGCGCCCGCTTCGATGCGCGCCTGCGTCTCCCCCCGCGCCCAGATCCAGGCGGCGGACCATGCGGCGACCAGGATGAAGGCAAGGCCGAAGGCGATGTAGAGGCGAAGCGGGCTCAGTTTGCGAGGCGCGGTCGGATCGGGCACAGACATCTAAGGGGCTGGTCTTGGCTGCGGGTTCGGGGAGCGTATGGCGTCTGAACGGTGGGTCTTCGGCTATGGTTCGCTGATGTGGCGGCCGGGATTTCCGTTCGCGGAGCGGCGGGGGGCCACCTTACACGGACGCCGCCGGGCCTTCTGCATCTATTCGGTCCATCACCGCGGCACCTACGAACGGCCCGGTCTGGTGCTGGGCCTTGCGCCCGGCGGGGCCTGCCGCGGCGCGGCTTATCGCGTGAGCGAGGCGGATTGGGCGGAAACCTACGCCTATCTGCTGGAGCGCGAGCAGCCGACCGAGACCTACATTGAAGCCCGCCGGCACGTGCGGCTGGACGACGGCCGCCGCGTCGAGGCGCTGTGCTTCCTGTCGGACGTGCATCACCTGCAATGGGCCGGCGCGCTCAGCCTGGAGCGACAGGCGGACCTGATCGCCGGGGCCAGGGGCCTATCCGGCCGCAACGTCGACTACCTGCGCGACCTGGTCGAGCACCTGCGGGAGATGCGAGTGCGCGACACCGCCATGGAGCGGCTGCTGGGCATGGTCGAGGTCAGGGAACTCGCCGCCTAGAGCTTCATCAGGGCGTTGGACGCGGTCTCGATCCGCTCTTCCAGCAAGCGCATGAACTCGGCGCGCTTCAGGCCCGGCGGGATGGGCTCGAGGTATTCGAACACGATCGTGCCCGGGTGCCGGATGAAGCCGTGGGCCGGCCAGTGGACCCCGGCGTTGGTCGCCACCGGGTGCACCGGCACGTCCAGTTCGCGGTAAAGCGCGGCGATGCCAGGCTTGTAGTCCGGCGGCGCGCCCGGCGCCTGGCGGGTGCCTTCCGGGAAGATCACGATCTGGCGGCCCTTGGCGAACAGCGCCTTACCCTCGCGGATCACCTGGCGCATGGTCTTGGCCTGGCCTTCGCGGTCGATGACGATCGCCCCGGCCTTCTTCCCGTACCAGCCGAACCAGGGGATCCAGGCCAGCTCCTTCTTCATCACAAAGGAAGAGGCGGGCAGCACAGCGAACTGGGCGAAGACGTCCAGCATGCACTGGTGCTTCGGCGCCACCAGACCCGCGCCGGTCGGGATGTGTTCGCGGCCCCGGATCTCGACCCGGATGTCGCAGATGGCCAGCAGCGCGATCACACCGCGGCCCCAGAAGTTGAACATCCAGTAGGTCCAGCGCATCGGCCCGAACAGGACCGGCGTGAAGCCGACCGCGACCACGGCCGTCCATAGGTAGAAGCAGGCCACGTACAGGAGGGAGCGGAGCGCGGTCACGACGTCGCTTTCGGTTGCGCCGCGGGGGCTTCGCGGGGCCCCAGCCCCAGCACCGCCTCGCGGCCGAGGATCGCCAGATACTTGCAATACTCCACAACCATCAACCGCGCCGCGCGCGGGTTGCGCCACCAGTGGCGGTCCTTCAGAGCCGGCGTGGGCACGGCGTAGGTCTGGGCGGTGACCCCGGTCCCGCGCAGCACGGCGTTCAGCTCCAGCATGGCGCGGGGCATGTGGTAGTCGGCGGTGACGACGATCAGCCGGTTGTAGCGCATGGCCTGGGCCCAGTCGGCGGTCTCCCGCGCGTTGCCGACGGTATCGGCTGCGGTGAAACCCAGGTCGACGCAGCAGTCGTAGAGCCGCCGCACGGCGCGCGAGACGTTGCGGATGTCTTCCCGGCTGGCCATGCGGTTGACGCCGGAGACGAGGACCCGGCGGCCATAGCCGTCCTCCAGCAGTCCCATGGCCGCCGCGAGGCGTTCGTTCGATCCGGCCCCGGTCAGGGCCACGATGCCCTGGGCAGGCGCGGGCGCGCGGGCCGGCGTCTGCTGCTGCACCCGGCTGGCGAAGGCCAGGAGCCCGGCGAACCAGATCAGCGCCACGACCAGGAAGGCGGCGGTCGACCTCATCAGAGCCGTTGTATCAGCCGGCGGGCGGTGATGCGCGCCGCAACCGCCGCCACCAGGGCGGCGAGGATGGGACAGGGCAGGACGGCCAGGAGGTCGACCCAGGCGATCGGCAGGGCGGGCGTGATCCCCTGGCCGCCGCCGATCAACCGCAACACGGCCCCCAGGACCGCGGCGCCCAGCGCGCCCGCAGCCCCGGAGAGGGCGGCGATGCGGGCGAAGCGCAGCTCGAACAGGTTGGCGATCTGGGCGTCCTCGGCGCCGGTCAGGTGCAGCACCTCCACGACGTCGCGGCGGGCGGCCAGGCCGGCGCGGGTGGCGTAGGCGACGACCGCCGCCGCGGCCCCGGCGATCAGCGCCAGCAGCGTGCCCGCGGTCCAGCGGACCACCCCGGCAGCATGGCGGATGTCCTTGATCCAGACGCTGTGGTCGTCGACGACCGCATCGAGGCCCTGGCCCTTCAGCGCCTTGTCCAGGGTCGCGGCCGTGGCGGGCGCCTTGTCGTCCAGGCCGACGGCCACCAGGCGCGGCACGGGCAGATCGTCGAGGTCGGCCACGTCGCCCAGCCAGGGCCTGATCAGCTCGTAGGCCCTTTCCTTCTCCAGCGCCCGGGCCTCGGTGACGCCCGGCACGCCGGCCAGGGTTTCCGCGGCGCGCGCCGCGGCGGCGTCTGGGGTCTCGCCGCCCCGTGCGCGGACGATCACCGTCGCCTCGCCGGTGAGCTGGCTGGCCCAGCCCTGGGCGGCGCGATTGCCGGCGATAACGCCCAGCGCCGTGAGGCAGGCCAGGAAGCAGAGCACCGCCACCACGAACAGCAGCGCAGGATCTCGCGCGTCCTCCTCGGGCAGGAAGGAGGCCGGCCGCCAGCGCGCCGGGTCGAATGGTTCGCTCATGCCGCCGGCCCCTGCGGCGGCAGCGGGCGCAGGCGGCCCTTGTCCAGGTGCAGCACCGGGCGCGCCGATCGGGCGACCAGGTCCTGGTCATGGGTGGCGATGATGATCGTGGTGCCCAGGCGGTTCAGCTCGACGAACAGGCGATAGATGCGCAGCGCCATTTCGTGGTCGACGTTCCCGGTGGGCTCGTCGGCCAGCAGGATTTCCGGACGATTGACCACCGCCCGCGCGATCGCCAGCCGCTGCTTCTCCCCGCCGGCCAGCGTCGGCGGCAGGGCGTCCATCCGCGCGCCCAGGCCCACCCAGGTCAGCAACTCGGCCACGTCGTTGCGATATTCGGAGGCCTTGTGGCCGGCGATCCGCAGCGGCAGGGCGGTGTTGTCGAACGCCGACAGGTGATCCAGCAGCAGCAGGTCCTGGAACACCACCCCGATGCGCCGCCGGGTGCGGGGCAGATCGCGGGCCGGCATGGCGGCGACGTCCTCGCCGAACAGCCGCACCGAGCCGGACGATGGGCGCGAGGCGAGGTAGATCAGCTTCAGCAGCGAGCTCTTGCCCGCACCCGACGGGCCGGTGACGAAGTGGAACGAGCCGCGCGGCAGCGACAGCGAAACGTCGCTCAAGACCTCGGGCCCGCGCCCGTAGCGCATCGAAACGCCGGCGAAACGGAGGATCTCGTCGGCCGATGGATCAACCGACGGCGTCATTCGGGTTTCTGGACATGGAGGCCGAAATCGGCGACCTCGACGTGAGGGTGCTGGAGCGTCCGATTCGACCGCATGATACTGACCTGTCCAGAGTGCGCTACCAGCTATTTCGTGGATGACCTGCGCATCCCGCGAGGCGGACGCATGGTCAAGTGCACGACCTGCGGAAACCGCTGGCGCGCCTTCCAGGATCGCTCCGTTCCAGAGTCGGAAAAGCCCGAGGAAGAGATGCTGGTGGAGGGCCCGCGGCCCGAGCCCACGCCCGCGGACGACATCGATTTCGTCGCCGCGCCGGCGGTCCCCGAACGCAAGCCGCCGGTTCGGAAGAAGACGCCCCTGGGCCTGGTCGTCGGCGTCAGCCTGGTGGCCGTCCTCGGCGTGGCCCTGGGCGGGATCGTCCTGTTCCGCCAGCAGGTGGCGACGCTGATCCCGGCGGCGGCGCCCATCTTCGCGGCCATCGGCCTGCCGGTGAACACCACGGGGCTGGTCATCGAAGGCGTGAAGTCCCAACCGACCTTCCAGGCGGGGCGTCCCGTGCTGTCGGTCACGGGTGCGATCCGCAATGTCAACAAGGTCTCCACCGAGGCGCCGCCCATGCGCATCGGCCTGCTGGACCGGACCGGCAAGACCGTGGCGGGCGTCCTGGTCCAGCCCCTGAACGCCAAGATCCCGCCGGGCGCCACACGCTATTTCGCGATCTCCCTGCCCGACCCGCCCGCCGGCGCGGAGGAACTGGACATCGCTTTCGAGCCGGCCGCCAAGGGCTCGGCCGCACCGGCGGCTGACCACGCGGCGCCAGCGGCGGCCCCGCACCCCGTCGAGGCCCAACCCCTGCCTGCCACCTCTCCGGACGCCCTGAAGACCCATGAGCAGCACTGACCAGCCGACGGTCCTGATCGCCGAGGACGAGGTGATGCGCCGGGTGGAGGCCCTGGCCGCCCAGATCGCGCCGCGGATCGACGACGAGACGGTGGTGGTCTGCCTGCTGACCGGTGGCATCTGGTTTGCCGCCGACCTGACCCGCGCCCTGGCGCGGCAGGGGCGGATCGTGCGCTTCGACGCCCTGTGGTTGGCCTCCTACAAGGATGAGCGCCAGTCGAGCGGCCGCTGCGAGGTGCGCGCCGACCTTCAGCGCCCGATCGCCGGCCGCAAGGCGCTAGTGGTGGACGACGTCTTCGACACCGGGTTGTCGCTGTCCGAAGCGGCGCGTCTGGTGAAGGATTCCGGCGCGACGGAGGTGCTGACCGCCGTCTTCGCCCGCAAGCCCTGGCCCACCCCACGGGCCATGGAGCCCGACTTCGTGGCCTGGGAGGCGCCGGGCCGGTTCCTGGTGGGCTACGGCCTGGACGTGGCCGGCACGATGCGAGGCCTGCCCTACATCGGGGCCATGGACTGACGGTCTTGCCATAGAGGCCTTCGTCTCTCATAAGAGACGAATGGATAATTTAGTCGACGACTCATCGGCCAAGCTCGCGCGTCGCATCCAACTGGAGCGTGACGCCCGAGGCTGGTCGCTGGCCGATCTCGCCGAACGGTCCGGCGTGTCGAAGGCCGCCATTAGCAAGATCGAGCGGGCGGAGGTCAGCCCGACGGCGGTGATCCTGGTTCGGCTGGCGACGGCGTTCGACCTCACTCTGGCCGGCCTGCTGCTGCGCGCCGAGGGCGATGCGGGCCGCCTGTCGCGGGCGGGCGAGCAGCCAACCTGGCGCGATCCCGACACCGGTTACGTCCGGCGCCAGATCTACAATCGCCCGGACCATCCGCTGGAGCTGGTGCAGGTGGAGCTGCCGCCGGGCCGGCAGGTGGAGTTCCCCGCCTCGGCCTATGCCCGCATCCGCCAGGCGCTGTGGGTCACCGACGGGGAGCTGGTGGTCCACGAAGGGACCGAGCGCCACGTGCTGCAGGCCGGCGACTGCCTCGGCTTTGGGCCGCCCGCCCCCGTCGTCATCGCCAACCAGAGCCTGCGCCCCTGCGCGTATGTCGTCGCCCTCGTCCGGAGCTGAGCCATGGATGCCGCCACCGCCCCTTTCCTCGTGCGTGAGGACGACCTGTCCAGCCCGCAGACCCAGGACCTGCTGCGGCTGCATCTGGCCGGCATGCGTGACAGCTCGCCGCCCGGTCATTCGTTCGCCCTGGACCTCTCAGGCCTGAAGGCGCCGGGCGTCACCGTCTGGAGCGCGTGGCGGGAAGGCTCGATCGCCGGCATCGGCGCGCTCAAGGAACTGGGCGACGGCACGGCCGAGATCAAGTCGATGCGGACGCATCCGGATCACCTGCGCCAGGGGGTCGGGGCCGCGATCCTGGAACGCATCATCGCCGAAGCGAAAGGACGGGGCCTGAAGCGGCTGAGCCTGGAGACCGGCAGCGGCGAAGCGTTCGAGGCGGCCCTGGCCATGTACCGCCGGCGCGGTTTCCGGTCGGGTGGCGCGTTCTCTGACTATGTCGCCAGCGACTTCAACCAGTTCATGCACCTGGATCTCTAGAGCCAGGGGGCGGAACGCTCCCGGGCCAGCATGTCGTCGTAGGTGGGGCGCGGACGGACCACGGCGAAGTCATCACCCTTCACCAACACCTCGGGGACCAGGAGGCGCGAGTTGTATTCGCTGGCCATGGCCGCCCCGTAGGCGCCGGCGCTCATGAAGGCCACCAAGTCGCCGGCCTCGAGCGGCGGCAGGACGCGGTCGCGGGTGAAGGTGTCGCCGGTCTCGCAGACCGGGCCCACTACGTCGTAGGTCACCGGGACGCCCGGACGCGGACGGACCGGGCGGATGTCGTGATAGGCGTCGTACATAGCCGGCCGCAGCAGGTCGTTCATGGCCGCGTCCAGCACCAGGAACTTGCGTCCCTCGGGCCGCTCGTGGACGTGGTTCACCTGGGCGACCAGCACGCCGGCGTTGGCGGCGATCATCCGGCCGGGCTCGAAGGCGAGCTGGACGTCGAGGCCCCGGGTCACGCGGCCTATCATGGCGGCGTAGTCCGCCGGGTCGGGTGGGGTCGGCTGGTTGAAGTAGGGCACGCCGAGGCCGCCGCCCAGGTCCAGGCGCTCGACGGACAGGCCTTCGGCCTTCAGCCGCTCCACCAGGCCGCGCATCTTGGTGAAGGCGGCCTCCATGGGGGCGAGGTCGGTGATCTGGCTGCCGATGTGGCAGGCGACGCCCGCGGGCCGGACACCGGCCATGTTCGAGGCGTTGGCGTAGAGCCGCTCGGCCTCGGAGAAGCTGACCCCGAACTTGTTCTCGGCCTTGCCGGTGGAGATCTTGGCGTGGCCGCCGGCCTCCACGTCGGGGTTCACCCGGATCGCCACGGTGGCGCGCCGGCCCATCTGCTGCGCAACGCGGTTGACGAGGTGCAGCTCGGGCTCGGACTCGACGTTAATCTCGGCGACGCCGGTCTCGACGGCGAAGGCGACCTCGCCCTCGGTCTTCCCGACCCCGGAGAAGACGATACGTTCGGGCGGCACGCCGGCGGCCAGGGCCCGGCGGATCTCGCCCTCCGACACCACGTCGGCCCCGGCGCCCAGCCTGGCCAGGGTGCGCAGCACGGCGACGTTGGAATTGGCCTTCACGGCGAAGGCGATCAGCGGGTCCTTCAGCCCGACGCCGGTCAGGGCGTCGCGCAGGACGGTATAGTGCCGCTCCAGCGTGGCCGAAGAATAGACATAGACCGGCGTCCCCACCGCCTCTGCGATGCGGGAGAGGGGAACGCCTTCACACGCGAGCTCACCCTCCAGAAGCTCGAAGTGGTTCATCGCCGCGGGTTGGCGTAGGGGTCGGGCAGGGCGCTTTGCGGAGGCAGCGCGCCGGGGCCCCGGTTGGTGCCGGGGATCGGCAGGGTGCGCGGCGGCGCCGGGTCGGTGGAGCGGTCGCGCGGATCGACGGTGTCGACCGGCCGGCTCGGGTCCTGTTGGCGCTGGGCGTCGTCGGCGTCGCGGGTGCGGTTGCGCTCGGCGCCGAACAGCGGGCCGGGCCGCTCCAGCTGGCCCACCTTACCGCAGCCGGCGAGGCCCGCCGTCGCCAGGATCAGGGCGCTCAGCGCCATTAGACGACGGCTCATGCCAGGGCTTCCTTCCAACGCTTGATCTGCGCCCGGACCTGGTCCGGCGCGGTTCCACCATAACTCCGGCGGCTGGCGACCGAGGCCTCGGGAGTCAGCACATCGTAGATGGACGCGGTGATCCGTCCATCCAAGGCTTGCAGATCGGCGATCGGCAGATCGGACAGGCCGACGCCCAGCTGCTCGGCCCTCTTCACCGCGGCGCCCGTCACATGGTGGGCGTCGCGGAAGGGCAGGTTCAGCTCGCGCACCAGCCAGTCGGCGAGGTCGGTGGCGGTGGAGAAGCCGGCGCCCGCCGCGGCGGCCATCTTCTCGCGCACCGGCTCCAGGTCGGCGACCATGCCGGCCATGGCGCGGAGGCTGAGCTCCAGGGCGTCGAAGGCCTCGAAGGTGGGGACCTTGTCCTCCTGCATGTCCTTGGAATAGGTCAGCGGCAGCCCCTTCATCACCACGGTGAGCTGGGTGAACGAGCCCAGCAGGCGGCCCACCTTGGCGCGCACCAGTTCGGCGGCGTCCGGATTCTTCTTCTGCGGCATGATCGACGAGCCGGTGGTGAAGGCGTCGGAAAGCTTGATGAAGCCGAACTGCGGCGTCATCCAGATCACGATCTCCTCGGCCAGCCGCGACAGGTGCGTGGCGCAGATGGCGCCCGCGGCCAGGCTCTCCAGGGCGAAGTCGCGGTCGGCGACGCTGTCCAGGGAGTTGGCGGTGGGCCGTTCGAAGCCGAGGGCCTTGGCGGTCATGTGCCGGTCGATGGGGAACGGCGAGCCGGCCAGGGCGGCGGCGCCCAGGGGGCTCTCGTTCATCCGCGCCCGGGCGTCGGCGAACCGAGCGGCGTCGCGGCCGAACATCTCTACATAGGCCATCAGATGGTGGCCGAAGGTCACCGGCTGGGCCGGCTGCAGGTGGGTGAAGCCCGGCATCACCGCGTCGGCGTGGGCCTCGGCCTTGGCCAGCAGCGCCTTCTGAAGCGCCTGGATCTGGCTCTGGGTGCGGTCGCAGGCGTCGCGGACCCACATGCGGAAGTCCAGCGCCACCTGGTCGTTGCGCGAGCGGGCGGTGTGCAGCCGGCCGGCCGCCGGGCCGATCAGCTCGCGCAGCCGCGCCTCCACGTTCATGTGGATGTCTTCGTATTCGTCGCGGAAGGGGAAGGTCCCCGCCGCGATCTCGGCCTCGATGGTCGCAAGGCCGCCCTGGATCGCCGCCTCGTCCTCGCTTGTAATCACGCCCGCGGTGCGCAACATCGCGGCGTGCGCGCGGGACCCGGCAAGGTCCTGGGCCGCGAGGCGCTTGTCGAAGCCGATGGAGACGTTAATCGCCTGCATCAGCTCGGCGGGCTTGTCCGAGAACCTGCCGCCCCACATGGCCTGTCCCGCCGAGGACGGGCTGGCGGGCGGCGCGGAGGAAGATTGGGTCATATGAGCGAAGGTCCGGAAACGAGCGGCGGGCAGGTGGCGGGCAAGCCCAAGGCCGGCGTGCTGACCTGGGGCCTCTGGGGCGCCGCCCTCGTGGGCGTCGCGGCGGTTGTCTACATCATCGGTTCGGCTTCCACCAAACCGACGCCGCCGGCCCCGAGCGCGGCGACCACATCGACCACCTTCGCCAGCAAGCTCACTACCCCGGCCCAGCCGACGCCGTCGCCCGACTACACCTTCTACGACGCCAGCGGGAAGGCGATGAAGCTGGCCGACCTGAAGGGCAAGGTGGTGGTGATGAACATCTGGGCCACCTGGTGCGGGCCTTGCGTCACCGAGATGCCGACGCTCGCCAAGCTGCAGGCCGCCTATGCCGGCAAGCCGGTGGAAGTGGTCGCGATCAGCATCGATTCCGAGAGCTCGGCCGCCAAGGCGCGGCTGTTCATCGCCCAGCACGACCCGCTGAAGTTCTATCACGACCGCGAGATGAAGCTGCCGTTCAAGCTCTCGCCCCCCGCGCCGGGCGCGCCGACCACGGTGATCTACGGCAAGGACGGGATGGAGGTCGCCCGCGTGGCCGGCGAGGCCGACTGGGCGGGCCCGGAAGCCCGGGCGCTGGTGGACAAGGCGCTGGGGAGCTAGGCCCCTAGACGTCGGCGAGCGTGATCGCCGGACCGTGCTCGTGAACGCACTGGCCGTGGTCGTTCAGGGCCTCGATCACGCGGCAATCGCCCGCGCGGCCCTGGCAGTCGGCCGTCGCGATGCGCCGCAGCTCGTCCCGCAAGGCCTCCAGTCGCGCGATCTTGGTTTCCACTTCCGACAGCTGCTCCGCCGCCAGCGCGTTGGCCTCGCTGCAGGGTCGGTCCGGATCGTCGGACAGCGCCAGCAGCACGCGGATGGCGTCGACCGAGAAGCCGAGCTGCCGTGCATGCTTGATGAAGGACAGCCGCCGTACCGCCCCATCGTCGTAGATGCGCCGGTCGCTGTCGGTTCGCTCCGCGGTGGGCAGCAGCCCGATCTGTTCATAGAAGCGGATCGTCGGGACCTTCACGTCTGCGACCCGCGCTAGCTTGCCGATGCTCAAGACCGTCGTCATGGCGCAGCAATAGGCGCTTGATCCTCTAGTCGCTAGAGGATGCACACAGCGTCCATGTCGACTCGCACTGCCCGACGCCAGGCCTTTTCCCACGAGGCCGCCGCGGCCAAGCGCGCCTTCGCCAACGGCGACCTGGCCGAGGCTTTCCATCATCTGGAGCGCGCGCATGTGCTGGGTCAGCCCTGGGCGGGCGCTCATACGTGGGCTCACTGGATGATGCTGCGGATCGGTCTGAAACGGCGTGACTGGCGCGAGGTACGTGGCCAGATCCTCCGGCTCGCGGCCGGAGGGCTGCTTTCGTGGATGGGCCGGTTGCCGACGGGCAACACCGGTGGCGCCGATGTTCCGCCGGAAGAGCCCATGCCGCCCCCCGCCGACCTCGCTCACCTCTGCCGCTAACGGCCTCTCGATCCCACGACCCGGAGCCTGTCTCGTGCGTCGCCCGCCCCCCATCCTCCGCCATTCTCTCCCTGGTCTGGCGGCCGTCCTCTCCACCGCAGTTCTCGTGACCGGGGCCCGCGCCCAGGAGGCCGTCGGTGAAGCCCGCGAAGACGAGGAGGTCGAGGAGGTCGTCGTCCAGGCGACCCGCTCCGGCCGCCGCGTGCAGGACGAACCCATCCGGGTCGAGGTCATCGGCCGCGAGGAGATCGAGGAGAAGATCGCCATGCGGCCCGGCAATATCGCCATGCTGCTCAGCGAGACCGGCGGCCTGCGCGTGCAGGTCACCTCGCCGGCGCTGGGCGCGTCCAATATCCGGGTGCAGGGGATGCGCGGTCGCTACACCCAGCTGCTCACCGACGGCCTGCCGCTTTACGGCGGCCAAGCGTCTTCCATTGGACTGTTGCAGATCCCGCCCACGGACCTGGGACAGGTCGAAGTCATCAAGGGCGCGGCCTCCGCACTCTACGGGCCTTCGGCCTTAGGCGGGGTGATCAACCTCGTCTCGCGCCGCCCCAGCCGCGAGCCTCTGGGCGAGATCCTCCTCAACGCCACCAGCCGCGATGGACAGGATCTTACGGCCTATGGCTCTTCGCCCCTCTCGGCGGCCTGGAGCTATTCGCTGGTCGGCGGCCTGCATCGGCAGACCCGCAAAGACGTGGACAACGACGGTTGGGCGGACATGCCGGGTTACGACCGCTGGACCCTGCGGCCCCGTCTGTTCTGGTCGGGCTCCGGCGGCGGGACGGCCCTCTTTACCGTCGGAGCCATGCAGGAGGATCGCTCGGGCGGTACGTCGCCAGGCCGAACCGTCCCGGATGGGGCGAGCTTCCCAGAGGCGCAGGACAGCCGCCGCCTCGACGCCGGCATGGTCATCGAGCATCCGCTGCCAGGCGCCGGAAAGCTCCACCTCCGCGCTTCGGCCATGCGTCAGGAGCACGACCATCGCTTCGGCGACGTGGTCGAGGACGATCGTCACGATACGGCGTTCGGGGAGGCGGCGCTGTCGGCGAATATCGGAGCGACGTCGCTGCTGGGCGGCGTCGCCATTCAGCGCGACGCTTACCGTTCAAAGACCTTTCCGGACTTCGACTACACCCATACGGTCCCGGCCGTGTTCGCGCAGGTGGAGCACGTGGTTCGGGACGATCTGACGCTCGCCGGCAGCGGTCGCATCGATGTCCACAACCGCTACGGAACCCGGTTCAGCCCGCGGCTTTCCATGCTCTACCGGCCCGGCCCTTGGACGGTTCGCGCCTCGGTAGGGCAGGGCTTCTACGCACCGACTCCGTTCGTCGAAGAGATCGAAGCCGCGGGGCTGTCTCGCCTCGATCCGCTCACCGGTCTGAAGGCCGAGGTCGCAGAGAACGCCTCCCTGGAAGCGGGCTACGTCTCCGGCCCGCTGGAAGCCACGGTTGCGGTCTTCGGCTCGCATATCCACGACGCTGTCCAGCTCGTCCCTTCGACGACCGGCAACTCGGTCCGGCTCGTCAATGCCGATGGGGAGACCCGCACCCAGGGTGCGGAAGTCCTGCTGCGCTACCGGTGGGAGTCCTTCACCGTGACCGGCAGTTACGTCTACGTGGACGCCACCGAACCGGACCCCTCAGGCCGCGGTCGGCGCACGACCCCGCTGACGCCCCGGCATACAGCGGGTCTGGTCGCCATGTGGGAAAAGCACGACGTCGGCCGCGTGGGCTTCGAGGCCTACTACACCGGGCGCCAGCAGCTGGAAGACAATCCTTATCGGCAGGCGTCCAAGCCCTACTTCGAGCTTGGCTTCATGGTCGAGCGGCGCTTCGGTCCTCTGAGCGTCTTCCTGAATCTCGAAAACCTGCTGGATATCCGGCAGACGAAGTACGACCCCCTGGTGCTTCCGCGCCGGGCGCCTGACGGCCGCTGGACGGTCGACGCCTGGGCGCCGACCGACGGCTTCGTCGCGAACGGAGGCGTCCGGATCCGCCTCGGCGGCGGCCACTGAGCGCCAGGTTCTACTGTTCAGGCTCGCTCAGCACTTCCGACCTTCGAGGCCTTTCCGATACGCCTCGTGCAGAGGCTGGGTGAATTTGATCGCGTCGCGGCGCGCCTGGACCTTCTCCGGCTCTTCCATCTCCGCGATCGCCACGGCGCCGTCGCGGCAAATGGCCTGGGTTCCGTACCGCTGCCTGCCAGTTTCGGCGAGCATCACCCGGTCGTACATCAGCGCGAAGCTGGCGGGGGAGACTTCGCCAGCCATCGCAAGCGGCTCCATGCGCGCGACGATCTCCTTGCGCCAAGCCGCATCCGGCGAGTGCTGGACGATGAGGAAGGCGTTGTTCGCCACCGACGGGCCGTCGCGAGAAATCCTGAACCAGCCGTCCGCCGGAAGCTGCGTCTTCAGCCAGGCGGTGTTCTCCATGTCGATCTGGGCCATGGCGGGTGCGATGACTTGAACGGCGGCGCGCTGGTCCCCGACGGCCAAGCCGGCCTGCCAGCTCCAGTCGCGAACCGCCTGGTCGACGTCCACGCGACGCTGAAGCTCTTCCGCAAGATTTGCCGGCGGCGGAAGGCGGCTCTGCGCGTCCTGCAGAGCCCTTACCCTGGCGAGGGCGGCTTGCGCCGCCGCCTCGCCCTTCCCCGCCGAATCTGGCGTGTCCGCGGAGGCGGACGCGGCGATCGACAGCGCGACGACAATCCCGAACGCCACCCTGCGCACAGGCTCTCTCCCGGAACCGCGGAGTCGACCCGATCAGGCCGACACGGTGCTCTTGTCGGCGGCGGCCTGCTGGTTGGTCAGGGTGCGGATCAGGTTCACCAGCGAGCTGCGGACCTCGGGCGCGAGGCGCTCGTAGGCGGACAGCAACTCCAGCGCCCCCGGCGTGCGCATCCGGGTCAGCAGATCCAGATCCTCGGCGGTTTCCTTGTCGGCCCCGTCGAAGACGTCCATCAGGTCGGTCACCCGGCAGCGAAGCGCGCGGGAGATCTGCACGAGCCGTGAGAAGGAGATGCGGTTCGCGCCGTTCTCGTACTTCTGGATCTGCTGGAAGCTGACGCCGCACTGGTCGGCGAGCGCCTCCTGCGACATCCCAATGGTCCGACGCCGAATGCGCACCGCGGCCCCGAGCGCGATGTCCATGGGATCGGGCGCCTTGATCGACACCTCGGCCATTTGATCATTCCTCATCTTTTGCGGGGCCCCTGTCCGACGCCGCAAGCCCAAGTTGCGACTAAAAGCCTTTGTGTCGGAACCGCAAAGCTTTTTCAGCCTGCGGGGGAGTGCCCTGCAACCGCGCGCACCGGGTCGGGAAACCGCGCGGTCAAGGTCTTGGTAACCGAAACACCGCGGAAGTGCGGTGGACAGAGTTAGTGATTCCCGAAGGCCATGCGCGTCATCCAGCTCCATCCCCCGTTCGACCACGGCGCCGCCCTGCGGGTGCCGCCGCCGCACGACAAGAAGAACTGGTCGGTGCTCTGGCAGTGGCTCGGAGAGGACGCCAAGTCGGTCGCCGAGGCCTCGGCGGTGCAGGTCCGCACCCCTGAAGGGCCCGTGGTCGCCCACTGCGGCGACTGGATCGTGCTGTCGCAATCCGGCTCGTTCCATGTGGCCCACACCCTCAGGCCCATGGACTCCTGACGGCCTGCGCCGGAGCGATCAGCGCTTGAAGGAGACCTTGACGCCCAGCTTGTGCGGCCTGACCTCCATCGCCGGGGTCGGGCGATAGGCCGCCAGGGTCGCGGCGCTCCACGACAGGCGGTAGCGAACCAGGTAGCCCTCGTGGTCCGACAGCGCCCGCCTGGTGGGCCCCGCCGTGAACAGGGCCTCGGACCGCACCGGCTGAACCCGCACGGCGCCCGGGCTGAAGGCCTGCAGGTCCTGGCTGCGCAGCCAGGGTTCCGACGTCGCATCGGCCGAGCCGTCGCCGCACCCCGAGGCCGGCTGGCTGCAGAACTCGCGCACCACGGTGTAGGGGCGATCGAGGGCGTCGTAGTAGTAGCGGGCCGGCGAGTTGCGGACGTTGAAGTCCCCGCCCAGCAGCAGCGGATTGCCAGGCTGGCGGTTGGCCTGCAGGAAGGCGGACAGCTCCCGCATCTGGCCGTTGTGGGCCGGCAGGGTCCGCGAGCGGGGGGCCCGCGAGGCCTTGCGCGAGTTCAGGTGCGTGTTGACGACGTCGATGGGCGTCGGCAGGCCCTCGGGCGCCAGGCGCACTAGCATGGCGCCCTTGTTGGCCAGGCAGTCGAGGCCGGCGCAGTTGTTGTAGGCGATGCTGCGGACGTCGACGATGGGGGCGTCGCTGAAGACGTGCAGGCCCGCTCCCATCAGCTTGCCGACGCCTTCGCCGCGGAAAAGGTCACGGGCGCCCACCACCATCCCGGCGAAGGGGGTGCGCTCCGACCGGCGGGGGCCCTGGGCCCAGTAGCGATAACCGCTTTCCCGGAAGAGGCCGGCCACCTCATCGCGGAAGCCTTCCTGGATCAGCACCACGTCGGGCTGGCGGCCCTCGCGGCGCAGGGCGGCCAGCTCGCGGCCGATCTCGTGCAGCGCTTCGCCCCGACCTGATGCCATGGGCCAGGGCAGGCCGCGGACATTGTAGGTGAGGACGCTGAGCTCGGCGGTCTGAGCCGGCGGCTCCGTCGAGGCGGGCTGCAAGGCGGCCCGGATCGCAGTGCTGCTAGGTCCCAATTCAGGCGCCGGCGCCATGTAGGCGGCGGCTGTGGCAGCAGGTTCCAAGTACATCTCTCGCCGCTCCAGGACATGCGACCCCGTTGCTTGGCGGAAATCCCCCGATTCCGCGGCGACGGAGCATCGCGTTGCTCAAGTACGGCCCGATGTATTTTCGCTCTTGTCCGGGCGAGGGTGGAAATGCCCCGACTCGTTTACCGGCGTGTGACAATTCGAACGTCGTTTCGCGACATGCGCCTTTGCCGCAGCCGACGGTGACGCGAAGGCAGCCCCGGGCTGGCCCATACTGGCGCAAAGAGCAGCCTGGAGGACGGCATGAGCGACATCCTGTTGGTGGAAGACCTGGAGGGCGGCGCCCAGCGGCTGACCCTGAACCGGCCGGACCGGCTGAACGCGATCAACCAGCCGATGGCCGAGGCGATGCTGGCCTATTTCGAGCGCCTGCGCCGCAACCGTGACGTCCGCGTCGTGATCGTGCGCGGGGCGGGCCGCGCATTCAGCGCCGGGGCCGACCTGAAGGCCATGGGCAGCCCCGAGGCGCTGCAGGACGGCCCGCGCGGCGACTGGGTGCTGCGCGACCTGATGCGGGCTATGCGGGTCTGCCCCCAGCCGCTGGTGGCCACGGTCCGCGGCGCGGCGGCGGGCGGCGGAATGGCCATCGCGCTGAACTGCGACATCATCCTGGCCAGCGAGAGCGCCGCGTTCCACTCGGCCTTCACCGCCATCGGCCTTTCGGGCACGGAACTAGGGGTGAGCTGGCGGCTGCAACGGACGATCGGCATATCGAAGGCGCGCGAGGTGCTGATGGCGGGCCGTCCCCTGCTGGCCCAAGCCGCGCTGGAGGCGGGGCTGCTGTCGGCCGTGACCGCGGAGGCGGACCTGGACGAGGCGGGCCTGGCCATGGCGCGCGACATGCTGAAGGCGGCGCCTGACGCCCTGCGCCTGTCGAAGCGCTCCATGGACGCCTCGCTGGAGCAGCCCAGCTTCGACGCCGCGGTCGAGGCCGAGGAGCGCAGCCAGATGCTGATGATCGTGCGGCGCGGCCAGGCATAGCCAGCGGGCGTCTCGATCGGGCATAGGGTTTCAGCATGGACATCAAGGACAAGATCATCGTCGTCACCGGCGGCGCCGAGGGCATCGGGGCGGGGCTCTGCCGGGCGTTCGCCCGCGCGGGCGCGGCTGTGATTGTGGTCGCCGATCGCAATGGCGGGGGCGCCGCGGCGGTGGCTCAGGAGATCGGCGGCGAGGCGGTCACGCTGGACGTCAGCGACGGCGCCGCCGTGGCGGCCATGGTCGCCGACATCGAAGCCCGGCACGGGCGGATCGACCTCTTCTGCTCGAACGCGGGCGTCGGCGACGGCGACCCGGACCGGCAGAACGCGGCCTCCTCGCCCGACGCCGTCTGGCAACGGGCCTGGGGCGTCAACGTCATGGCCCATGTCTATGCGGCGCGGTCGGTGACGCCGGGCATGGCGGCGCGTGGCGGCGGTTACATCCTCAACACGGTGTCTGCGGCGGGCTTGCTGTCGCAGATCGGCGGCGCGGTCTATTCGACCACCAAGCACGCGGCCATCGGCTTCGCGGAATCGCTGGCGATCACCCACGGCGACCAGGGCATCAAGGTCTCGGTGCTGTGCCCCCAGGGCGTGGACACCGCGATGCTGCGCGCGGGCGGCGACAACCAGCCCCAGAACCTGGACGGCGTGCTCACGCCGGACCAGGTGGCGCAGAGCGTCATCGAAGGCCTGGCCGCCGAGCGGTTCCTGATCCTGCCGCACCCCGAAGTGCTGACCTACATGCAGCGCAAGGCGGCCGACTACGACCGCTGGCTGGGCGGCATGCGCCGCCTGCGCGCCAAGATCATGAGCGCGCCGGCAAGCTGAGGTCTCAACCCTCGACTCGCAGCACCGTGCGGAAGCCGACGTGGTCCGAGCCGGTGTCGGTGGGCCCGGCTTCGCGGGCCGGCGGGCGGTAGCGGAAGCAGAAGTTGTCGGCGCACAGGAAGGAGCCGCCCTTGATCACCCGCCGCTTCTCGTCTGGCGTGGACGGCAGGTAGGCGTCGCGCTCGGTGGGGCCGACCGGGTCGACGATCTGGGTGGGGTCGAGGTTGGGCGCGTACCAGTCCTTGGTCCACTCCCAGACATTGCCGGCCATGTCGACCAGGCCATAGCCGTTGGCGGCGTAGCAGCCCACCGGGGCCGTCTCGGCCTTGTAGCCGTCGGTCCCGGCGTCGGCCTGGGGGAAGGGGCCCTGCCAGACGTTGGCCTGGGGCTTCTGCAGGTCGAGGGGCTGGTTTCCCCAGGTGTAGGCCGCGTCTTTCAGCCCGCCCCGCGCGGCGTACTCCCATTCGGCTTCGGTGGGCAGGTCGCGGCCCAGCCAGCGGGCGTAGGCGAGAGCGTCCTCATAGCCGATCTGGACCACGGGGTGGTTGTCCCGACCCTCGATGGAGCTTCCAGGCCCCTCGGGCTGGCGCCAGTTCGCGCCCTGGACCACCCGCCACCACTGGCCCGGGCCGTCATTGGGGTTTTTCGCGCCCACGAAGACGATGGCCGACGGCTTGAGCTGGTCGCCGGAGAGCGCGGGGTAGGCCTTCGGGTCCAGCGGCCGCTCCGCGAGCGTCACATAGCCGGTGGCGGCGACGAAGCGGGCGAAGTCGGCGTTGGTGACCTCGGTGCGGTCGATCCAGAATGCGCCGACCTTGGTGGCGCGGGGTGGACCTTCCTCGGCCCGGGCGGGCGCGGCGCCCTGCAGGAACTCGCCGCCCTTCACCAGCACCATGCCGGCGGTCGAGGGCGCTGGCGCCGGGACCGGCTGCGGCGGGAGGCATTCGCGCGCGGCGGCCGCCACCTTCTGTGGGCTGGCCGGCCGGTCGCAGGCGGCGAGCGACAGGGACGCTGCAAGGAGGGCGGTGAAACTCGAAACGCTACGCATTCGCCGCGGCGGGCTCCTCTTCGGGGATGACGTCGACCTCGACCTTCAGGGTCTGCTCGCCGGAGGCCAGGATCACGCCGTCGATGGGGGCCACGTCCGCATAGTCGCGGCCCACGGCCAGGACCAGGTGGTCGTTGCCGGCCAGGATGGCGTTGGTGGGGTCGAAGCCCACCCAGCCGGCCGCATCGCCGCACCAGACCGCGACCCAGGCGTGGGTGGCGTCCGCGCCCTCCAGCCGCGCCTGGCCGGGCGGCGGGATGGTGCGCAGGTAGCCGCTGACGTACTTCGCCGGCAGGCCCAGCCCGCGCAGGCCGCAGATCATGATCTGGGCGAAGTCCTGGCAGACTCCGTGCCGGGCCTCGAACGCCTGGGCCACGGGGGTCGAGACCTCGGTGGCGCTGGGATCGTAGGCGAATTCGCCGTGGATGCGGCTGTTCAGCTCCGACACGGCGGCGACGATCGGCCGGCCGGGCGGGAAGCTGGCCCGCGCATATTCGGTGATGGCCGGCACGATGGGCGTGCGCGGCGTGGGGAAGAGGTAGGACGCCGGCCCGTTGGCGCCGAGGTCGGAGGTGTTGAGCGCCCTGGTGCGGACCGCCTCCCACGGCGGGCTGGCCTGCGGGTCGCCGATGGGCGGGACGTCCACGTCGATGCGGGAATTGGCCTCGATGATGAGGGCGGTGTGCGGCTTGTCGACGGTGACGGTCAGGATCGCCGCGCCGAAGGGGCCGATGCGGTCCAGCCGCGCCGAGGGCTCGGGCGTGACCGTGATGGCGCTCTCCAGCACCGTCTGTGTGGCCGACGAGCGGGGGGTCAGGCGCAGCACGCAGCGGGCGAACGGCACCTCGCCCTGATAGCTATAGGTGGTCCGGTGCCGCAGCCGGTACCTCACGCCAGGCCCACCAGCTTCACCGTCGGCACCGCGTTGGCCCCTTGCAGGAAGAAGCGGTCGGCCACCGCGTTGGAGAGGCGCATCAAAGCGCGCTCGTAAGCCAGCACCTTGTCCGCATGCAGCTTGGCCGCGTCCTCGGTCTCCAGTTCCGCGGCCAGGGGCAGCAGGATCTTGGACGGCGCCTCCAGGATCCCATCCTCCTGGAGGGTGGGCAGGACGGCGAGGTGGTCCTTCAGCGCGGCCACTTGGAACGCGACCGAACGGGTGTTGTACGGGTCCAGCATGACGAGGTCGCGCACAGCGTTGAGCGCCAGACCGACCAGGTAGCGGGCGCGGTAGGTGATCTGGCTGTCGTTCAGGTCCAGCAGCAGGTCCAGGTCATCGATGGTCGCCGTGTCGTGAGCCAGGGTGCGGGCGAGCTGGCAGGTGTTGGCGCCGCGCTCGATGCGGCGGCCCATGTCCAGGAAGCGCCAGCCGGCGACGCGGTTCATGTTCTCCTGAGTGAGGCCCGCCAGGCCCGCGATGTGGCGCAAGGCCCGCTCAACCTGCTCCAGGGCCTGGGCCTCGGAATGGATCTCGTTGGCCCCGCCGGCGAGATCGCCCTCGAGGTCGACCAGCAGGCCCCAGAAGTCGGCCGACAGCCGCTCGCGCATCCCCGAGGCGGTGCGTTTGGCCGAACGCACGAGGTAGGTGACCGAGCCCCAGGCCTTGGCGTCGTGCAGGGCGTCGCGGGCCGAATCCAAAGCGCGGGCGGGCCGCGTCCTGCCGTCGAGCGCGCCCCAGTCGACCAGCACGCTGCGCAGGGACTCGAAGGTCTGGCCGCGGCCGTGCAGTGACGACTCCGAGTCCATCAGACTGGAGCACAGGGCCCGCACCAGCCGCAGCGTCGCCTCGGTGCGCTCGATGTAGCGGCCCAGCCAGAACAGGTTGTCGGCGGCCCGACTGGGCAGGTGGCCCAGGATGCGGCGAACCTTCACCTCGTCGCCGCTGGCGATCAGAGTCAGGCGCTCCACCGGCTTGTCGTCCAGCACCCAGACGTCGGCGGTCCGCGCGCCCTCGCCCATGGAGATCACCCGCGCGTCGGGCCGGTCCGAGGTGCGGCAGAAGCCGCCGGGCAGGATGCGCACGCCCTCCGGCGTCATCGCCGCGAAGACGCGCAGGGTAAACGGCGCGGGTTGCAGGCGCCCGTCGCGCAGCACCGGCATGGTCGACAGGTGCGCGACCTCCTGGCCCACGAAGTCGCCGGGACGATCGGCCATCCGCTGGCGCAGCGCCGCCTTGTCCTCAAGAGAAAGCTCGGCCGGCAGCCGCGGGCCGTTGAAGAGGCCAGCGTTCTGGAACGCTGGCGCGATGGCCAACTCGTCGAGGCGGCGCTCGACCAGCGCCTGCTCACTGGCCTGGCCGCACCACCAGGTGGCGATGTTGGGCAGTTTCAGCGGCTCACCCAGCAGGCGCTCGCTCAGGCCCGGGGCGAAGCTCATCAGGGCCCGCGATTCCACCAGGCCGGAGCCGGGCACGTTCAGCACCGTGACGCCGCCGGCGCGGATCGCTTCCAGCATCCCCGGGGTGCCGAGCCGCGAGGCGGCGTTGAGCTCCAGCGGGTCCAGGAAGTCGGCGTCGACACGGCGCAGGATCACGTCGGCCCGCTTCAGCCCGGCGATGGTGCGCACCCAGACCTTGCCGTCGCGGGCCACCAGGTCGTCGCCCTCCACCAGCAGGAACCCCAGATACCGGGCCAGATGCGCCTGCTCGAAATAGGTCTGGCTGAATGGGCCTGGGCTCAACAGGCAGATGCGCGGTTCGCTGCGGTCGGCGGTGGCCGCCAGGCCGCGCCGCAGGCCGTCGAAGAAGGGCGCCAGGCGGTGGACGTTGAGGGTGTTGTAGAGATTGGGATAGGCCCGGCTCACCACCAGCCGGTTCTCCAGCGCGTAGCCGGCGCCCGAGGGCGCCTGGGCCCGGTCCTCGAGCACCCACCAGCGCCCGTCGGGCCCCCGGCCCAGGTCGGCGGCGTAGATCTGCAGGTAGCGGCCGGCCGGCGGGGCCACGCCGCGCATGGCGCGCAGGAAGTCGGGACTGCCGGTCACCACCGCGGCCGGCAGGACCCCGTCGCTCACCAGCCGGCCCTCGCCATAGACGTCGGCCAGGATGGCCTCCATCAGCTCGGCCCGCTGGGCGACCCCGGCGGCGATCTGGTCCCACTCGGCCTGGGGGATGATCAGCGGCAGCGGGTCCAGCGGCCAACTGCGCTCGGTCTCCTCGCCGTAGATCCGGTAGGACGCGCCCGAATCCCGGATGTGCCGTGCGGCCATGCCGAAGCGGCCGTCGGCGTCGGCGTCGGCATAGCCGGCGAACTCGCGCAGAAAGGCCATCCAGTGCTCGCGCGGCTGCCCGGCCGCGTCGAACAGTTCGTCGGGCGCGCCCGGCAGGGGCCGGTAGCCGGCCAGCCAGCGCGACAGCCGGTCGGGCGCGCCGCCCCGGCTGCGCGGGGCCGTCGAGGTCTCAGACGCCACCGGCCGCTCCCTTGTCCCAACGCTTCACGGATGTGTTCGGCGGGACCGTAGCATAGCTGTCCGTCCGGTCACCCGACCCGCGGGCTATGGCCCGGTTCGGATCTGTCGAGTATGGCTGCCGCAGGGCTGTTCCGGGGGATCCATGCTGCGCCTGTTCCTGTCGGTCGACATGGTGGGCTCGACCGAGTTCAAGGCCCGCTTCACCGGCCAGGGGTCGGAGGGCTGGCTGGGCATCTTCCAGACCTTCTTCACCAGCTTTCCGCTGATGGTGGCCGGCCAGATCGGCATGGAATTCCTGGACGACGACGCGACCCCGGCGATCGACGTCTGGAAGGTGATGGGCGACGAGGTGGTGTTCGTGACCTCGCCCGCCAGCGCCGAGGAACTGACCTCGATCCTCGCGGCCCTCCTGCGGACCATGCAGCTCTACGAGGAGCGCCATTTCCAGCAGCTTCCGCTGCGGCTGAAGGGGACGGCCTGGCTGGCGGGTTTCGACGGCCAGAACATCGAGATCGAAATCCCAGAACTCTCCAGCGGGACCGGCGCGCACCTCGACTTCATCGGCCCAGACATCGACCTGGGGTTCCGGATCAGCAAGTTCGCGCGGCCCGGCAGCCTGGTGATCTCCCTCGACGTGCTGGAGGTGGTGCTGGGCGCTGGCAATGCCGACCGCGCCGCGCTCTACCTCATGGGCAAGGAGCCGCTGAAGGGCGTGATGTTCGGCCGGCCCTATCCGATCGTGTGGATGCTGGAAGCCGGCGAGCGGTTCGCCTTCCTGCCCTGGGAGGTCGAGCAGGACCCCCTTATGGCCCAGGCGGCCGCCATGGCGCCCACGCCCCGCGCGGACCTGATCCGCACGATCGAGGACATGCGCCACTACCTGCGCAAGATGCACGGCCGCGAGCGCGCGCCGGTGCGGTTGGGATAGCCGGCGGGCGGCCCGTCTAAACCCGGGGGTCGACCATCACCTTGCACTGGTCGGCGCCGTCCCGAAGCGCCTGGATGGCCGCGGGCAGAGCGTCCAGCCCCACGATGTCGCTGACCATCGTCCGCGGCTCCACGGCTCCGCTGTCGAGGGCGTCGATGGCGGTCTGGAACTCGGCACGATCGTAGACCATGGAGAACCTGATATCGATTTCCTTGGTCAGGCCCCGCACGGGGAGCCAGTGGTCCGGCTCCATGCAGGCTCCCACGACCACGACCTTACCCTGGGGGGCCACGGTCGCTATGGCCTGGTCGATGGAGCCCGGCAAGCCGACGCATTCGAACACGATCTCGGGAGCCTCGGCCATGGCCGCCCTGGCCGTGTCGTGAGGCGCCTCGCCATCGACGGTGGAGACGAAGACGTCCGCGCCCATCTGGCGGGCATAGTCCGCGCGCCGACGGGACCGCGCCTGAACCGCGACCTGACTGGCCCCGGCGCGCCTGGCCCAGTAGGCGATCCCTAGGCCGATCGGACCGGCGCCCAGGATCAGTACGCGGGAGCCGGGGCGGACGCCGGCGCGGATGACGGCGCGCACGGCGACTGCGAGGGGCTCGACCAAGGCCCCGTCGTCGGGGGTCAGGCCTCCGGGCAGCTTCAAGGTGAACGGCGCGCCTGTCACCACGTACTCGGCGAAGGCGCCCGGAACGTCCGAGCCCAGGTTCGCCGTCTTCTCGCAATGCACGGGATAGCCCCTCAGGCAGGCGAGACAGGCGTTGCACCCCAGATAAGGCAGCGCCGTCACTAGGTCGCCGACCTTCAGGCCTTCGACGCCCTTGCCGACTTCGACGACCTCGCCCGAGAATTCGTGGCCGGGGATCGTGCCTTCCCGGAACGTCGCGAAATTGCGTTCCGAGCGATGCAGATCGGTCCCGCATACGCCGCAGCGACAAACCTTCAGGAGCACCTCGTTGGCGCCGGGCTTCGGGTCCGGAACGGTCTCGACGCTCAGCAGGCGGTCGGAGCCGCGGAAGACAGTGGCGCGCATCGGGCGGCTCCATCGGACTACAATATGATAGTAATAGCTATCATATTTCGAGGCGGCGGCAAGTCAGCCGCGCCACGTGCGTGGAGGCGACGATCCCAGAGCGTCCCCGGGGACAAAGGAGACCTATCTCTTGGCCCCCTCGTACCGCACCACGAGGATGGCGATGTCGTCGGACTGGGGGGTGGCGCCGACGAAGACGCGGACGTCCTGCGCCAGGCCCTCGGCCAGGTGGCGGGCGTCGGTTTCGGCGCGGGCCGTGGCCAGGGCCCGCTCGATGCGGGCCGTGGTGTAGAGGTCGTCGTCGGCGTTGGCGGCCTCCGACACCCCGTCGGTGAACAGGATCAGGGCGTCGCCGGGCGATAGCTGGAAATGGCCCGTCTCGAACGGCGCGTCGCCGATCACGCCCAGCGCCATGCCCTTCAGCTTCGGCAGCCGGGAGACCGACCCGTCGGCGCGCCGCACGAACGGCGCCTCGTGGCCGCCGTCCGAGTACTCCACTCCCCCGGTCCGCAGGTCCAGGATGCCGCTGAAGGCGGTGACGAACATCTCCTGGGCGTTGTCGCGCGACAGCTCGGCGTTCACCCGGGCCATGATCTCGCCCGTCGAGTTCGCCGTCAGGGCTGTCGCCTTGAAGAGGGTCGTCGTCATGGCCATGAACAGGGCGGCCGGTACGCCCTTGCCGGAGACGTCGCCCACCACGAAGAACAGCCGGTTCTCGTCGATCAAGGCGTAGTCATAGAGATCGCCACCCACGTGCTTGGCCGATTCCAGCAGGGCGAAGACGTCCACGTCGCGCCGCTCGGGGAACGGCGGGAAGGTGCGGGGCAGCATGCCCACCTGGATGTCGCGGGCGGCGGAGAGCTCGCCCTCGACCCGCTCGCGGGCGGCGGTGGCCTGCTCCATTTCCAGGAGGTAGCGCTGCAGGCGGGCGATCATGGCCGTCATGGCCTCGGCCAGGCTGCCCACTTCATCGGGCCGGCGGCGGCTGATGGCGTTCATGGCCGCCAGTTCGCGCTCGTCGGGCTGGAAGTTGCGCTGGCCCATGTTGCGGGTGAATTCGGTAAGACGGAGCAGGGGCCCGACGATGCGGTCGACCAGCAGCCAGCCGAGGGCCATGGAGAGCGCGAACATCACGGCGCCCACGCCCACCGACATCTGCAGCGCTCGGATCAGCCGCTGCTGCACCATGGCCAAGTCGACGTCGGCGCCGACCACATAGGTCCGTTCGTCCACGCCGCGGACGGGCAGGTAGATCGAGCGGAAGCGGCCGAAGGAGTCGCTGTACTCGTCGAACCGCATCTGGCCGTCGTCGAACGCGCGGTGCAGCGTCTTCGGGGCCGTGTCGTAGAGCGTGAAGAAGGGAATCTCCGCCCGGCGCTCGATCTCGCGTGGGGTGGCGCTGGTGGACACTGTGCGGATCTCGTCGCCGAACCGCATGTAGGTATAGACGTAGACCAGGTCGGCGCGGGCCGCGAAGCGCGAGAGCCGGTACTGGAGCAGGCGGTACTCGGCCTCGGGGATCGAGTCCGGGCCGACGATGCGGGCATGATACTCGTCCGGTACGATCTCGTTCACGGCCAGCACGGCCGTCTTCAGCCGCCCGTCGATGCCATCGATGATCTCGCGCCGATCGATGCTGTAGAGCACGACCGAGTAGGCGGCGGCCGAGATCAGGCTCAGCGTGAACAGCAGGAGAAGCAGTTGGGTCTTCAGCCCGAACCGCCGGCGGCGCGCGGCCTGGTCTGCGGCGGGCTCGTTCATCGCGCTGGGGCAACCTATGGGAGCGTTCGGGAAATCAAAGCTAGTCTATAGAAAATTAGCGGGTGGTCGTTAACGCGGTGCGAGCGGCGCGGCCGCGGCGGGGGATTGCGTGCAGGACCTGTTGAATCGCCTGTTCCGGGTCGAGCGCGGCGAGTGGCCGAAGCTGCTGCAGTTCGGCCTGTTCGGCCTGTTGCTGCAGACCGGCATGGGCATCGGGTTCGCGGCCGGCGATGCGGCGTTCCTCACCCACGTGGGGCCCGACAAGCTGCCGGTGATCTTCCTGCTCACCCCCGCGGTGATGCTGGTCTACACGGCGATCTTCTCGTTTCTGCTGGTCCGCTTCTCCATCGACCACGTGGTGGACGTGACGCTGGCGGCGCTGATCGGCGGCGGGGCGATCCTGTGGGCGCTGATCCAGATCGGGCCGCCCGAGCCGTTCCAGACCGGGCTCTACTACGTCCTGAAGCTGTACCTCGCCATGTGGTACATCGCGCTCTACTCGCTGTTCTGGAACTTCACGGACGCCTACTTCGACATCCAGGACGCCAAGCGGCTGTTCCCGCTGTTCGCCGCCTTCTGCGCGTTGGGCACCACCATCGGCGCCCTAATCGTGAGCTTGTTCGCGGCCGTCCTGCCGATGCACGCCTTCCTGTTGGTCTGGGCCGCGGTGGCTCTTGCAACAGCGCCCGTGGCGCTGCTGCTGCGCCGGCGTTGGCAGCGGATCGCCGACAGCGACGCCGACCTCGACGGCGACGACACCGGCGTGCTGCGCCAGTTGGGCCAGGTGGCCCGCGCCTTCCGCACGTCGCCCTATGCGGTGACCCTGGTGCTGACGCTGTTTGTCACCCTGCTCATGACCAACTTGGCGGAGTACCAGTACTCCACGGTGCTGCAGGCGGGCCGGAGCGAGGCCGAGCTCGCCGCCTTGTTCGGCCGGCTGTACGCGGGCGCCAGCATCTTCAACCTCGTCGTCTGCCTGTTCGTCTTCAACCGGCTGGTGACGCGGGTCGGCGTCCGGAACGTCGCCCTGATCCTGCCGGTGACCTACTTTGCGGTCTTCGCCTACTTCTTCCTGGCGGGCGGAACGACGGCGGCGCTGGCGGCCTTCTTCGCCTATCACGGCGTCCTGACCTCCATCGAGTACAACAACCAGAACCTGCTCTTCAACGCGACGCCGTCGCAGGTGAAGCGTCCGTTCCGGACGGTGGTTGAAGGCCTCTGCGAGCCGCTCGCCAGCCTGTTGGCCGGCGGCTTTCTGCTGCTGGCGGCCAAGAACGCCGACATGCGCGAGCTGTCGGGGATCGGCGTGCTGCTAGGGGCCACACTGATCGTGGTCGTGGTGGCGCTACGCCATTACTACCCCGCCGCCATGGAGGCTAACATGCGCCGCGGGTGGCTGAACTTCGGCGATCCGGATCTGCACGCCCCGCAGTTCGACGCGGCGGCGACGGACCTGCTACGCCGGAAGGCGGGGGAAGCCGATTCCGGCGCGGCCGCCGCCGCCCGCGCCCTGCTGCATCGTCGGGGAGGCCGGCGCACGACATACGACATCGGCGGGGAGCCTGAGGCGTCCCAGGCCACCGAGGACTTCGCCGCCAAGCTGTCGGATCCGTCGCCCACCGTCCGCAAATACGCCCTTCAGGCGCTCACCAGCGTGGTTGGGCCGGGCGACATCGGCCTGGTCGGGCCGCTGGTGCGCAACCTGCCGGCGATGGACCGAGCCAGCCGCGCGACCATCCTGAACCTGCTGGCCGCCATCGGCGACGTTGAAGCGATCCCGCAGGTCCTGGCCGCCGCCGCACAGCTCAGTCCCCGGGAACTGCGTGCGACTGAGGCCATGCTCGCGGACCTGGGCGAGGCGGCCATCCCGCGCCTGATGCAGGCGCTGGCCAACTACCGTACGCCCTACCGCGCCCGGGCCGTCGCCGCGCGCGCCCTCAGCACGCTTTCCCACGCCCAGTTCGTCTCGCAGCTGGACCGGCTGGTGCGTGAGGAGCTGGACGAGACGGCGCGGCGCCTGGCCGTGGCCGAGCGGCTCGCCGCCGATGCGGACCGTTCCCCGGCGCTGCGCCTGCTGGCCGAGACCTACCGCCAGCGGATCGCCGAGTCGGTGGACTTCACGCTCGAGCTTCTGGCCCTCGGCGGCCTGCTGCCGGACTTCGACCTCCTCATCGTCTCGCTGCATTCGGCCAATCCGAAGGTGCGCGCCAACGCGGTCGAGGCGATCGCGAGCGGTGTGGATGCGGCCACCTGGGGGCGGCTGGAGCCCCTGGTCTCCGGCAAGGCCGCCGCCGGGACCGGCGCGGGCGAACTGATCGCGCTGCTGACGGCCGCGGTGGCGGATGACCACGGTTTCGAGGCCGTGGCGGCCGCCCAGGCCCTGCGCGACCTCGTGCCGCCGGATGAGCTGGCCGCCGCCGTGCGGCCGGGCCTGAAGCCGGACCTCCCGCCGCTCTTCCGGGACAGCTTCGCGAGCCTTCTGGGACTGGAGGCCGCGGCGCGGCCTACCGCGGTGGACCTGGTGGAGGCCGTCCGCGCCACGCCAGACTTCGCCGCAGCTTCCATCGACGCCCAGACAGCCCTGGCCGCGCGCGCCACGCCCGAGCCCGCCGGCCGAAAGCCTGTGGAGCTGCGGCTCGGGGACCGCTCCTACTGGATCGCGCGCGCGGACATCGAGGAGGCGGCCACCCGCTATCCGGACCTCGCCTTGACGATGCTGAAAGCCCGGGACGATCGCGCCTATGCGGCCTGACGGGATCCCCATCAAGACGCTGCTGTGGCGGACCATCACGCCCGCGATCCTGGTGCTGGCCCTCGCCCTGGGGGCGCTGGTCTACAATCGCCTATACGACACCATCCTGGACGGCTTCTCGCGCAAGCTGATCACCACCAGCGCGCTGACCGGCGCCCTGATCGACCCGGCGGACCATGACTTCCTGATCCGCGCCGCCCTGGTGCGGGCGCCCGCCGAGGCGGTGGAGGAGATGCCGCAGTATCGGCGCAACGTGGAGCCCATGCGCCGCATCCGGCGCGAGCTCGGCCTGACCTATCTCTATTCCCAGGTCCTGGGCGGCCTGAAGGACGTGGTCTACGTCCTGGACTCCACCGAGGGCGAGGAGCATTCGCTGATCGGCTCGGAGGACGAGCTGACCGCCGAGACGCGCGCCGGCCTGCGCCGGACCACCACGGACGGCGCGATCTACGTCTCGCCCATCGAGTTCCAGGAACAGTGGGGGCTGCTGAAGACCGCCGCAGCGCCGATCCGCAGCCGCGACGGCCGCATCGTGGCCACCGCTGGCGCCGACGTGAACATCTCGGTGATCGAGGTGGCGACCCAGAACGCCCTCTTCGCCAGCGCCCTGATCGGCGTGGCCTCGCTCGTGGCTTCGGCGCTGGTGACGTTCCTGATCGTCCGCTGGGTGGCCCTGCCGATCGAGGGGCTCAAGGCCGATGCCCTGCGGATCGCCGCCGGCGACCGCTCGCCGCCGGCCCGCATCGCCGGCCCGCGCGAGGTCTCGCGGCTGCGCGAGGCGCTGGAGGACCTGGCCACCCACCTGATCGAGCTGATGCGTCGCGCCTGGAGCGACACGCTCGCGCTGGACCGCGCCCGCAACGCCGCCCGGCTTGAGGCGGCCCTCCCGCCCGCAGCGCCGGTGACACTGGTCGCAGACGGCGCCGGTCGTGTCGTCTGGACGCCCAGGGACGACGGCCTGGAGGCGCGGCTGGAGCATCGCGCCATGAGCTTGCTGGCGGCCCGCATCGCCGCCGATCCCGGCCTTGCGGCGGCCTGGCGGGACCTCGCCGCCCCGGCGCACGGGGAACTGCAGGAGCGCGCGGCATGATCGGTCCCGATGTCGTCGACCGCCTGTTCCTGCTCCGCGCCGCCGGACCGTTCCTGCGGCTGGAGGACGCTGAGCTGCTGCTGATCGCGCGCCACGCCCGGCCGCGCGCCTTCGCCCCAAGCAAGCTGGTGATCCCGGCGGGGACGGTCGGCGAGGCGCTCTTCGTGGTCGCCGCGGGCGGCGCCGAGACCGCCGGCGCGCCGGCGCCCGTGGTCTTCGACGCCCCCGGCCTGCTGTTCGGCCTGGCGGCGCGGGCGGACTATGTGGCGGGACCGGAGGGCCTGGAGGCCCTGGTGATCGCCAAGCCGCACGTTTTCACCATCGCCCGCGAGTGCCCGGAGTTCGTGGTCGGCCTGCGCGACCTGGCGGGGCCGGCATGAGCATCCGCCGCACCTTCCTGCTGCTGGTGGCGCCCCTGTTCCTGCTGCTGGCCGGCGTCAATGGCGCGCTGCTCTACGCCTGGGAGCGAGCCGAGGCCGAGCGGGGGCTCGCCAACCAGGCCATCGCCGCGGCGGTGACCACGGCCGCCTTCGCCGACGTCGCCGACGACCTAGCGCACGCCCTGTCCGATCCTGTGCGGGCCGCTGGCCTGCGCGAGGCCGCGCGCCGGGTGGAGGGGCTGATGGGGCTTTACCTCGTCACCCCCGCCGGTCGGACGGTGCAGATCGCCGGCCCGCCCTCCGCGCAAGGGCCCGGGACGTTCGAGGCGCCGCAGCGCCCGACGGCCGCGCCCCTCGGCGCCGACGCCTCGGGCCAGCGTCGCGCCACGGGCCTGGCTCCCATCGCCCAGGGTGGCTTCGTGATCGCCCAGATCGACGCCGAGCCGATGTTCGCGCGGATGCGGGATCTGCAGCGGCTGATCCTCATCCTCGTGGCGGGGGCCGGCCTGATCGGCCTGGCGCTGGCGCTGACGATCGCCCGCCTGATCGTGCGCGAGCTCGCCCGCAACAGCGTCACCATCGCCGCCATCCGCGCCGACGCCCCGGCCGACGACGTGGAAGGCTTCGCCATCCGCGAGACCCGCGACCTGGCCCTGGCGGTGCGGCTGATGCGCACCAGTGTCGCGGGCCGGCTGGCGCGCGCGCGGCATGAGCTCTCCCGCCGCGACCGCGAGCGGGACGAAGCGGCCAGCGCCGCCGCCTACCGCGAGACGGCCTTCCCGCCGCTGTCAGTCAGCGGGGCCGCGGGTGCCGCCGTTGCCGCTCGGATGCTGGGCGCGCCGCCGCCGGGGGCCTTCCAGGCCCTCTGCGTGGACGGCGACCGGGCGGCCCTGGTCCTGGGCGAATGCGCAGGCGAAACGCCTTCGGCCGCCCTGGCCCAGGCGCTCGCCGCCCGGCGGTTCCTGGAGCGGCGGCTGCTGGACGGCTCCTCCGAGGAGCGGCTGGCGCAGGCCGGGTCAGCCTTCGGCATCGAGCGTCTCGCCTGGGCGGCCTGGTCGCGCGAAGCCCCGCCGGCGGCCCAGGCCCTCGGTCTGCTGGACGGCGACGATCTGGCGCGCGCCCAGGCCTATATGGCGGGGGCTCCCGGGCTCTCGCCCGAGGCGGTCATCGACGACATGGCGGCCCTGCTCAGGCCCGACGGCCTGCTCGCGG
>NZ_LSJI01000205.1 GCF_001557235.1 Phenylobacterium sp. CCH9-H3 | reverse complement strand
CGGCCGAAGCGGCCAAGGAGATCAAGGCCCTGATCTCGGCCTCCTCGCAGCAGGTGGGCGCGGGGGTCAACCTGGTCCGCGAAACGGGCGCGGCGCTGGAAGGCATCGTGGCGCGGGTCGCCGAGATCAACGCGGTGGTGAACGAGATCGCCGCCTCGGCCCAGGAACAGGCGACGGGGCTTCAGCAGGTGAACGCGGCGGTGAACGACATGGACCGCGTCACCCAGCAGAACGCCGCCATGGTCGAGGAATCCACGGCCGCCAGCCAGGCCCTGGCCCGCGAAGCCGAGGCCTTGCAGGACATGGTCGCGCGCTTCCGGGTGGAGGCCGCCGAGGCCCGCCGACGAGCCGCCTGAGCCGGCTCAGGCGCCGAGGTCGCGCAGGTCCGCCCACCGCTCGCGGGGTATCCGCATGAAGTGGTGGACCGCATCGGCGTCGTACTCGCGGAAACCTTCCCGTTCGTAGACGTGGCGGGCGCGCGGGTTGTTCACGGAAACCTCCAGCCTCAGGGCGATGGCGGGGGTGGTCTGGAACACCCAGTCCGTCACCTCGCGCACCAGCCGCGACCCGACGCCCCGTTCGACTTCGCTGACGGCGATGCGCCGGAGCAGGACCGTGGGCTGGTCGAACGTCTGCAGGATGACGAACCCCGCCAGGCCGTCGCCGTCGCGGATGCCGACGTAACGCACGGTGGGCGACGCCATCTGCGCCGCGTGCTCATCCGCCTCGAAGCGCCCGACCACGGCGTCGTAGCCGGGCGTGCGTTCGATGCGCATCACCTCGGGGATGTCGGCGGGCGTGAGCGGCGAGAGGTCCGTCATCCGGCCTGCTTCGTATCGGCCGGGCCGCAAGGCAAGCCCAGCGGCCGAGCTTCAGTCGGCGGCGCTGCCGATGCGGCGCCAGGTCTGGCCCTTGCAGAACACGCCGGCCACCAGGCAGCCGCGCGCGCGCAGGGTGTTGGCGTCGACCAGTTCGGCGCGGCCCGCGAAGGTGGCGCGCAGGTCGGGGACAAAGACCTTGCCCTTCCACACGCCGGGCTTCTCGGGGCCGAAGTCGCGCAGCAGTTGAAGACCGACGAGGTTCTCGGTGCCGCCCTTGCGGGCGTCCTCCTTGGCGTCCTCGCTGGCCCAGACCACGTAGCCGCACAGCTTCTGGCCGCAGGGCTTGATGTTCACGTGGACGGAATTCTTGGGGTTGCGCCAGACGCCCTCGACGCCGGCCGCCGGCTGGGCGGCGGCGTTCGAAGCGAGGGCCAGGCCGGTGGCGATCGCCAGGCCGGCGAGGGCGGAAAGGTTCTTCATAGTCATCCTTGGGGAGCGTCCCTGCTCGCGCCCATGTAGGCGAGATGTGGGGCGAAGCTAGGGCGAGCGCCGCTATGTCGCGCTTTTCGCATGATATCGGGCGAAGGCCTGGGTGAGGGCGGCGTACTCGTCGAACTCGGGGAACCGGGGATAGCTGTGCTGCGCGGGCGTCGTCACCCACGGAAGCTTCTCGGAGGTGTAGGTCTCCAGGAAAGGCTCCGAGCCCGGGGCGCCGTCCAGCATCGTGGCCCTCACGTTGACCATCCAACCGACCGCCTGGGGCTTGGTGAAGAGCCAGCTCATGCAGCGGGGGCAGAAGTAGTGGTGGACGTCGTCGCCATGCAGTCCGCCGATCACCGGCTCGCCCGCGGTCACCTCGAAACCGGCGGTCGGCACGGCGACGCTGAGGGAGAAGGCGCTGGCCGTCATCCGCTGGCAGCCGGTGCAGTGGCAGGCCATCGTCAGCAGCGGCGGGGCGCTGACCTTCAGCTTCACCTGGCCGCAACGGCACGCGCCGCGCCAGGGCAGGTTCCAGTCGCTCATCGTCCGCGCCTCCGCTTCTTCAGGCCGCGTTCCGCGGACCCCGCTTCTTCAGGACCGACGAGAAGCTCATGACCGTCTCGCCCGCCACCTTCATGAGGCCCCGGACGAACACCATGCTGCGGGTGTTCTTCACGATGTCGCCCCGGCACTCGATCACCTGGCCCTCGTAGGCCGCGCCCACAAGTTCGCAGTTGAACGTCGCGGTGACCGCATGCTGTTCGCTCAGCGCCTCCCGGGCGATCACGAACAGCGAAAAGTCGGCGAAGGTCATGAAGCAGCCGCCGTGCAGGAAGGCGCCGCCGTTCAGATGCTTCTTCTCCACCTTGAAGGCGCAGACCGGGCCCTGCTCGTCGATCCGGAAATAGAACGGCCCCGCCAGATCCTCGAACGGATCGCCGCCGGGGTACCAGGACCACCCGGCCCATTCGCCGTCGGTCACCTGCGTCAGCTTCGAGCCGTAGCTGCCTTCGTCTTCATCGCCGCCGTCCATGCGTCTGGAATCCTCACCCAACCCTTCAAGGCTGGGCGTCTAAGCATGGGGCCGCGGAATGGGGAAGCTTCCGTAACGCCGGCGCCCAGCCCTAAGGGTTTGCCGACCGGACATTCGAACACTAGTTTGCCGCCCCGCTTCTGACCCGATCGAGGACGCACCATGCAAGGCCGGACCGTCTATCTCTGCGCAGGCGCCCGAACCCCGATCGGCCGCTACGGCGGGGCCCTGGCCAAGGTGCGCGCCGACGATCTGGCGGCGCATCCGCTCAAGGTGCTGATGGGCCGCTTTCCCCAGATCGACTGGGCGGAGGTCGACGAGGTGGTCTACGGCTGCGTCAACCAGGCCGGCGAGGACAACCGCAACGTCGCGCGGATGGCGCTGCTGCTGGCGGGCCTGCCGGAGAGCGTGCCGGGCATGACGGTCAACCGCCTCTGCGCTTCCGGCCTGGATGCGACCATCACGGCCGCCCGCTCGATCGCCACTGGCGAAAACGACCTTGTGATCGCCGGCGGGGTCGAGAGCATGACCCGCTCGCCCTTCGTGATGGGCAAGGCCGACAGCGCCTTCTCGCGCAGCGCCGAGATCTTCGACACCACCATCGGCTGGCGGTTCGTGAACCCCCAGATGCAGAAGCAGTACGGGACCCACGCCATGCCGGAGACGGCCGAGAACGTGGCCACCGACTACCAGATCGCCCGCGACGACCAGGACGCCTTCGCCTTCCGCAGCCAGCAGCGGGTGGGCAAGGCCCGCGACCGCGGCTTCTTCGACGGCGAGATCGCGCCCGTGACCATCAAGGACCGCAAGGGCGAGGTGGTGGTCGCTCAAGACGAGCATCCGCGGCCCGACACCACCCTGGCCGCGCTGCAGGCGCTGAAGCCCATCGTCCGCGAGGACGGCACCGTCACCGCCGGCAACGCCTCGGGCGTCAACGACGGCGCGGCGGCCCTGATCCTGGCCTCGGAAGAGATGGTCCGGAAATACGGTCTGGAGCCCATCGCCCGCATCGAGGGCGGAGCATCGGGCGGGGTGGCGCCGCGGGTGATGGGCGTCGGCCCCGTGCCGGCGGTGGACAAGCTGACCGCCCGCCTCGGGATCACCCCGCGCGACTTCGACGTAGTCGAGCTGAACGAGGCCTTCGCCGCCCAGGCCCTGGCCTGCACCCGCGCCTGGGGCCTGGCGGACGACGCCGAGCATGTGAACCCGCACGGCGGCGCCATCGCCATCGGCCATCCCCTGGGCGCCTCGGGCGCGCGGCTGGCGCTCACGGCCGCGCGCGCTCTGCAGGAGCGGGGCGCGGCGCGGGCCCTGGCCACCATGTGCGTCGGCGTCGGGCAGGGATCGGCCCTGGCGCTCGCCAAGGCCTGAGCCCGGTGCTCGCCTCGGTCCTCCTGGCGCTGGCGCTGGCGGCGCAGCCGGCGCCGCCCGACGACGGCCCCGTGCAGACCGCGCCGAAGGAGCGGCCGGTGAGCGCCGACCCCTTGCCTGGCCTGGACGAGCAGCAGGTCGAGATTCCACCCGCGGCGAAGCGGGCTGACGAGACGACCACCGCGCCCGCCGCCGTAGCCGCGGCGAAGGCGATCACGGTCGAGCCGAAGACCCAGGTGCAGGACGGGACGGTGCAGGTGGTGCTGGGACAGCGGGCCGTGTTCCGCCTGGACGAGGAAGGCCTGCCGGTGCTGGAGCGGGTGGAGGACGGGCAGCTGGCGGACGCCCATCCGGAAGGCGCCGTCGCCGAGACCTTCGAAGCGCCGGCCGAGGGCCAGATCGCGGCGGCGCTGGACGGCTCGGCCCAGAAGCGCGCCACGGTGCTCAAGGTCTGGAACCAGACCGACCAGGCCATCGACTACAACGCCATCGCCCTGATCCTGCGTCAGGGCAAGGTGACGCCCGAGCCGGCGCCGATCTGCGCCGTGGCGCCGGGCGCCGTGCGCACCGAGACCTGGCCACGGCCGGTGGTGGCGGTGGGCCTGCAACGCTTCAAACAGACAGCGGCCGCCAGGGCCTGCAAGTAAGGGGAACTGCCACCATGGCGCTCGACGCCGAGACCCGCGACCAGCTCATCGACACCGTCCGCCGCTTCGTCAGCGAACGCCTGCGTCCGCTCGAGGCCAAGGTGGCGGAGGACGACGCCATGCCCGAGGACGTGGTCGAGGAAATGAAGGCGCTGGGCCTCTTCGGCCTGTCGATCCCGGAAGCCTACGGCGGTCTCGAGCTCTCCATGGAGGAGGAGTGCCTGGTGGTCATCGAGCTGGGCCGCACCAGCCCGGCGTTCCGGTCGACCTTCGGCACCAATGTGGGCATCGGCTCCCAGGCCCTGGTGATGTTCGGCACCGAGGCGCAGAAGCAGAAATACCTGCCCGGCATCGCGTCGGGCGACATCATCACCTCGTTCGCCCTGACCGAGCCCGAGGCCGGTTCCGACAGCGCCGCCGTGCAGACCCGCGCCATCCGCGACGGGGACCACTACGTCATGAACGGCGCCAAGCGCTACATCACCAACGCCAACAAGGCGGACCTCTTCACGGTCATGGCCCGCAGCGATCCCTCGAAGCCGGGCGCCGGCGGCGTCTCAGCCTTCCTGGTGCCCCGCGACCTGCCCGGCCTCAGCGTCGGCAAGCCCGAGAAGAAGATGGGCCAGCAGGGCGCCCACGTCTGCGACGTCATCTTCGACAACGTCCGGGTGCCGGCCGAGAACCGCATCGGCGCCGAGGGCGAGGGGTTCAAGGTGGCCATGCAGGTGCTCGACAAGGGCCGGCTGCACATCTCCGCCCTCTGCGTCGGCGTCGCCGAGCGCCTGATCGCCGACAGCGTGGCCTATGCCGCCGAGCGCAAGCAGTTCGGCCAGTCGCTGAGCGGCTTCCAGCTGGTCCAGGGCATGATCGCGGACTGTAAGACAGAAGCCCTGGCGGCAAGGGCGCTCACCATGGAGACCGCCCGCAAGCGCGACGCCGGGCAGAACGTCACCATGGAAGGCGCCGCGGCGAAGTACTTCGCCTCCGAGATGGTGGGCCGCGTGGCCGACAAGGCCGTGCAGATCTTCGGCGGCGCCGGCTACATCGCCGAGTACGGCATCGAGCGCTTCTACCGCGACGTCCGGATCTTCCGGATCTACGAGGGCACCAGCCAGATCCAGCAGGTGATCATCGCGCGCGAGACGATGAAGCGGGGCGGCTAGGCGCGAAAATCGTGGACCGGCGGGCCGGTTGGTGAGACTTAGCCGC
>NZ_LSJI01000204.1 GCF_001557235.1 Phenylobacterium sp. CCH9-H3 | reverse complement strand
AGATCATCGGGGTGATCGACGAGATCGCCTTCCAGACCAACCTGCTGGCGCTCAATGCCGGCGTCGAGGCGGCCCGGGCTGGCGAGGCCGGCAAGGGCTTCGCCGTCGTGGCGTCCGAGGTGCGGGCCCTCGCGCAGCGCTCCGCCGAGGCCGCCAAGGAGATCAAGCTGCTGGTGGCGCGTTCGAGCCGGGAGGTGGCCGCGGGCGTCGAGCTGGTCCACGAGGCGGGCGTCGCGCTAGCGGCGATCGTGGCGCAGGTGGCCGAGATCGATTCGGTCATATCCACGATTTCCGCCTCGACCCAGGAGCAGTCCGCGAGTCTCGCGGAGGTCAGCGCCACCGTGACCCAGATGGACCAGGTCGTGCAGCAGAACGCGGCCATGGTCGAGCAGTCAGCGGCGGCCACCCACGCCATGAAGGCCGAGACCGTCGAACTCGATCGGCTCATCCGCCGCTTCCGCCTCGGCGCGCCCGGCGGCGCCGGCGCCTCGCCGGTCGAGCGCGCGAGGAGGTTCGCCAGCATCGCAGGAGGCCGGGCCGTTGAAGGTTCCGAAGAATAGGCGCGCAGGCGAGCCACGCGCGTCCGTCGACCCGTGGTCCCGGGACGGAGTCCGCGCCGGCGGCGACGTGGCGGCCTTGCTGGACCACCTCGACCGCACCGAGCGCCTGTCGAACACGGGGAGCTGGCGGGCGGACGTCCCGCGCGAGACCTTGCTCTGGTCCGCGCAGGTCTACCGGATCTTCGGCCTGGCGCCCTGTGCGTTTCAGCCCACCTTCGCCCACGTCCTGGATCTCATCCATCCGGAAGACCGGGAGCGCGTCCGGGCCCGCGTCCGCAGCGCGCTCGCCGGCGAGGAGGACTACGCGCTCGACTACCGCGTCGTGTTGCCGGATGGGCGGGAACGCATCATGCGGGAGCGCGCCGAGGTCGAACTCGGATCCGACGGCGCGCCCGCGCTGATGTTTGGGGCCGTCCAGGACGTCACCAGCGCCCGGGCTGCGGAGGAAGCCGCCCGCCGCAGCGCGAACACCCTGGCCGCGATGCTGACGATCTCGCCCGAGGCCATCGTCGTCACCGACCAGGCCGCCCGCATCATCGCCTTCAGCGCGGGCGCGGAGGAAATCTTCGGCTACAGCGCGGACGAGGTGGTCGGCCAGCCGGTCGAGAAGCTGCTGCCGGCCAGGCATAGGTCCGCGCACGAGCTGCACGTGGCCGCCTTCTCCGCGGGCGGGGCGAAGAGCCTTCGCATGCACGACAGGGCGCCGATCGTCGGGCGTCGCCGGTCGGGCGACGAGTTCCCGGCCGAGGTTTCCCTTGCGGTGCTGGAGACGGCCACGGGCCACGCGTTCACCGCCATCGTCCGCGATCTGTCCGAGCGGCGGGACACGGAACTTCGTCTGATCGCGGCGCGCGAGCTGGCGGAGAAGGCGAACCTGGCGAAGTCCGTGTTTCTGGCCAACATGAGCCACGAGATCCGGACGCCTTTGAACGGGGTGCTGGGCATCGCCGGCGCCCTGGCCCGCACCGACCTGGCGCCGAAGCAGCGGCACATGGTCAACCTGATCGAGGGGTCGGGCCGGGCGCTGGAACGGCTGCTGAGCGACATCCTCGACCTCGCCAAGCTCGACGCCGGTCGCGTGTCCATCCGCGAGGAGCGCTTCGACCTTGCGAACGTCGTGCGGGAAATCGCCGACCTGTTCCAGGCCAGCGCCGCCGAGAAGGGCGTGGAACTGCTCGTGGAACTGGACGACGCGGCGCGCGACCGGTTCGTCGGCGACGAGCTGCGGATCCGCCAGGTGCTGTCCAACCTAGTCAGCAACGCCGTCAAGTTCACCGCTCGCGGCCAGGTGCGGCTTTCGGTGACCTGCACGCCCCTGCCGGACGGCCGCGAACGGGTGCGCTTCGCCGTTCGCGACACGGGCATCGGCTTTCCGCCCGACGTGGCCGAAACGCTGTTCGAACGGTTCGAGCAGGCGGACGGCTCGGTCACGCGGCAGTACGGCGGAACGGGCCTGGGCATGGCGATCTCGAAGTCCCTGGCGACCCTGATGGGCGGGACGATCTCCGCCACGTCGGCGCCGGGGCGAGGGGCGACGTTCAAGGTCGAGCTTCCGTTGCGACGCGTGGTCCAGGATGGGCCGACCGTCGAGGTGGTCCAGTCGTCGGCCGTGGACGCCGCCATGCGTCCGCTCAGGCTCCTCCTGGCCGAGGATCATCTGATCAACCGCATGACCGTCGAGCTGATCCTCGAGGACCTGCCGGTCGAGATCGTGGCGGTGGAGAACGGTCGCGAGGCGGTCGAGACCTTCGCGGGCCAGGCGTTCGATCTCGTCCTGATGGACATGCAGATGCCGGTGATGGACGGCCTGGCCGCCATTCGGGCGATCCGCCAGATCGAACGCGAGTTCGGCCGCCCACGCGTTCCCGTCTGCGTCCTCAGCGCGAACGCCATGGACGAACACAAACAGGCGGCCGAGGCGGCGGGCGCCGACGATTTCCTGACCAAGCCCATCAACGCGGGCGCCCTGATTGCCTATGTGGCGCAGGTCGCCCGGCGGGACGGCTAGACCGCTCGCCTCACACGGGAATTCGCCCCCCTTCGTCGAACGCCTGGGCCGTTGATCGGTGCGCGGGCGACAGCGCGGGTCCGCGGGCCCTAACCGCTCATCCGACAGCCGCGGTCGTCGCGGCGAGCCATGGGATGAGCACTATGAACCGACTGAAGACGGGCCTCGGAGCCCTTGTCCTCGCCGCCGCCGTGACCCTCGCCGGGCAGGCCGGGGCCGCGACGACGGTGTCCTCCACCTTCGACACCGACGCCGACGGGTGGGGCTATGGCACTTGGCAAGGCGTGGGGGGCAACGTGCTGCCGGTAACCTACGACGCCGCCGGCGGCCTCATCACGTCCACCTACGGCTTCCCGGGCTGGGGCTACATCGCGCCGATCAAGTTCCTGGGCGACAAGTCCGACTTCATCGGCGGTTCGCTCAGCTTCGACCTCTCATCCGCCTTCAACGACTATTCCGGCAAGCGTCCGCTGGTGGTGTTCAGCAGCAAGAACGGGTCGAGGATGTTCGGCAATCTGGCGGTCGGGCCGTCGCCTCAGCTCGGCTCGTTCAATATTGCGCTGTCGACCTCCAGCTTCCAGACGGGCAGCGACGTCAACCAGGGACCCCGCGTCACGGACGACCTCTTCCGGTCCATCATGGCCGACCTTCGGCAGATCGAGATCTACGCCGACTGGAGCCCCAACGTGGACACCGTAAAGCTCGACAATGTGATCATGAGCGGCCCTGGCGCGGGCGCCGTGCCGGAACCGGCCACCTGGGCGATGATGATCCTGGGCTTCGGCGCCGCCGGGACGCTCCTGCGCCGCCGCCGGGCTGTTCCGGCCTCGGCCTAGGAGGCCTTCAGCGCGGACCAGTCCGCCGTCGCCAGGGCCCGGGTCAGCTGCTCCACGTGGGCCCGCAGCGTCTCGAAACCCGAGGTCGGCGAGAGAGTCGCCTCGTCCAGGTAGAGCGCCCTGTTGATCTCGATCTGCAGGGCGTGCGCCCGCCGCCCCGGCTGGCCGTAGTGCTCGGTGGTGTAGCCCCCGGCGTAGGGCATGTTGCGGGTGACCCGATAGCCCATGGCCTCCAGCTCGCGCTCGACCCGCGTGGGCAGGACGCCGGCGCAGGCGGCGCCGAACCGGTCGCCCAGCACGATGTCGCAGGGCCGCTCGCGGCCCGCCGCCCGGGCCGCCGCCGCGGGCATCGAATGCCAGTCCACCAGGATGGCAAAGCCGTGGGTGGCCCTGGCTTCCTCGATCAGGGCCGACAGCGCCGCGTGGTAGGGGCGGTGAGCGCCATCGATCCGGCGCCGGGCCTCGGCGAAGGTCAGCTTGCGGCGATAGATCTCCTGGCCTTCCGAAACCACCCGGGCGATCGCGCCCAGGCCTGCGGCCACGCGCGCCGTGCGGGCGCGGGCGAACTCGGGCAGCTGGTCCGAGAACATGCCGGGATCCAGCTCGAACGGCTCGCGATTCAGGTCAATGTAGGCGCGAGCGAAGTTGGCGGTGATCACGGCCGCCCCGTGGACCGGAGCCTGGGCGATCAGGTCGTCGACGAAGGCGTCCTCCGACCTGCGGATCGACACCGCATCCAGCGCGGCGGCCGACATCATGTCCTCGGGATAGAGCCGCCCTGAATGCGGCGAGGCGAACACCAACGGGGTGGGCGGCTTGCCCTCCGGCCCGGCCCGGCGCACCTCAAACGCATCGCCGATGGCGGGCGGCGCGTCTCCGGGCAGGGGATCGAGGGCGTTCATCGCCTCCATTCAACGCTGGAGCGGCCCCCAGCGTCAAACGGCCCCCTTCATTCCCCCTTTACCCTTCGCTAGCTATTGTGAGCGATCAAGCGTTCAGCAGCCATGTCACGCATCCTCCTCGCCGAAGACGACGATTCCCTCCGCGGCTTCCTGGCCCGCGCGCTCGAACGCGCCGGCCACGAGGTGACCTCCTGCGCCGACGGCGAGGAGGCGGTGGCTTACCTCGACGAGCCCTGGGATCTCCTGCTGACGGACATCGTCATGCCCGGCATCGACGGCATCGAGGTGGCGCGCCAGGCGGCCGCCAAGCACCCCGGCCTGCGGATCATGTTCATTACCGGCTTCGCCGCCGTGGCGCTGGCCGCCGGCGAACAGGCGCCGGCCGGCTCCAAGGTACTGTCCAAGCCGATCCACCTGCGCGAGATCGTCTCCGAGGTGGAGCGGATGATCGCGGCCTGAAAAAGGGCGCTTCGGCCCCGCTTGCTAAGGCGGGGGCCGATCTGTATATCCCCGCCTTCCCGAAGGTACGGACGTGTAGCTCAGCGGGAGAGCACCTCGTTGACATCGAGGGGGTCACAGGTTCAATCCCTGTCACGTCCACCATCCTTTTCCTTCGCAAGTTCCCGCGGTCGGCGTCTCAACGCCCGCCGGGAAAATATGGGCCACCGCTGCCGGATGGCCTTTCCGCTCCCGTCGCCGTTTCGTCTTCAGAACAGCCCCGCCAACAGGTTGATCGTAAGCGCCAGGATCAGGGTGTTGAAGACGAAGCCGATCAGGCTGTGAGCCGTGCCCAGCCGCCGGAGGCGCTTTCCGGTGAAGGCGATATCGGCCGTCTGGGCGGCGACCCCGATCACGATCGAGAAGTGCAGGAAGTCCCAGTAGTCGGGCGGCTCGTTTCCGGGAAAGGCGAGACCCCCTGAGTCCCCGCCTGTCCGGCCGTCGACCGCATAGTACTCGTGCGCATAGTGCATGGCGAAGACCAGCTGCATCACCAGCCAGGATCCGGTGACGGTGGCGAAGGCGGCGGCGACCCGCAGCGCCTTTTCCGGACCGGGATCGTCCTGGGCCAGGGAGAGCTCCAGGCCGACGGCGGCCAGGCTGGCGCCGCAGGCGGCGAGGATCAGCAGCAGGATCACAGCCTGACCCTGGTCCTGCTGCGCCGCGCGGGCGCGGATCTCGGCCGGGCCCTGGCGTGCGATCGCCGTGAAGGTGAGGCCGAGGTAGAGCAGGCAGAAGACGTCCCAGCCCGCGATGAGGCAGGATGGCGGCGCCAGCGGCGTCAGCGCGGCGCAGGCGAGCCCCACGGCGCCGCCTGCCGCCAGCGCGCCGGTGAGCCGCGGCCGCGCCATGAACGCCCGAGGCCCCAGGCGCCAGCGGCCCGGCAGATGCGGCGCGCGGGCCGTCATGCGAGCGGCATCTCCAGCACCAGGCGGTTTCGGCCGGCGCGACGGCCATAGGCGGCCACCCGGCTCCAGGCGCGCAGCAACTCCAGGCCCGCGCCGCCGCCCCGTTCGAGATTGGGGCCGTCGAACCCCTGCCGGCGCGGATCGAACGGGCAGCCGGCGTCGGTCATCGTGATGCGGATCGCGTCGGAGCGCTGGGCCAGCCGTAGGCCGATGCGGCTGCCCGGCGGCGGCGCGCCGTGCTCCAGCACGTTGGCGACCCACTCCTCCACGACGATCACCAGCCGCTCGGCGGCATCGCGGCCGAGGCCCGCCTGCAGGCAGAAGGTTCGGGTCGCAGCCAGGGCGCGGCCCACGGCGCCGCGTTCCACGGCGAGCCGCGCGCGGACCACGCAGGGGGATTGGGCAAGGGCGGGGAGCTGGGCTATGACAGAACCGTGTTTCAGGGAGGCTCGCATGCGCGGAGCTTTGATCGCAGGATTGCTGATGGCGTGTGCGCTGTCGACGCCAGGCTTGGCCATGGCCGAGATCGGCCGGATCAAGACCGTGACGGGAAACGCGGCGGTCGTACGCGGCAAGTCGGTCAAGCCGGCGACCCCGGGCTATCAGCTGCTGGTCAGCGACGTGCTGACCACGGGCGGCAACGGCCGGATCGGGATCACCTTCATCGACAACAGCCGCTTCGCTGTCGGTCCGAACAGCCGGGTGGCGCTCAGCCAGTTCGAGTTCGACGACACGACCCACAAGGGCAAGTCGCTGACCACGGTGGACCGGGGCACGTTGGGCGTCGTCTCCGGCCAGATCGCCAAGGAGAACAAGGACGCCATGAAGGTGCGCACGCCCACGTCCCTTCTCGCGGCCCGGGGGACGACCTTCGTGGTGGAGGTGAAGTGAGGCTCCTGCCTGCGCTGGCCCTGGCCGGCCTCCTGGGCGGCTGCGCCACCTCGGACGTGACCCTGCTTAACGACGCCGGGACCGGCACGTCCGGATCGGTCGCGGTGTTCGACCCGGAAACCGGCCGGGAGCTCGGCGCGCTGACCTCCGGCGACACCCGTGCCCGCGTGGGTGGCAGGAAGGTGAAGCCCCGGCCCGCGAAGGCCGGCCTCTGGGCCAACCTCATGGCCTGGTCGCCCTTCGCGCCCCGGGTCTATGTGATGTACTTCGTCGAGGGCTCGACGGACCTGACGCCGGAGTCCCTGCCCATCCTCGAAGCGTTGCGGCAGGCCGCCAGGCCGGACGACGAGGTGCAGATCACGGGCCACACCGACACCACCGGCGCGAACGAGGTCAACGACAAGCTGTCCCTCGAGCGGGCGGCCGAGATCCGCGCCGCGCTCGTGAAACAGGGCCTCCCGTTCGAGAACGCCAAGGTCGTGGGCCGCGGCGAGCGGGAGCTTCGCGTGCCCACGGCGGACAACGTGGCCGAGCCGGCCAATCGCCGCGTGGAAGTCATCCTCCGATAGGGCGCAGCCGGACAGCCATCACGGTAAGGTCGTCGCTGGGTTCGCCGCCGGCTTCGAAGGCGCGGACCTGTCGGACCAGGTCGTCCACCAGCCCGCCGAGCGTTGAGGCCCTGGACGCCGCGCTGAGGGCCGCGAACACCTGCTCGCGCCGGAACAGCGCCCCGTCCGGAGCCTGCGCTTCGCTCAGGCCGTCGGTGAAGGCGATCAGGGTCTCGCCGGGCGCCAGGCGATGGATCTCCTCCGGGTAGGGGAAATCCTCGGCCACGCAGAGCGGCGGCCCGCCGTCGAGCTTCAGCTCGCGGACCTGCCCGGCGGCGTCGACCACCAGCGGATTCTCATGGCCGGCGCAGCAGAGGTCGAGCCGGCCGTCGGCAGGATGCAGGACGCCGACGAGGAGCGAGACCGCCATCGCCTGGCGATTGTCGCGCGAGAGCTCGGCGTTGATCTCGGCCACCGCCGCCGAAAGGCTCGTGTTCGGCCGCATCAACAGGCTCCGCGACAGGGCCTTGGACAGCGCCATGAACAGCGATGCCGGCACGCCCTTGCCGGTGACGTCGCCCACCAGGAAACAGACGCGGCCGTCGTCGAACGGAAAGGCGTCGTACAGGTCGCCGCCGACGGTCTTGGCCGACTGCAGAACCGCGTCGATCTCGACGGCGGGCGAAATGCGGGGGAGCTCCGTCCTGGGCAGCAGCATGCCGGACTGAATCTCGCTGGCGGCCGCCAGTTCGCCCGAGATGCGCGCGGCGGTCAGGCGCTCGTCCTCCAGGGCGCCCCGCAGGCGGGCCTGGACCCGGCGGCCCTCGACGAACAGCAGGGCGACCATCACCGCCGAATTGGCGGCGCCCGGCAGGAGCATGGGGAAAGGGTCGAGCAACAGGTTGTTCTGGAAGGCGAGCCAGCTCGCCCCGAGGGCCAGCGCGATCTCCACCGCTGCGCCGGCGAGGACCGGCCCCATGGGCGCGCGCGGCACGCCGACGAGCGACAGCAGCACCAGGGCGAGGCCGATCCCCCATTCGACCGGAGCCGCCCAGCCCGGCCGCCGCAGCGCCGTGCCGCGCAGGATGGAGTCCACCGCCTGGGCCTGGACATAGACCCCGTAGATCGCCTTGGCCCGCGGGGTGCTGGTGACGTCCGAGGTGCCGGCGGCGGCCAGGCCGATCAGCACGATCTGGTCCTTGAACTGGTCGGGCCTCTGCCCCTGGCGCAGGACGTCGACCGCCGAGGTGGTCTGGGTCGTGCGCCAGTCGCCGAACCGCAGCAGCAGCTGGCCGTCCGGACCGGCGGGCGCCCGGTGGCGGCCGACCTTCACGGCCTCCAGGCGACCGCCGCGCGTCTCCAGCTCGATCCGGTCGGCGCCCTCCGCCGCGCGGACCAGTTCGACGGCGAAGCCCGGCGTCACATGGCCAGCGGCCCGGGCCAGCAAAGGCACCCGCCGGACGAGCCCGTCGGCGTCGCGCTCGCCGTTGACCAGGCCGTGGCCCAGCGGCGCGCCATCCAGCAGGGGGATGTTGGTCACCACGGCCGGATAGGTCAGCAGGTCGGCGGGGATCGCGCCCGAGAACTGGGCCTCGGGCGGCAGGGGGGCGCCGGCGCCCTCGGTGAGGTCGAACGATTCGCGCGCGACCCCGGCGCGGGCCAGCACCACCGGATTGCGCCCGATCACCCGCGCGAACACCGCGTCCATGGACGGCAGGTCGCGGATCTCCTGAGCCACTCCGGGCGGCAGCTCGCTGTAGAGGCTGGTGAACTCGGACGGGGCCAGGCGGTCCGGCTCGGGAAACAGCATGTCGAAGCCGATGACCGCGGCCCCACGGTCGGCGATCTGCTCGACGAGCCGGGCGAGATAGAAGCGCGTCCAAGGCCAGCCTCCCACGTCGCGCAGGCTGTCGGCGTCGATCACCACCACATGGACCCGGCGCGAGACGTCGGGGGCGGGCGCCACGGTCTGGAAGGCGTCGAACAGCGGCTGGCGCAGCAGGTGACCGCCGAACAGCACCATCACGGCGACCGCGAGGGCCGCGCTCAGGCCGGCGATGCGGACGCGGAGCCTGGCGCCCCGGTCCAGCTCGCTCAGGGCGTCAGACTGCGACCTCGAGACCGTCATAGGCGCAGATCACCTCCAGTTGAGGCCGATCGGCGCGGACCAGCTCCTCGTAGCGGACAGTCTCGGCGTGCATGCGCTGGATGTCCTGGTCGGTATAGGTCGGTTCGTGGTGGAAAAGCGCCAGCCGTTTGGCGCGGGCGGCGTGGCAGAGATCCACCGCCACGATGTTGGACGAGTGTCCCCAGTCCTGCTTGAGGCTGACGGTGTCCCCGAGGGAATACATGGTGTCGCAGATCACGAGGTCGGCGTCGGCGAAGAAGGCTTCGAACGCCGCCTCGGCGTCCATGTTCTCGACCTTGTGCTCGCTGTCGGTGGAATAGATGACCGCGCGCGCGCCCTTCTCGAAGCGATAGCCGTAGGAGTCGTGGCTGTGATGCTGGGCCACCAGGGTCACGGTGACGCCTCCGACCTCGAACGGCTCGCCCGGCGGATGGACCACGAACTGGAACTTCGCGCGCAGCCAGTCGAACGGCACGGGGAACGAGATCTCCTCCTGCTGGCGGCGCAGCGCCGTCTCGGCGTCGGCGTGACCGGAGTGGATCACGATGGTCGCGGCGGGATTGAAGGCCGGCCCGAAGAACGGGAAGCCCATGATGTGGTCCCAGTGAAGGTGGGACAGGAAGACGTGATAGACGGGCGGGTGGCCGCCGGCGATGCGCCGGAACGAATCGATGCCGAACTCGCGCAGGCCCGACCCCAGGTCGCAGACCAGGAAGGCATCGTCGGCGCCCTCGATCTCGACGCAGCTGGTGGCGCCGCCGTAGGCGCCGTAGGCCGCGAAGTCGAGGTTCGCCCGGGCGAAGGCGTCGGCCTCGGCCTCGTCGGCGAAGCTACGGCCGCCTGCGACCACCAGGGCGTGGGCGATCTTGGCCTGGATCGCATCGGCCCGCTGCGCCACCGGCAGAGAGCCGCGCGTGCCCCAGAAGCGTACCAGCATCGAAAACTCCCCCTGTCGCCGTCAGGCGTTCGAATCGACGTCGTCGACGATCGCGAACAGCTTGTCGTAGCGGCTGATGGCGAAGATCTCCCGCATTCGGGCATTGGGCGCGGCCAGCGTGATCGAGGTCGCATCCCCGGCCTCGCGCCGCGCGATGGTCAGGGCCCGCAGCCCGCGCGAGGACATATAGTCCAGGCGGCTCAGGTCGAGGATCAACGGCGCGCCGACTGCGGCGGCCTCCTGGACGGCCGCGGTCAGGTGGGCCGAGAACGCCTCCCAGGTGGTCTCGTCCACGCGGCCGGCCGGCTCGCCCACCAGCTTGCCGCCCGCCATGCGGACCCGCCACACCAAATCCATGCCAGAGTCCCCCGAACCGGCCGCTCTCGTCGAAACGCGAAGCCAGCCGCTCGCGCAAACTTAAGGCGGAGCCGGCCGCCCGCAACAGGATTCGCCCCGCACGGGCAGGCGGCGATTCTTGCGGCCGAACTGACATCAAGGCGCCGATTTTCGAAGATCGGGCGCCCAGAGCAAAAGGCCCGCGACGCCTAAAAAACGCGCAAACCCTTATGGGACAAGGTGTTGCGCGAACGCCGCTCTTTCGGCCGTTGCAGACCGAACGGTGAAATTCCAGTGGCGAAGCTGAAACAAACAGCCTCAATATCCCCCCACTCAGGACGGCCCGACATCAGAGGCTGCCGAGGGGAGGAAATTCGATGACCAAAGGCAGGTTCTTCTGCAGCGCTTCCGTGCTGGCCGCCACCATGGCGCTCGGCGTCACCACCCAAGCCACGGCCCAGACCGCGCCGACCGAGATTGGGGAGGTCGTCGTCACGGGTTCATTCATCCGCGGCACGCCTGAAGACGCCGCCCTGCCGGTGGACGTGATCAGCCAGGAGGACCTGGAGAAACAAGGCGCGCCGTCCACCCTGGAGCTCATCAAGCAGCTTTCGGTCTCCAGCGGCGTCCTGGGCGACACGAACCAGTTCGACCCGCGCGCGCAGGGGTCCGAAGGTTCCGGTTCGGTCAACCTGCGGGGCCTGGGCGCCCAGCGGACCCTGGTGCTGCTGAACGGCCGGCGCATGTCGCCCAACCCGTTCGGTCAGGCCGGCGCGGGCATCGTCGACACCAACACCCTGCCCACGGCCGCCGTCGGGCGCGTCGAGGTCCTGAAGGATGGCGCGGCGGCCACCTACGGCTCGGACGCCATCGGCGGCGTGGTCAACTTCATCACGCGGACGAACGTCGAAGGCTTCGAGGTCGGCGGCAGCTACACGCTGATCGACGGCTCCAAGGGCAACTACGACGCCACGGGCCTGTGGGGCCACGCCTGGGAAAACGGCAACATCCTCCTCAGCATCGGCTACCAGCACCGGTCCGAGCTGAAGACCACGGACCGCGACTGGGCTTCGCGGGACTACTTCACCAACCCTGAGGGCGGTTGGTCCGCCGGCAGCTCCATCGCCCCGTTCTTCCCCATCGGCGGG
>NZ_LSJI01000203.1 GCF_001557235.1 Phenylobacterium sp. CCH9-H3 | reverse complement strand
AGCACGCGCCGTTCGGCGGCGTGGTACCCGAGATCGCCGCGCGCGCCCATGTGGAGACGGTCGATTCCATCGCCGAGGCGGCGCTGGCAGAGGCGGGTCTCGGCTACGAGGACCTGGATGGCGTCGCCGCAACGGCGGGACCCGGCCTGGTGGGCGGGGTGATGGTGGGCCTGTCGTTCGGCAAGGCGGTGGCCCTCGCCCGCGGCCTGCCCCTGGTGGCGGTGAACCACCTGGAGGGCCACGCGGTCTCGGCGCGGCTGGGCGCGGACCTGCCCTATCCCTTCCTCCTGCTGCTGGTGTCGGGGGGGCATTGCCAGCTCTTGAGCGTCGATGGCGTCGGGGCCTGCCGCCGGCTCGGCTCCACCATCGACGACGCCGCGGGCGAGGCCTTCGACAAGATCGCCAAGGCCATGGGCCTTCCCTACCCGGGCGGACCGGCGCTGGAGCGGCTGGCGGTCGACGGCGACCCCGAGGCCTTCCAGCTTCCGCGGATGCTGCTGGGCCGCAAGGACTGCGACTTCTCGTTCTCCGGCCTCAAGACGGCCGCCGCCCGGCTGGCCGAGGGCGTGACGACCGACGACCAGCGCCGCGATCTGGCCGCCGCCGTCCAGGCCGCCATCGCCGGCCAGCTGGCCGAAAAGTCGGACCGCGCGATGAAGGCCTATGCCGAGCAGCATGGCGGCCGGGACCTGCGCTTCGTCGTCGCCGGCGGCGTCGCCGCCAACCGGACCGTCCGCGCGCGGCTGGAGGAGACCGCGGCCAAGCGCGGCTTCAGCTTCGCCGCTCCGCCGCTGGCGTATTGCACCGACAACGCCGCGATGATCGCCCTCGCCGGCGCCGAGCGCCTGGCGGCCGGGATCTCCGACCCGCTCGACGCCGTGGCCCGGCCGCGGTGGCCGCTGGACGAGGCGGCCGCGAACGCCAACCCCACCCACAAGGCCGGACGCAAGGGAGCGAAGGCATGACCACGGCAGGGGTGATCGGCGGCGGCGCCTGGGGCACGGCCCTGGCCCAGGTCTGCGCGCGGGCCGGACGCGACGTCATCCTCTGGGCGCGCGAACCCGAGGTGGTGCAGGCGATCAACGCCGCCCACGAGAACGCGACGTTCCTGAAGGGCGTGCCGCTGGAGCCGTCCATCCGCGCCACCGGAGACCTCGCCGACCTGGCCGCCTGCGACCTGGTGCTGGCGGTGCCGCCGGCGCAACACATGCGCTCGACCTTGACGGCCTTCGCCCCCTACGCCCGGGCCGACCTGCCGATCCTGCTGTGCTCGAAAGGCGTGGAGCAGGGCTCGCTCAAGCTGATGACCGAGGTCCTGGCCGAGACGATCCCGCATGCCTCGCCCGCGGTGCTGTCGGGCCCGAGCTTCGCGGGCGAGGTGGCCCGGGGCCTGCCCACCGCCGTCACCCTGGCCTGTCCGGAGGACGGCTGCGCCGAGGAGCTGGCCGAGGCCATCGCCACCCCCACGTTCCGACCCTATTTCGCCACCGACATGATCGGCGCCGAGGCGGGCGGGGCGGTGAAGAACGTCCTGGCCATCGCCTGCGGCATCGTCGAGGGCCGCGGCCTCGGCCGCTCGGCCCACGCGGCCCTGATCACCCGCGGCTTCTCCGAGCTCACCCGCATCGCCGTGGCCCTGGGCGGCGAGGCCGAGACGGTCGCCGGCCTCTGCGGCCTGGGCGACCTGGTGCTCACCTGCTCCAGCCCGCAGTCGCGCAACATGAGCGTCGGCCTGGCCCTTGGGGGCGGTCAGACGCTGGAGGAGGCGCTGGCCGGCAAGCTGTCGGTGGCCGAGGGCGTCGCCTCCGCCCCCGCGGTCGGCCAGCTGGCGCGCAAGCTCCGCGTCGAGACCCCGATCTGCGAGGCCGTGGCCGCCATCCTGGCTGGCGAGACCGGCGTCGACGAGGCCATCCGCGGCCTGCTCTCAAGGCCGCTCCGAGAGGAAAACTGAATGCCGACCTTCGTCCTGCACTGCCTCGACAAGCCCGACTCCCTGGACCTGCGCATGGCGACCCGCGAGCGGCACCTGGCCTATGTGCAAAGCCGCGCCGCGGACGTGAAGGTCGCCGGGCCGATGTTCGACGAGGCGGGCGGCATGGCCGGCTCGATGTTCATCCTGGACGTGGCGGACAAGGCCGCCGCCCAGGCGTTCAACGCCGCCGACCCCTACACCCAGGCCGGCCTGTGGCGTCAGGTCGAGCTGAACGCGGTGAAGATCACGTTTGGCCAGGTCTGAGGGCGACAATCCCGCGCGCCCGCCTGCGGGCCTGCGCCTCTGCGCACTGGACGAGATCAAGGACCCCGGCGGCAAGTCGTTCCGCTTCCGGGACGGCTCGTGCATGTTCGCCGGTTTCGTGCTGCGCCAGGGCGACCAGGCGCGCGGCTTCGTGGACAGCTGCCCCCACGCGGGCTGGCCCCTGGCCCCCATGGACGACCGCTACCTCACCCGCGACGCCCGCCACATCCTGTGCGCCGGCCACGGGGCGCTGTTCACCCTGGAGGGCCTCTGCGTGGCGGGGCCGTGCGCAGACGAGCGCCTGACCGACTGGCCGGTCGAGGTGCGGGACGGCGAAGTCTTCACGGCGTAGGTCCAAAGGTGCTCCCCCTCTGGGGGAGCTCGCGAAGCGAGAGGGGGTTCACATCCCCGATGCTCAGGCTGAATCCCCATCCCCCTTCGGGACCTCCCCCCAACAGGGGAGGACCTGGCGCACCGCCAAAGGCGCCCCCCTCTGAGAGAACGGGCTTACGCCGGCCCCGCCTCCGCCCCGAACGCCGCCACGTCCTGCAGCAGCAACGCCGCCGCCTGCTTCACCAGCTCGCCGCCCTTTTCCGGCGTGGCGAGGCCGGGGTCGGACCCCATGCGGCCGTCGGCGTAGCGCGCGCGGAAGTCGTGGGCTTCGCGGATCGGACCAGTGGGCGCGATCTGCGGGGCGTAGTTCGCCGACTTGATCGAGTCCGGATACGCCCACTGGGTCACCGCGATTTCGGACGGCGTCGCGTGGCTGCCATGGCCGACGGGGAACTGGCGATTGGCCAGGGCGGTCACCCCCGCCAGGTCCCACCAGTTCTTGAGCTTGCAGGCGAAGCCCCGATTGCGACCCGCGTAGCTGGCCTCGGCGTAGAGTTCGGAGAACGCCGCCTCGATCGTGGCGACGTTCCCGCCGTGGCCGTTCAGGAAATACAGCTTCTCGAAGCCGGCATGGCTGAGGCTGCGGCACCAGTCGCCGATGGCCAGCATGAAGGTGGAGGGCCTGAGCGCGATGGTGCCCGGAAAGTCCAGGTGGTGCTGGGCCATGCCGATGTTGAAGGTCGGCGCCACGATGATGTCGCCGGTCTTCTCCGCCTCATGGGCGATGATCTCGGGACAGAGCCAGTCGGTGCCCAGAAGCCCGGTAGGCCCATGCTGTTCGTTCGACCCGATCGGAATGACGATGGTCTTCGAGCGGCCGAGGAAACCCTCGACCTCGGCCCAGGTGGAAAGGTGCAGCAGCATGGGAAAGCCTTCGACTGGGGGAACTGATCCTCCAATCCATAGGGTCTGCCGGCGGCTACAGTAAATTCCGAACTGGCTCAGCCGCCGGCGCTGGCGACCTCGATGCGCAGGTCCATCGCCTTCATCCCCACCAGCCGCCACCGACCCCCGGCCTTGGGATCGGCGCCCTTGGCGAAGGTCAGCAGGCAGTCTTCGGGCGCCTCGGCGTCGCGCAGGCAGACGTGCTTCTTGTCCACGACCTTCATCAGCGGCGCCACCTCGCTGGCGGTGGGCGCCTGCGCCGGGCGTTGCCCCGAGGCGTCCACGACGCGCAGGGCGTCCGGGCTGATCATCCGGTCCAGGGCGAACTCGGAGGGGCCGCCGTCCACCTCCAGTGCGGTGCTGCGCGCGAGCTCGGCCACCTGGCGACGGACGTCGTCGCGCACGGCGGGGCGATCGATCTCGGCCTCGAACGCCACCCGGTCGTCGGCCAGCGCCGCGGCCAGCAGCCGGCTGGCGCTCTCGGTCGCCGCCTTCGGCGCCTTGTCACCGCAGGACGACAGGCAAACGGCTGCGAGCGCGAGGAGCGTGGACACACGGAGCATCCGCGCAGAATCGCCTCCCCCCCGAGTCGCCGCAAGCGGAGCCGTCCCTCCGCGCCGAATTCTCCGGTGCGCCGGAACGTCGCGCGGGCCGGCGGCCAAGGCTTGAGGTTGCGCGAGCGCGGCGGCACGGATACTCGACCGGGAGCGATCCTTCGGAGGTTCAGTGGTGTCCGACGGCGAGGTTTTCCCGGTTCCCCAGGAATGGGCCGAAAAGGCCCTGATGAACGCCGACGCGTACGACGCGGCGGTGCGGCGCGAGGACGCCGACCCGGAAGGCTACTGGCGCGACATCGGCAATCGGCTGGACTGGATCCAGCCCTTCACCGAGGTGAAGGACGTCTCCTTCGACAAGCACACCTTCCGCATCCGCTGGTTCGCCGACGGCGTGCTGAACGTCTCGGCCAACTGCCTCGACCGCCACCTGAAGTCCAACGGCGACACCGTGGCGCTGATCTGGGAGAGCGACGACGGCCAGACCTATGACGCCCTGACCTACAAGCAGCTCCACGCCGAAGTCTGCCGTTGGGCCAATGTGCTGAAGGCCAAGGGCGTCAAGAAGGGCGACCGGGTCACCATCTACCTGCCGATGATCCCGGCGGCGGCGGCCTCGATGCTGGCCTGCTCGCGGATCGGCGCGATCCATTCGGTCGTCTTCGGCGGCTTCTCGCCCGACAGCCTGGCCGGCCGCATCCAGGACTGCGACTCCAAGGTGGTCATCACCGCCGACGAGGGTCTGCGCGGCGGCAAGATCGTGCCGCTGAAGCTGAACGTCGACGAGGCGCTGCAGTCCTGCCCGGGCGTGACCGACGTCATCGTGGTCAAGCGCACCGGCGGGACCGTGCCGATGACCGCCGGCCGCGACGCCTATTTCTCGGACCTGAAGCAGACCGTCTCCGCCGCGTGCGAACCCGAGCCGATGAACGCGGAGGATCCGCTGTTCATCCTCTACACCTCCGGCTCCACGGGTAAGCCCAAGGGCGTGCTGCACACCACCGGCGGCTATCTGGCCTGGGCGTCGTGGACCCATGAGGTCGTGTTCGACTACCGGCCCGGCGAAGTCTTCTGGTGCACCGCCGACGTGGGCTGGGTCACGGGCCACAGCTACGTGGTCTATGGCCCGCTGGCGAACGGGGCGACCAGCCTGATGTTCGAGGGCGTGCCCAACTTCCCGACCTCGTCGCGGTTCTGGGACGTCTGCGACAAGCACAAGGTCGAGATCTTCTACACCGCGCCCACGGCCCTCCGCGCCTTGATGCGCGAGGGCGACCTGCCGGTGCTGCGGACCTCGCGCAAATCGATCCGCCTGCTGGGCACCGTGGGCGAGCCGATCAATCCCGAGGCCTGGCTCTGGTATCACCGCGTGGTGGGCGAGGGCCGCTGCCCCATCGTCGACACCTGGTGGCAGACCGAGACCGGCGCCTGCCTGATGAGCCCGCTGCCGGGCGCCCATGCGCTGAAGCCGGGATCCTGCGCCAAGCCGCTGCCGGGCGTGAAGCCGCGGCTGGTGGACGCCGAGGGCCAGGAGCTGTTCGGCGCGGTCAGCGGCAACCTCTGCATCACCGATAGCTGGCCCGGCCAGATGCGCACGGTCTACGGCGACCACCAGCGCTTCATCGACACCTATTTCACCACCTATCCCGGCAAGTACTTCACCGGCGACGGCGCCCGCCGCGACGCCGACGGCTACTACTGGATCACGGGCCGGGTGGACGACGTGATCAACGTCTCCGGCCACCGCCTGGGCACCGCCGAGATCGAGAGCGCGCTGGTGGGCCACCCGGCGGTCGCCGAGGCCGCGGTCGTGGGCTATCCGCACGACATCAAGGGCCAGGGCATCTACTGCTACGTGACGCTCAAGGTGGGTATCGAGGCGACCGACGCCCTGATGGCCGACCTGCGCACCCACGTCCGGCATGAGATCGGGCCCTTCGCGGCGCCCGACGTGATCCAGTTCGCGCCGGGCCTGCCCAAGACCCGCTCCGGCAAGATCATGCGCCGCATCCTGCGCAAGATCGCCGAGGACGACCTCTCCAACCTGGGCGACACCTCGACTTTGGCCGAACCCGCCGTGGTCGACGACCTGGTGAAGAACCGCGCGTCCCGGAAGGGCGACGACGAGGTGGTGGTGGCCGGCAAGCGCTTCTCGTGCGCCGAGCTGGAGGCGACGCTGAAGAGCCACGGCGCCGTGGCCGACGCCTCCATCGTCGGCGTGCCTGACGCGCACAAGGGCGAGGTTCTCTGGGCGTTCGTGGAGCCCGACCCTGAGATCATGGCCTCCGACGTGCTGGGCGCCGAGCTGAAGGGCTTCCTGCGTCGCGAGATCGGCGAGGCGGCGGCGCCCGCCCACGTGATCTTCAGCCACCTGCCCAAGACGCTCGCGGGCGCCATCGTGCGCCCCGTCCTGCGACGCATCGCCGAGACCGGCGATCCCGGCGACGTCTCGGGCCTGGCCGATCCCGCCATAGCCGCGCACCTGGCGAAGCTGCGGGCCGACGCCCTGAGCTGATGGCCGTCGAGCTCCCGCACGGCCTGCGGGCCGCCATCGACCGGGAGCTCTCGGGCGCATCCCGTCGCGATCTCGCCCAGCGGACGGCGGCGACCACGGAGGCCTACCGCGCCGGCCGCGGATCGTCCGCGGTGATCAAGGGCCGCGACGACGCCCTGGCCTACGCCCTGGCCCGGCTGCCCGCGACCTATGCCGCCGACGCGGCGGTCTTCGCGGAAGCCCAGGACCGCGCGCCGGCCTTCGCGCCGCGGTCGCTGCTGGACGCCGGCTGTGGCCCCGGGGGCGGAAGCTGGGCGGCGGCCGAGGCCTGGCCCTCCCTCGATCGCATCACCTGGTTCGACGCCAGCGCGCCCTTTCTCGATATGGCCAGGCGCCTCGCGGCCGAAGCGCCCGATGCGATCCGTGAGGCGGAGACGCAGAGCGGCGACCTGACGGCCGGCCCCTTCCCAAGGGCGGATCTCGTCCTCGCCAGCTATGCCCTCGCCGAAATCCCGCCGGCCGCGCAGACCGGCGTGGTGCGCCGCCTGTGGGAGGCCTGCGACGGCCTCCTGGCGCTGGTCGAACCGGGCACGCCGGCCGGCTATGCGCGGATTCTCGCCGCCCGCGACGCCCTGATCGCCGATGGGGCCCGCATCCTGGCGCCTTGCCCTCATCAGGGCCCCTGTCCCCTCACCGGACCGGACTGGTGCCATTTCAACGTCCGCCTGCCCCGCTCGCGCGACCACCGGCTGGCCAAGGGCGCCGAGGTTCCGTTCGAGGACGAGAAGTTCGCCTATCTGCTCGCCGCCCGCCCTGGCGTGTCGGGCGGCGCGGCGGCCGGCCGCGTCCTCGCGCGGCCCCGCGCCGGCAAGCCCGGCATCGAATTCAAGATCTGCGGCGAGGAGGGCCTGGAGCAGCGCCTCGTGCCGCGCCGTGACAAGCCCGCACACGCCGTGGCGCGGCGCCTGGACTGGGGATCAGCTTGGCCATAGGCCATGTTTTCGCCCTTCGGTTACGCGAGGGACAAGCGTTCGGGGCCGACGCGTAAACGGGATGCCATGCCGCGGAGTCTGGCGGTCGCGCAGGGTCTGCGCCGACGAGAATTGATGGCCATGGCGCCGGCGGCGCTCATCGCGGCCGGCTGGGCGCCCAGCAGCACCATCGGCGAGATGGTGCGGAAACGGGCGCGCGCCCTCTCCCGAACCCGCTATCGGCCGGCGGACCGGCCGCTGCAGCCCAGCCTCGCGAACCTGGGCTACGACGCCTACCGGGACCTCCGCTTCCGTCCCGACCGCGCCGTCTGGCGGGGCGAAGACCTGCCCTTCCAGCTGCAGATGTTCCACCGCGGCGGCCTGTTCAGGGATCCCGTGGACCTGTTCGAAGCCGACCGCGGCTCAGCCCGGCCGATCCGGTTCTCGGAGGACCTGTTCAGCTATGGCGCCCAGAAGCCCGGCCCCCTGCCGGCGGACCTGGGGTTCGCCGGCTTTCGCATCCACACGCCGATGGAGGTTCCGGGCCGCTTCGACGAACTGGTGGCCTTCCTGGGCGCCAGCTACTTTCGGGCGGTGGCGCGGGGCGTCACCTACGGCCTGTCGGCCCGCGGTCTCGCCTTGGGCGCCGGCGAGGCGGGCGAGGAATTTCCCGCCTTCCGCGCCTTCTGGATCGAGCGGCCCAGACCGGACGCCCGAAGCGTCGTGATCCACGCCCTGCTGGACAGCGCCTCCACCACAGGAGCCTTCCGCTTCGACGTGACGCCGGGGGCGCTGACGACCATGGAGGTCGAAGCGCGCCTGTTCCCGCGCCGTCCCCTGACCTCGGCGGGGATCGCGCCGCTCACCAGCATGTACCTGTTCGGCCCCGAACAGCCGCGCCGCTACGACGACTTCCGGCCCGAGGTTCACGACAGCGACGGCCTGCTCACCGACGACGGGCGCGGCCAGCGCATCTGGCGGCCGCTGGTCCACACCCCGGCCACCCGGCTTGCGGACTTCGACATGGGGCCCGCCCGGGGCTTCGGTCTGCTGCAGCGCCAGCGGGGGTTCGACGCCTACCAGGACCTGGAAGCCAACTACCACCTGCGCCCCGGCGCCTGGGTGCAGCCGCTGGAAGGCTTCGGCCGCGGAAGCATCCGGCTGGTGGAGCTGGGCGCGCGCAGCGAGGCCGAGGACAATATCGTGGCCATGTGGCGGCCCGCCGAGCCCCTGGCCGCCGGGCGCGAGCACCGCTTCCGCTATCGGCTCGTTTGGGGGGCTTCGCCCGAGCCCGCGACCCGGCTCGCCCGGGCGGTGGCCTGGCGGACCGGTCACAGCCACGACCCCTCGCGACGCCGGTTCGTGGTGGACTTCGCCCCCGCGTCCGCCGCGGGGCTGGACGGCGTCCGAGCCCAGGCCGGCGCCACGGCGGGAGGCATCCGTGTGGAAACGGTGCAGCCGAACGCCTCCATCGGAGGCGCCCGGGTAAGTTTCGAGCTGGATCCCGCGGGCGCCAAGAACAGCGACCTGCAGGTGACGTTGATGCGGGCTGGAACGCCCATTTCGGAAACGTGGATGTATCGATGGCTAGCGTAGCGCGGCGCGTACCGGGAGCCGCGCCTGTGAAGGCCGCGGAGCCTTTCTTCCAGTCCCTGCCGCCGCCGGCGCGCCTGGGCATGCCGGAGCAGGACCTCCAGGCCGCGCCCGGCCGCCTCGCGCCGCTGATGGACGTGCGCGGCCGACGTATTGCGGTGTTCGGCGCGACCGGCGCAGCCATGGCCGCGGCCGGCGTGGTCATGGCGATCCTCCTGGCGGCGGGAGGCTTCACGGCCCTCGACGCCTGCGCCTTCGCGCTGTTCCTCGTGCTGTTCGGCTGGACGGCGTTCGGCTTCGTCAGCGCGGCCGCCGGCTTCTGCGTGCAGTGGCGGGCGACGCGGCCGCGGCGCGCCGATCCTCAGCCGGTGATCCTCACGCGGACGGCCCTGCTGATGCCGACCTACAACGAGGATCCGGGGCGGGTCCTGGCCGCGGTGCAGGCGATCCGCGAGGACCTGGTGCGGCTGGAGGTGTCCGAGCTCTACGACATCTTCCTGCTCTCCGACACGCGGGACGAGGCCACGGCGCGGGGCGAGGTCGTCGGCATGCTGCGCGTCCGCGCCCGCCTGGGGCCCGACGCGCGGCTGTTCTATCGCCGTCGCCCGCAGAACACCGACCGCAAGGCCGGCAACGTCGCCGATTGGGTGCGCCGGTTCGGCGCCGCCTACGAGGCCATGATCATCCTCGACGCCGACAGCCTGATGAGCGCCGACACCATCGTCCGCCTGACCGCGGAGATGGAAGCCGATCCCAGGCTCGGCCTGTTGCAGACGGCGCCGACCCTTGTGGGCGCCGAGACGCTGTTCGCCCGGCTCCAGCAGTTCGCGGCGCGCACCTACGGCGGGATGCTGGCCGCCGGCCAGGACTGGTGGTCGGGCGCCGAGGGCAACTACTGGGGGCACAACGCCATCATCCGCGTGAAGGCCTTCGCCGCCTGCGCCGGCCTGCCCCACCTGCCCGGCCGGCGCCCCTTCGGGGGCCACATCATGAGCCACGACTTCGTGGAGGCCGCCCTGCTCCGCCGCGGCGGCTGGTCGGTGCGGCTAAACAGCCGTCTCGCCGGCAGCTACGAGGAGGCGCCGCCTACCATCGTCGACATGGCCCGCCGGGATCGCCGCTGGTGCCAGGGCAACCTCCAGCACCTGGGCGTGATCGGCGCCGCGGGCCTGCACTGGATCAGCCGGCTGCACCTGCTGCGCGGCATCCTCTCCTACGTCACCTCGCCCCTCTGGCTGCTGCTCGTAGGCTTCGGCGCCACCGCCTGGCTGGGACAGATCGGCGAGACCGTGCGGGTGGACGGCAACGCCGCCGTCTGGCTGTTCGCCGTCACCCTGGGCCTGCTGATCGCGCCCAAGCTGATGGCCGGCGTCCTGGCGATGCGCGAGCGGACGGTGTCCGGCGTGCGCCGAACCCTGCGCCTTTGGGCCGGCATGGCGGTGGAGGTCAGCCTCAGCGCTCTGGTGGCGCCGGTGCTCATGCTGATGCAGAGCGCCGCGGTGTTCGACGTCCTGATCGGCCGGGATTCCGGCTGGAACGCTCAGCAGCGCGATGCGGGCCGTCTCTCCCGGCGCGAGGCTTGGCGCTCGCACCGGGGGCATGTGCTGATCGGCCTGGCCGGCGCGGTGATCGCCTGGCTGCTGGATCCGGCGATCTTCTGGTGGACCAGCCCGGTGTCGCTGGGCCTGTTCCTGTCGGCGCCGCTGTCGCTGCTGCTGGCCCGCACGGACCTCGGCCAGCTGTTCCGCACCCTCGGCCTGCTGGTCACGCCCGAGGAGCGCCAGGTTCCGCCGGTGGTCGCCCGGGCGGTCGAGCTGCGCGCCCTGTACGACCGCGAACAGGCCTCGCGCGTGGAGATCGAGCGGGTGATGCGGGCCCCGGTGCCCGTGCACCAGCCGGAAGTCCGCGGCTATGACGCCTTCGCGCTCCGCGCCCAGGCCGCTTAGTCGGGCCCAGGCGCCTAGCCGACGCTCTTCGTCGGGAAAGGCACGACCGTGGCGGCGTCCTCGGCGAGACGGCGGCGGCCGCGCTCCTCGGTCTTGCGCAACTCCTGCTGCAGGTGGGGCGCCATGAAGTCGATGAAGGCCCGCACCCGGGGCGTGTCCTTCAGCTCGCGCCGGGTGACGATCCACGAGCTGGAACGCCCCTCCTCGATGATGTCCGAGCAGCGGACGAGGTCGCGGTCCACGTCGGCGATGGTGCAGGGCAAGGCGCCGATGCCGAGGCCCGCCTTCACCGCATACATCAGGCTGCCCATGCTGTTGGACCGCGTGATCGGCGGCTTGCCGCCGGCATGCTGCATCATCCACGTGGCGCCCGGCAGTTCGCCCATCTCGGTGGTCACGTCGATCAGGTCGTGGTCCTTCAGGCCTTCCGGCGAGGCCGGGACGCCGCGCCGGGCGGCATAGTCGCGGCTGCAGTACAGCGCCATCTCGTGGTCGCCGATCTTGCGGGCCACTAGGTCCGAAACCTCCAACGCCTTGGTCGTGCGGATCGCCAGGTCGGCCTCGCCGGCCTGGAGGTCGAGTTGGCGGTCCGTGATCACCAGGTCCACCTGGACGTCCGGATGCACCTTGCGGAACTCGACCAGGGCCGGGATCACCATCGTGTTGGCCACGAGTTCGTTGGTGGTGAACCGCAGCGCGCCCGAGACGCCCCGCATCTGGCTGGCCGCATGATTGGCGAAGCGGATCGCCGCCCGCTCGACCCCTTCGGCCTCGACGATCAGCGACTGGCCCGCCTCGGTCAGGCGGCTGCCGGTCTGGCCACGCTCGAACAGCTTGAAGCCCAGGTCGTGCTCCAGGCTCTCGATCCGCCGCGCGACGGTGGTCTGGTTGACGCCCAGCGACTTCGACGCGGCCAGCGTCGAGCCGCCGCGCGCCACGGCCAGGAACGCCTTCAGGTCATTCCAGTCGAACATGGCGCCATTCTGCAGTTGTGCAGAGCCTAACTGCAAGAGCGCTGATTGCCGGGCCCTGGGCCAGCGGCGATCCTCTCGCCCCCGTTGGCGGCCGGCGGTCCCGCTCAGATGACATCCTCGTAAGCTTCCGGCGCGGTGGTTGGGTGCTAGACAGGCCTGACCTTGCCCAAACCGGGATGCTCCATGCTCCGCACCTTCCGCGCCGCCGGCCTCGCCGTCCTCCTCGCCACCACGGCCCTCGCGCCCGCCGCGCTTCCAGGTCTCGCCCAGGCGGCGGAAGTGCCGCCGATCAAGTTCACCTCGCGGACCCTGCCCAACGGCCTGAAGGTCTACGCCTCGCTCGACCGATCCACTCCGAACGTATCGGTCCAGGTCTGGTACGGCGTCGGCTCGAAGGACGATCCGGAGGGGCGCTCCGGCTTCGCGCACCTCTTCGAACACCTGATGTTCAAGGCCACGCGCAACATGCCGTCGGAGACCTTCGACCGGATGACCGAGGATGTGGGCGGGTTCAACAACGCCTCCACCGCCGACGACTTCACCGACTACTATGAGGTGGTCCCCGCCAATCACCTGGAGCGGCTGATCTGGGCCGAGGCCGACCGGATGAGCACGCTGGTGGTCGACGAGGCCGTGTTCAAATCCGAGCGCGACGTGGTGAAGGAGGAACTGCGCCAGCGGGTCCTGGCCTCGCCCTACGGCCGGCTGATGGCGCTGTACCTGCCCCAGGCCAGCTACACGACCCATCCCTACAAGCGCCCCGGGATCGGCTCGATCGAGGAACTGGACGCCGCCACGGTCGACGACGTCCGCGCCTTCCATCGCACCTACTACCGTCCGGACAACGCGGCCCTGGTCGTCGTAGGCAACTTCGATCCCGCGAAGCTGGACGCCTGGGTCGACCGATATTTCGGCCCTCTGAAGAACCCGGACCAGCCGCTGCCCCGCGTAAAGGTGAAGGAGCCTCCGCGCGCCAAGGCCGGGGTGTTCGACGGCTACGGCCCCAATGTCCCACTGCCGGCGGTGGTGCTGTCCTGGCAGGGGGCGGCCGCCTCAGATCCCGACGCCCCGGCGCTCAAGGTGCTGGACGCCATCCTGTCGGCAGGCAAGTCGTCGCGGCTCTACAACAGCCTCGTCTATGACAAGCAGATCGCCGTGGAGGCCTTTTCCAACGCCGACCTGCCCCAGGATCCCGGCCTGTTCATGGTCGGCGCCATCATGTCCAACGGCAAGACCATCGCGGAGGGCGAGGCCGCCCTGCTGGCCGAGGTGAAGCGCCTGCGCGACGCCCCGCCCACCGCGGCCGAACTGACCGAGGCCAAGAATGAACTGCTGGCCGGCGCGCTGCGGTCCCGCGAAACCATCGAGGGGCGGGGAAGCGCGATCGGCTACGCCCTGATCGTGGACGGCGATCCCAACGCGGTGAACACCGAGCTGGCGGAACTGCAGGCCGTGACCGCGGCCGATGTCCAGCGGGTGGCGGCCAAGTACCTGGCCGAAGACCGGCGCATGACGATCCGCTATCGCCCGGAAAGCGAACGCCCCAAGGGCGAAGCTGCGCCGCCCGTTCCGCCGCCGCCCAAACAGGTCGCCACCTACGACGGCCCCGTCTTCACCCTCGCGCCCGAGGCCGACCGCGTGAAGCCGCCGGGCATCGGCGAACCGATCCAGCCGGTCCTGCCGAAGCCGGCGGAGCGGATGCTGGACAACGGGTTGCGCGTGATCGTGGCCCGCTCGTCCGACCTGCCGCTGGTCACCGCCGACCTCACCGTCAAGACCGGCGCCTGGGCGGACCCTCAGGGCCTCGCCGGCGCCGCCAACATGATGGCCGGCATGCTGACCGAGGGCACGAAGACGCGTTCGGCCCAGCAGATCGCCAGCGAGGTCGAGAGCCTCGGGGCCAGCCTCTCGTCCGGCGGCGGCCTCGAATCCTCGTCCGTCACGCTTTCGGCCATGCCCGACAAGCTGCCCGCGGCCCTGGGGATCATGGCCGACGTCACCCAGAACCCGGCCTTCGCCGCCGAGGAGTTGGACCGCCAGCGCGAACAGGCCCTGGACGGCCTGCGCGTCGCCTATCAGCAACCCGGTTCCGTGGCGGGCTTCGCCGCGGCGCCGGTCATCTATGGCGGCACCCCGTTCGGCCACGCGCCGCAGGGCACGCCCGCGTCCCTGGCCCGCCTGAAGACGACCGACCTGGCGGCGCTCCACGGGGCCTGGTTCCGGCCGGACAACGCCGTCCTCGTCCTGACCGGCGACATCTCGGCCGAGCAGGGCTTCGAACTGGCGAAAGCGGCCTTCGGCGGATGGCGCAAGCCCGCATCGCCCCTGGCGCCGGCGCCCGCGATCACGCCCGCGGGCAAGCCGCGCGCCATCGCCATCGACATCCCGGGCACCGGACAGGCGTCGGTCAACGTGATGAAGCCGGCCATCGCCCGGGGCGATCCCGACTACTATCCTGCCATGGTGGCGACGACGGTGCTGGGGGGCGGCTATTCGGCCCGCCTGAACCAGGAGATCCGTATCAAGCGCGGCCTGTCCTATGGCGCCCGGGCCAGCCTCTCGACCGCGCGCACCACGGGCTCGTTCCGCGCCAGCGCCCAGACCAAGAACGAGTCGGCGCCCGAGGTGCTGGAGCTGATCAACGCCGAGCTCGTCAAGCTGGCGGCCACGCCGGCGGGGGCCGACGAGCTGAAGGCCCGCAAATCGGTGCTCGTGGGCGACTATGGCCGCGACCTGGCGACCTCAGGCGGCCTCGCCGACATCCTCGGCAACCTCGCCCTCTACGGCGTCCCGCTGGACGAGATCGGCCGCTACACCACGAAGGTCGAGGCCGTCGACGCCGCCCAGGTGCAGGCATTCGCCCGTCGCGCGTTCGACCCGGCCCAGGCCAGCGTCGTCGTCGCCGGCGACGCCAAGGCCTTCACGGCCGCCCTCAAGGCCAAGCTGCCGACACTGGAGGTGATCCCGGTCGGGGAGCTCGACCTGGAGAGCCCCACGCTGCGGAAGAAGTAGGCGAGGGTTCAGACCCGCGCTTCCCGCCGCCGCCTCAGCCTCGCGCCCAGCAGGCCGAAGCCGAGGATCATGAGCGCCCAGGTCCCCGGTTCCGGAACCGGTGTCACCGGCGTCACCGGCGGCGGGGCGATCGGCGGCTCCATGCCCGGCGGGAACACCGTCGGCGGCTCATCGATGGGCGGCGCGACCGGCGGCGGCGTCACCGTCGGCGGCTCTTCGCCCGGCGGCGTCACGGGCGGTTCTCCCGTAGGCGGTTGGGTGACCGGCGGCGAGACGGTGGGCGGCTCTTCGCCGGGCGGCGCGATGGGCGGGATCGGCGGGTTGCCGGGCGTTCCAGGGCTGATCAGGACCGGCCCCTCGCCCCCGGGTCCCGGCGCGACGAAGGGCGGCGCGAAGGTCCCGGTGTCGGGTCCGGGCGTCGTGGCTTCGGGCTCCAGAGGCGCGCGGGCCATGGCCAGCCTCGGCGGCGCGACCGGCGCGGCCGCGGGGCCGGTCTCGCAGATCGTGGCGGACACCAGCGCATAGGAGAGCGGCGTCGCCAGCCGGGCCGCGGCGACAGGCATCGGGGTGGGCGTCGGATAGACCCGGGCGGGCTTCGCGACGGCGACGCGGCGCGCGACCGCCTTCCTGCGTGCGGGCCGGTGCGCGACGGCCTTGCGAACCGGGCGGGCCTTGCGAACCGCGGGTCCGCTGGCCCTGACGACCTGCGGCCTGGCCTTCGCCACAGGGCGCGGCTTGGGCCCGCTGCGCATCATCGCAGCGCGGTATGCAGGCGCCGAGGGTCCGGCAGGCGAGGCCATGGGCACGCGGCTCATCCGCTCGACGCAATCCTGCGCACGCACGCCGCCAGGAAAAACGAGAACGCCACAGAGCACCGCCAACGCCAGCGCCCGGAACCGCCGCGACGCCCAAGGTGCGCCGCCTGAACAGATGAGACCCGCCATACTGGCGAGGCAAAGGCTCCGCGATCGGGGCCGTTCCTACGGCGAGGCTTCGCGACCGATCAATAAAACTGTGACGAAACTTTTGCCGAGTCAGCGGGTTACGACCGACTTCCCACGCAGGAATTCACCCCACACGCGAGGTCCAGCGGCTCAAATCGGATTCCCTCGCCATTAGCGCGAGTCCAGCTGCGATCGACTCCAGCTCCGCGCCCGTCTCGATCCTTCCGGGCTCGAAGCGGCGATGGAAGATCGCCCGCACCGCCGGCACCAGCGAGGACCCGCCCGTCAGGAACACCCGGTCCACCCCCTGCGGCGTCAGGCCGGCGTCGGCGAGCGCGGCGTCCACGGCGGTCTCGATCTGGCCCAGCTCCGGCGCGATCCAGCCCTCGAAGGTGGAGCGCGCCACATCGCGCACGATGCCGATGGAGCCCGCCTCGAACCGGAACTCGGCGGCGTCCTGCGACGACAGCGCCTCCTTCAGCCGCGAGACGGCGCGGTAGAGCCGGTAGCCGTAGTTCTCGTCCAGGGTTTCGATCAGGCGAGCGATCTTCTCCGGCTCCACCGCGTCGCGCTCGAGCCGGCGGATCTCGCGCATGTCGCGGCTCGCCCGCATCAGGGCGAGTTGGTCCCAGCGGGCGAAGGCGGCGTAGTAGCGGTTGGGCGTCGGCAGCACCTTGCCCATGGAGGTGTAGCTCGACCCCTTGCCCAGCTCGGGCGACACCAGGTTGTCGATGATCCGATAGTCGAACGCATCCCCCGCCACGCCCACGCCGGCGCGGCCCAGCGGAATGGCCCGCATTGCCCCCGCCTCGCGCTCGAACCGGATGATCGAGAAATCCGACGTGCCGCCGCCGAAGTCGCCGACCAGCACGGTGGCGTCGTGGTCGAGCTCACGGGCGAAGAAGAAGGCGGCGCCCACCGGCTCGTAGGCGTAGAGCACCTCCTTCACGCCCATCCGGTGGAAGGCGGTCTCATAGCGCGAGAGGGCGAGGGCTTCGTTGGGCGAACCGCCCACGAACTTCACCGGCCGGCCGACGATCACCCGCTCCGGCAGGCCGGTGAGCTCACCCCCGGCATAGTCCCGGACCTTGAGGAGGAAGGTGGAGAGTAGGTCTTCGAACCGGTAGCGTCGCCCCAGGATCTGGGTCTCGGTGAAGCTCTCCTGGGCCGCGAAGCTCTTGAACGACTGGATGAACCGGGTCTCGGCCGGGTCCTCCACATAGGCCTCGATGGCCCAGGGGCCAGCCGCGATCGACCGCTCGCTGGGGACGTCCGGAGGCGCGTAGAACGATAGGCAGGACCGGAAGGCGAACAGCTCTCCCTCCGGCGCCGGAAACCGCACCAGCCTGGCCGGGCCCGACTCATCGGCCAGGCTGAGGACGGTGTTGGTCGTCCCGAAATCGATGCCGAGGCTGTAGGGCGCGCTCATCTCACCCTCCGGCCACGCGCCGGCGTCCGCTCGGCGCGAGCGGTTGGGACGGCCTGGCGAGGGTTAGATCCGTCGGAGAAGAACCGAATCCTGTGTGTCGTTGAGGTCGTGCCCGCCGATGCGGAGCACCTCGAAACCACGCGTCCAGGTCCGGCGCACGTAGTCGTGCGTGTGGTAGGCGAGGCGATAGAAACTTGGCAAGCCCTCGGTCTCGGCCGCGTCCGCCCAATAGGCGAATCCGTGCGACCTCGCCGCCGCGGCGATGTGCGGCGGCAGGTCGTAGGCGAACGGATTCATGATCGTGGTGAGCAGCAGGCCGCCCGGCTTCAGCACGCGGCGCAGTTCGTCCAGCCAGGCGAACTGGTGATCCTCGGGCATGTGGGTGAAGGTCGACAGGCTGAAGACCAGGTCGAACGTCCCGTCCGCATAGGCCATGGGCGGCAGGTGGGGGTTGACGCCGAATACGCCGAAATCCGCCAGCGCCTGCTGCGCCCAGCCGATCGCCTCGGGATCGATGTCCGTACCGTGGAAGCGGACCCCCGGATGGCGCGGCGCGAGCGCCGAGATCAGGCGGCCGGGCCCGCTCCCGAAATCCAGCACCTGCTGCCCGGGCGTGAAGGGGAAGCCCGCCTCCGCCGCTATCGCCACGACACGCCCGGCCTCCGCCTCGCCCGTACGGCAGTACGCGCCCGCGGCCGCGCCGGCGACGCGGATCTGCAGGTGCGCCGGAGGCGTGGGCCGCGCCCGCGGGCCCTCGCCGAACACCCGGCGCATCCAGCCCGGGCTGACCGCGTACTCGAACACCCGCACCCGGTGGTCCGAGCGCAGTTCGGCCTCGATCAGGAAGCCGCCGCGGTCCTGCTGCAGGTCGACGCCCGCCAGGAAGGCGGCGAAGTCGACCTCGGCCCGGACGCCGCGCACGCGGATGCCGGGGAAATGGTCGCGGACCTGCGGGCGCGGATAGACCGTCAGCGGCGCCGGGCGGCCGTTGAGGCTCAGCGCAACCCGCGGCGCGCCCTCGTCATTCACCTCGGTCCAGCCGCCGAAGGTGAAGGTGGTCGCGTCGTCGCCCAGTTCATACGGCGGGTCGAGCGTCATGAGATAGCTGGACGACACGACCCTCACTCCACCGCAACGCTACGCCGATACGCGCGTGTCGGAGGTTATTTCGTCGGACGGCCGGCCGGATAGCCGGCCTCGACGAAACGCCTGTTTCAGTCGGCGGGCGGTCGGTCGTAGGCGCACATGGTGGCCATGTTCAGGATCTTGGAGACCGACGCGCCCAGCGGGCAGATCTGCACCGGCTTGGACAGGCCCAGCAGGATCGGCCCCAGCACCTCGGCCCCGCCCAGCGACTTGACCAGCTGGGTCGAGATCGCCGCCGAGTGGATCGCCGGCATGATCAGCACGTTTGCCGGGCCGGTCAGGCGCATGAACGGATAGGCGCCGCGGCTTTCCGGATCCAGCGCCAGTTCGGGCGGCATCTCGCCTTCGTACTCGAAATCGATGCCCTCCATCTCGTCCAGCATGGCGACGGCGTCGCGCACCCGCTCCGACCGCTCGCCCATCGGGTTGCCGAAGGTGGAATAGCTCATGAAGGCGACCCGCGGCTCGTAGCCCAGGGTGCGGACCGCGCGCGCGGCCTCGATCCCGATCTCCACCAGCTCTTCCGCCACCGGCATCTCGGTGACGTTGGTGTCGGCGATGAACAGGGTGTGGCCCTTGGCCATGACCACGCTCATCCCGATCACCCGCCCATCCGGCGCGGGGTCGATGACGTTGAGCACCTCTTCCAGCACCTGGTCGAAGTTGCGGGTCACGCCGGTGACCATGCCGTCGGCATGGCCCAGGGCGACCAGGGCGGCGCCGAAGCTGTTGCGGTCCTGGTTGATCAGGCGCTGGACGTCGCGGCGCAGATAGCCCTCGCGCTGGAGACGCCCATAGAGATAGTCCACCGAGGCCTGGTTGTGGTGCGAGACCCGCGCGTTCAGCACCTCGATATTGGCCTCGTCCGGGTCGAGGCCCGCCGCGCGCATGTTCTCGTGCACCAGGTCTTCGCGGCCCACCAGGATCGCCTTGCCCAGGCCCTGGGTCTGGAAGGCGTAGGCGGCCCGGATGACGCTCTGCTCCTCGCCCTCGGCGAAGACGATGGTCTTGCGCGGCCCGCTGAGCACCACCCCCTGCAGCTTCTGCAGGAAGGCGGCGGTGGGGTCCATCCGCTGCGCCAGCGAGGCGCGGTAGGCGTCCATGTCGGCGATCGGCTTGCGGGCCACGCCGGTGTCCATGGCCGCCTGGGCGACGAACGGCGGGATGTAGGCGAGCAGCCGCGGGTCGAAGGGCGTGGGGATGATGTACTCGGGCCCGAACTTCAGCTGGGCGCCGTGGTAGGCGGCGGCCACCTCGTCCGGCACGTCCTCCCGCGCGAGCATCGCCAGGGCGTTCGCCGTGGCGATCTTCATCTCCATGTTGATCTGCCGGGCGCGCACGTCCAGCGCCCCCCGGAACAGGTAGGGGAAGGCCAGCACGTTGTTGACCTGGTTCGGATAGTCGCTGCGCCCGGTGGCCACGATGGCGTCGGGGCGGACCTCATAGACTTCCTCCGGCGTGATCTCGGGGTCCGGATTGGCCATGGCGAAGATGATCGGTCGCGGGGCCATCGTCTCGACCAGGTCCTTGGTCAGGGCGCCCTTGGCCGACACGCCGATGAACACGTCCGCGCCGACCAGCGCTTCGGCCAGCGTCCGCTTGTCGGTCTCGACCGCGTGGGCGGACTTCCACTGGTTCATGTCCTCCTGGCGGCCGCGGTACAGCACGCCCTTGCGGTCGACGGCGATCACGTTCTCCGGCTTCACCCCCATGGCCTTGATCAGGCCCAGGGTGGCGATCCCCGCCGCGCCGGGGCCGTTCAGGACCACCTTCACTTCCGACAGCTTGCGGCCGGTGATCTCGCAGGCGTTGATCAGGCCCGCCGAGCAGATGATGGCGGTGCCGTGCTGGTCGTCGTGGAAGACCGGGATGTCGAGCAGCTCCTGCAGCTCGGTCTCGATCCGGAAGCAGTCGGGGGACCGGATGTCTTCCAGGTTGATGCCGCCGTAGGTGACCCCGATGTTCTTGACCACCGTGATGATCTCGTCGGGATCGGTGCAGCTCATCTCCACGTCGATCGCGTCGACGTCGGCGAAGCGCTTGAACAGCACGCCCTTGCCTTCCATCACCGGCTTCGACGCCAGCGCGCCCAGGTTGCCCAGGCCGAGAATGGCGGTGCCGTTCGAGATCACGGCCACCAGGTTGCCCTTGGACGTGTACTCGTAGGCCAGCTCGGGATCCTTCGCGATGGCCAGGACCGGCACGGCCACGCCCGGGGAATAGGCCAGGCTGAGGTCCCGCTGCGTGCTCATCGGCTTGGTGGCCGTGACGCCGATCTTCCCGGGCGTCGGGTAGCGGTGGAAGCTCAGCGCCTCCTCGTCCGTGAAGGTGCGTTTCTCGACCTGATCCATGCGCGCTTTGCCCCGTCCCCCGGGCTCTGTCTGAAAAGAAGCGCCAACCTATAGACCCGGGCCCAGGCGGACAACGCTTGCTGCGGCGGTCTGTCACGCAGGGGGAGCTTCAGCGTGAGGAACCATCACCGGCGCTATGGGTTGTGTGAAGCCGGGTGCGGGGGCGCGCATATGGGAGCATGCATGCCTATGAACAAACGCCTTGCCTTCGCCGCAGCTGCGGCGCTCGCCCTGACCTCCGCGCCGGCCCTGGCGCAGAGCGCCAATCCTGCGACGCCGCCGTCCACGGCCGCGACGCCGGCGACACCGGCCACCCCGGCGACGCCCGCCGAACCCGGTGTCTCGTCGGCCACGCCGGCGACTCCGGCCACGGCCGCGACGCCGCCGGCTGACGACACGGCCACCACCTCCACTGGCGCGAGCGCCACCGGCGCTTCCGCCGCCAGCGCTTCGGCGGCCGGCGCCGACGTCAGCGTCACCACCGGCATGGACGTGAAGGACAACACCGGCGCCACCATCGGCAAGATCTCCGACGTGAAGACCGGCGCCGACGGCAAGAAGACGGCCACCATCAAGATGGGCGCCGACACCTTCGCGGTCGACACGTCCAGCCTCGCCGTCGATGGCGGCGCCGCGACGGTCAACGCCACCCAGGCCGAGATCAAGGGCATGCTGAAGAAGAAGTAGTCTCTTCGGCGAAGCCTGAACGAGGGCGGCCGGCCTGGCCGCCCTTTTTCATGCGTGGGCAGCGGGCCCGCAGATCAGCGCCACCGCCCCGCGGCCGATCGCCTTCAGCTCCGGGCCGCCGACACCCGTTCGGGCCCGCACCGCCAGCGTATGGAACGTGGCGCTCGCCATGGGCCCTGCGATGGTCGGCGTCACGCCGGGCGCCAACTCGGCCGCGCTGCGCTCGAACCGGCCGGTGAAGGCCGCGTCCGTCTCGGCGATGAATCGGGAGAGCAGGTCCCGCGCCGCCGGATCGTCCACGGCCTGGGTGACCGCCGTGCCGATCAGGAAACAGCCGCGCTGACCGGCCTCGCCGGCGCGATAGATGTCGACGGTCCGGTCGAAGATGACCCCCAGGACCTGCCGGAGCGGCAACGCCGTCGCCAGCGCCGCCGAGAGCGCGGCGCCCGCCTCCTGCCGCGAGCGGTCGAGCGCGGCCATGTAGAGCGCATGCTTGTCGCCGAACGCCGCGTAGAGGCTCGGACGATTCAGGCCGGTCGCCGCGGCCAGGTCGTCCAGCGACGTGGCCGCGTAGCCCAGGTTCCAGAACACGGCGCGCGCGCGATCCAGCACCTCGTGCGGATCGAACGAACGCGGCCGGCCCCGAGGCTTCGGCTCTTTTTGTACCATTCCGCAAAGAATCCTTGACCGCCTCTATTTTGTGCGAAACGGTACGAATATCAACAGCGCCCCCGGGAGGATCCCATGGACATCTATTTCTCGCCGCTCGCCTGCTCGTTGGCCAGCCGCATCACGCTGTACGAGAGCGGCCAGGAGGCCGCGTTCCAGAGGGTCGACACCAAGGCCGGCCGAACCGCCTCGGGCGAGGACTACCGGCGGATCAACCCCAAGGGCCTCGTGCCGGCGCTCCGCACCGACGACGGCCTCGTGCTCACCGAGAACGCGGCGATCCTGCAGTACCTCGCCGACCGGAAGCCCGAGGCGGGCCTCGCGCCGTCGGGCGTCGCCCGCTACCAGCTCCAGCAGTGGCTGAGCTTCATCGGCTCGGAGCTGCACAAGACGGTGTTCACCCCCCTGCTCAGCCCGACCTGGCCGGCGGACGGCAAGGCCCAGGCCGAGGAGGACGCCGCCTCCCGCCTGGCCTATCTCAACGACCACCTGACCGGGCGCGAATGGCTGCTGGACGAGTTCAGCGTCGCCGACGCCTACCTGGCCGCGGTGCTCAACTGGAACATGGCGGTGAAGCTGGACTTCTCGCCGTACCCCGCCATCCAGGCCTACCAGCAGCGCCTTATGGCCCGACCGGCCGTGAGCAAGGCCATGCAGGAAGAATTCGCCCTCTTCCAGCCGGCTTGAGCCGGGCGCCGCTGGCGCCGTCCGGAACCGCCAAGACGCCAAGTTCGCCAAGGGGCTCTCGGCGCTTCGGACTCTTTGCGTCCTTGGCGTCTTGGCGGTGCTCTTCCCCGCGCTGGCGCACCTCAGAAATGAAGAAGGGGCCGCCGGACATGCCGCGCGGCCCCCTCAATCGCTGCGGCGCGCACGTCTCCCGCGTGGCGGAAGCGGCGCTTCGCGCCTTAGCCGATCATATCCTTGACGGTGTCGCGCTCGCCGATCAGCTCGTCGTTGGTGATCTTGATCTTCGACTTGGCGAAGTCGTCCATCTCGTAGGACGTGATGACCTCGTACGCGCCCGGCGCGGTGGTCTTCACCGGCATGCCGGCCCAGACCCCTTCGGCGAAGCCGTAGCGGCCCTCGCTGGACACCGCCACCGAGTGGATGGCGCCGGGGGTCGACAGGTCGCGGACATGGTCGATCAGGGCGTTGGCCGCCGACGCCGCCGAGGACTGGCCGCGGGCGTCGATGATCGCCGCGCCGCGCTTGCCGACGGTGGGCAGGTACTCATTCTCGAGCCAGGCGCGGTCGTTGATCACGTCGGCCGCCGCCTTGCCGCCGATCTTGGCGTGGGTGAAGTCGGCGAACATCGTCGGGCTGTGGTTGCCGTAGATGAAGAGGTCGCTGACCTCGTTGATCGACACGCCCGCCTTCTTGGCCAGCTGGGCGCGGCCGCGGTTCTCGTCCAGGCGCACCATGGCGGTGAAGCGGTCGGCGGTCAGGCGCTTGGCCTGGCTGGCGGCGATCATCACGTTGGTGTTGCAGGGGTTGCCCACCACCGCGACCCGGGCGTCATCGGCCGCGACCTTGTCGATGGACTGGCCCTGGGCGATGAAGATCTTGCCGTTGTCCTTCAGGAGGTCGGCGCGCTCCATGCCGGGGCCGCGCGGCTTGGAACCCACCAGCAGGCACCAGTTCGCGTCCTTGAAGGCCACGTCGGCGTCGCCGGTCAGCACCATGTCCTGCAGCAGCGGGAAGGCGCAGTCTTCCAGTTCCATGGCGACGCCCTTCAGCGCCTTCTGCGGACCTTCGACCGGGATCTCCAGCAGTTGCAGGATCACCGGCTGGTCCTTGCCCAGCATCTCGCCCGAGGCGATGCGGAACAGCAGGGCGTAACCGATGTTGCCGGCCGCGCCGGTGACCGCCACGCGAATGGGCTTCTTCGCCATGATACTGCTCCGTGTTGAAATGTCGGCGGGTCCGTAGCCCGTTGACGCCCATGCTGCAATGCCGCACGCGCTATCGGCCATGTTCGAGCTGCAACCCGCCTTCCCGCCGACCTCCGAAGCGCTGGGCGACCTGGCGCTCAGCCATGTGCGTCTGCAGGCGGACGCGCGCTATGCCTGGATCGTCCTGATCCCGCGCGTCGCGGGCGCTCGCGAACTGGAGGACCTGTCCGCGAACGACCGCGCCGCCCTGATGGAAGAGATCGTGCGCGCCGGCGCCGCGGTCCGGGCCGTGGGCGCCGCCCTGGGCCGCCCCGTCGAGAAGCTCAACGTCGGCCAGCTCGGCAACGTCACGCCCCAGCTCCACATCCATGTGGTCGGCCGCCGCGCCGACGACCCCGCCTGGCCGGGACCGGTGTGGGGCGTGGGGACGGCGGAGGCCTATGCCCCGGACGCCCTGGCGGAGGCGATTGCGGCGGCGAAAGTGGCCCTGGGCCTGTAACCCCCCTCTGTCATCCCGGTTTCGCGAAGCGAAGACCGGGACCCCGATGTGTTGCTTCAGCCCAGCAATCACAGCGGCGCCGGTTCGCCCCTTCCCCGCCGCAACAGATCGGGGTCCCGGTCTTTGGCTGCGCCAAAACCGGGATGACAAAGGCGGGATTGGCTAGCGTCGGATCAGGCTCACCGTCTCACGCCGCGCGCCTTCGACGAGCTCTCCTGTCCATCGTCCGCCGTCCGGATGCAACTCCGCCACGATCCCGTCCGCGAAGCGGAACGTGAGGCGGCCGCCCGTCCGCTCGATGATGTCGAAGAAGCCGTAGGCGTCCAGCGCCCCGCTTCGCCGCAGGTCGCGCCAGGCGCCCTCCACCGTCCCGTTCCGGTCGGTGAGCTGCAGGGCATACAGCGCCTGTCCGCCCGCCGAGAGCGTCCAGCCCCCGTCCATCGGTCCCTGAAAGCCCTGCACGGATGCCGCCGAAGAGCGCAGGCGGCTGTCGTAGGCCGCCTCGGTCGGCGTGGCCGGCGGGTCGGGATTCTTGCCGGTCTCATGCACGAAGACCGGGGCGGTCAGGGTCGGATGCGGCGGCGGGACGTAGGGGCGGTAGGGCTGCGGCCCGGCGGGCAGCGCCGGATCTTGTGCCGCGTCTGACGAGGCCGGAGCCGCCTCGGCCTCCTCCTCGACGTCGGCGTCCTTCGGCAGCGGCCGCAGCAGGGCGTCGATCGGATCCTGGGCGGGCTGCGATCGCGCCGCGGGCGCGGCCAGCACCGCCAGGCCGAGGGCCAATCGCGCCGCGGCCCGCCTCATGCGGCTTCCCGCGCGGCGATCGCCTCGGCGACCGACAGCAGCCGCTGGGCCTCGGCGAAGTGCAGCCGCTCCACCATGCGCCCCTCGACCTTCAGCACGCCCCGGCCGGCGTTCTCCGGCTGTTCGAACGCGCTCACGACGGTCCGGGCCCAGGCCACGGCGTCGGGATCGGGCGTGAAGGCGGCGTTGGCGGGCTCGACCTGGGTCGGATGGATCAGGGTCTTGCCGTCGAAGCCGAAGGCGGCGCCCTGAGCGCACTGGCGCACGAGGCCCTCGGCGTCGGCGATCTCGTTGAACACCCCGTCCAGGATCGTCAGGCGGTGCGCGCGGGCGGCCATCAGGGCCAGCGACAAGGCGGCCGCCAGCGGCTCGCGGTCCACGGTGAGGACGCAGCGCATCTCCTTGGCCAGGTCGTTGGACCCGATCACCCAGGCGTCGACGCCGACGTTCACCGATTCCGCACCCAGGCCGTCCAGCCGGAACATCGCCGCGCAGGTCTCGATCATCGCCCAGATCGGCAGGCCCTCGCCCAGCCGCGCCCGGGCCGCGGACAGGTCTTCCGGCGTCGAGACCTTGGGGATCAGCACCGCGTCGGGGCGCGCCGCGACCGCGGCGGCCAGATCCTCTTCGCCCCACGGCGTATCCAGGCCGTTCACCCGGATCACCACCTCGCGGCCCCCGAAGCCGCCGGCCTTCACGGCCTCCACCGCGCCAGCGCGGGCCTCGGCCTTGGCGTCCGGCGCGACCGCGTCCTCCAGGTCCAGGATCACCACGTCGCAGGGCAGGGCGCGCGCCTTGTCCACCGCCCGCGCATTGGACGCCGGCAGGTAGAGCGCGCTGCGTCGGGGGCGGGCGATGCGGTTCATGTGGACGGCGGCTCCTTCGCGCATTGGCGATACGCAGGTTCTAGCGTTTAGGATGTGCCCATGGCTACGCGCCCAATCCGCTACGACGCCGGCGCCCGGAATGTCCTCGGCGGCGAACTGGTCCCCTGTTCGCTGGACCCGGTGACCGGGTTCTTCCGCAACGGCTGCTGCGAGACCGGTCCGCACGACGTGGGCATGCACACGGTCTGCGCCGTGATGACCGCCGAATTCCTCAGCTATTCCAAGAGCGTGGGCAACGACCTGTCGACGCCCAGGCCCGACCTCGGCTTCACGGGCCTGAAGCCCGGAGACCGCTGGTGCCTGTGCGCCCCGCGCTGGAAGGAAGCCCTCGACTCCGGCGCCGCGCCGCAGGTGGTCCTGGAGAGCACCCACGAGGAGACCCTGGCGATCGTGCCGCTGGGCGTGCTCAAGGACCATGCGGTGAAGGCCTGACGGCCTCAACCGGCCATTGACCCGACGCGCGGCGCGCGGGAACTAGCGTTGGCCCGCCGGAAACCTGGAGAGACCGTCCTGTCCGCCGCCCCGATCAAGATCGCCGTCGCCGGCGCGCTGGGCCGCATGGGCCAGGCGGTGACCGCCGCCGTCCGGGCCGATCCCACGCTCGACCTTGTCGCCCGGTTCGACCGTCCAGGGGCCGAGGGCGAGGGCTTGGTCACGGCGGACGAGGCGCTGGCCGCCGCGGGTGTGGTCATCGACTTCACGACCCCGGCCGCCTCCGCCGCCCTGGCGCAGCGCGCGGGCCAGGCCGGCGTCGCCCTGGTGATCGGCGCCACGGGCGCCACCGACGACCAGCGGGCCGACATCGCGGAGGCCGCCCGGCGCACGCCCATCGTCTTCGCCGGCAACTACTCCCTGGGCCTCAACATGCTCATGGGCCTCGTCGCCCAGGCGGCCCGGGCGCTGCCCGCCGAGACCTACGACATCGAGATCTTCGAGGCCCATCACCGGCACAAGGTCGACGCCCCGTCGGGCACCGCCCTGATGCTGGGCGAGGCCGCCGCCCGGGGGCGGGGCGTCAGCCTCTCCCAGGTGGCCCGTAGAGCCCGCGACGGCATCACCGGCGAGCGGCCGGCGCAGGAGATCGGCTTCTCGGTGCTGCGCGGCGGCGGCATCGTCGGCGAGCACAGCGTCACCTTCGCCGCCGACGACGAGATCCTGACCCTCAGCCACTCGGCGCGCGACCGGGGACTGTTCGCTCGCGGCGCGGTGGCCGCGGCGAGATGGGTCGCGGGCCGGCCGCCCGGCCTCTACGACATGCAGGACGTGCTGGGCTTCGCGAAGGCCTGAGGCTGATGGGCGAGTTCCTCGACCAGGACGCCACCAGCCAGCTCATCGCCCTGGCCTCCAGGCGCGTCTCGGCGGTGGAGCTGCTGAAGGCTGTCCTCGCCCGCCACGCCGAGACGCACGGCGACCTGAACGCCGTGGTGGCCGCCGATCCCGAGCGGGCGCTGGAGCGCGCCCGGGCGCTGGACGACGCCCGCGCGCGCGGCGAGGTCCTGGGGCCGCTGGCCGGCCTGCCGATGACGGTGAAGGACACCTTCGACGTGGCCGGCATGGCCGCCTCCTCCGGCCTGCCCGGATTCCGCCGCCGGATGACCGAGGACGCCGCCGCCGTGGGCCATGCCCGGCGGGCCGGGGCGATCGTCTGGGGCAAGACCAACGTGCCTGTCCTGGCCGCCGACTGGCAGAGCGCCAACGCCCTCTACGGCGCCACCAACAACCCCTGGGACCTCAAGCGGACGCCCGGCGGCTCGTCGGGCGGCGCGGCGGCGGCGCTCGCGGCGGGGGTGACGCCGCTGGAGATCGGCTCCGACATCGGCGGCTCCCTGCGCGTTCCCGCCAGCTTCTGCGGCGTGTTCAGCCACAAGCCGACCTGGGGACTGGTCAGCCAGCGCGGCCACGTCCCGCCGGCCCCCGGCTCCCACGTCGAACGCGACCTGAACGTCATCGGCCCGATGGCGCGGTCCGCCCGTGACCTGCGCCTGCTGCTGTCGGTGATCGAGAACGGCCCCCGCGCGCCCAAAGCCGATCCCGCCTACCTCAAGGAGACCCGCATCGGCCTCTGGCTGGACGATCCGCTCTGCCCGCTCGATTCCGAGGTGCGCGCCGCGATCCAGGCCTTCGCCGACCAGCTGCGCGAGGCCGGCGTCGAGGTCGAGACCATCCCCAGCCCGGTCGACATGCGCGCCCTGCTGCACGCCTACATGACCCTCCTGGGCGGAGTGCTGGGCGAGGACCTGCCGCCCAAGACGCTGCGCGGCATGGAGCGGATGCGCTTCGTCATGCGCGGACAGGTGGAGCGGGCCGGTCCCCTGTCCAACGCCGCCATGGTCATGGCCTACACCGCCCGACATACGGAGTGGATGGCCGCCGACGCCGTCAGGGCCCGCCTGCGCACCGAGATCGCGGGCGCGTTCGAGGGCTGGCACGCGATCCTGGCCCCCATCGCGCCGGTGGCCGCTTTCCCGCACGACAGGCGCCCGTTCCAGCGCCGCACCCTCGCCACCTCCGACGGCCGGACGCTGCCCTACAACTCGATGCTGACCTGGATCTCGGTGGCGACGGCCCTGCGCCTCCCCGCCACCGCCGTGCCCGTCGGGTTCACCGCCGGCGGCCTTCCCGTGGGCGCCCAGCTCATCGGCCCCCACGCCGGCGACGCCCGCACCCTCGCCATCGCCCAGGCCATCGACGAGAACATCCGCGGCTACGTCAGGCCGCCGCGGTAGGCCCGGCGTCTTCGGCTAAGCCTCGGCCAGCTCCACCCACACCGCCGCGTGGTCGCTGGCGCCGGCGCGCGCGCGGAACGCCCGGTCGACGCCGGCGTCCCTCAGCCGCGGCGCCGCTGCCGGACTCAAGAGCAGGTGGTCGATGCGCAGGCCGGCGTCGCGCTCCAGCGCGCCGCGCCAGTACTTCCAGAAGGTGTAGACCCGCTCGTCCGGGAACCGCGTCCGCAGCGCGTCGGTCCAGCCCTGCGCCAGGAGCCGCGCATAGGCCGCCCGCACATTGGGGTGGAACAGGGCGTCGTCCAGCCAGCGCTCCGGCGCATAGACGTCCCGCGGCTCGGGGATGATGTTGAAATCGCCGGCCAGCACCACCGGCTGGCCGGTGGCCAGCAGGCTTTCGGCGTGCTGTTCCAGCCGGGCCAGCCAGGCCGTCTTGAACTCGAACTTGGGCCCCGGCTGCGGATTGCCGTTCGGGGCATAGAGCGAGGCGACCAGCACCCCATTCACCGCCGCCTCCACATAGCGGCTCTGGATGTCGCCCCGGTCGCCGGGCAGGCCCCGCCGCGTCTCGATCGGGCGGCGGCCCCGGGCGAGGATCGCCACGCCGTTCCAGCGGCTCTGCCCGTGCCACACCGCCTCGTAGCCCGCGCGGCGCAGGGCCGTTTCGGGGAACTTCTCCTCCGGCGCCTTCAGTTCCTGCAGGCAGACGACATCGGGCCGCGTCTCTTCCAGCCACGCCAGGAGGGTGTCCAGCCGGCCGTTGACGCCGTTCACATTGTAGGTGGCTATCCGCACGCAGGGGTGAGAACCGCTGCAGGCGGAGCTTGTTCCTTGCGGTCAGCCGGAACCGGTGGACCCGAAGCCGCCGGCGCCGCGGGCGGTCTCGTCCAGGCTCTCGACCTCCGCCCAGGCAGCCTGGACCACCGGCGCGATCACCAGCTGGGCGATGCGGTCGCCCCGGCGGATCGTGAAGGCCTCGGGGCCGTGGTTGATCAGGATCACCTTCACCTCGCCGCGATAGTCCGCGTCGATGGTGCCGGGGCTGTTGAGGCAGGTGACGCCGTTCTTGAACGCCAGGCCCGATCGCGGCCGCACCTGGGCCTCGAAGCCGGCCGGCAGGGCGAAGGCCAGCCCCGTCGGCACCGCGAACCGGTCGCCCGGATGCAGCACCAGGGGCTCGTCCGCCGGGACCGCCGCGCGCAGGTCCATGCCCGCCGCCTGCGAGGTCTCATAGGCCGGGAGCGGGAGGCCCTGGCCGTGCGGCAGGCGGGTGATCGGGACGGTGGGGGACACTCAGAATTCCTCGGCGATGCGGGCGGCCAGCCGGCGGGCGACCTCGCCCTTGGCCATGCGGTCCCATCGCTCGATTCCACCCCTCGAGACTATGGCGACGGCGTTCTGGTCGCCGCCCATGGTCCCCTCGATGCTGACGTCGTTGGCCACGATCCAGTCGCAGCCCTTCCGCTCCAGCTTGGCCTGGGCATAGGCCTCCACGTCGTTGGTCTCGGCGGCGAAGCCTACGACCAGCTTCGGCCGCGCGCCTGCCTTCGACAGCGTCGCCAGGATGTCGGGGTTCTCCACCAGGGCGATGGCCGGGGGGCCGCCCGCGCCCTTCTTGATCTTGCCCGTTCCGACGGCCTCGGGCCGCCAGTCGGCCACCGCCGCGACGCAGACCGCGATGTCGGCGGGCAGCGCCGCCTCGCAGGCGGCCAGCATCTCCCGCGCGGTCTCCACGTTCACGCGCTTCACGCCCGCCGGCGCGGTCAGGGCGGTGGGCCCGCTGACCAGCGTCACCTCCGCCCCCAGCGCCGCCAGCGCCGAGGCGATGGCGTAGCCCTGCTTGCCCGACGAGCGGTTGCTGAGGAACCGGACCGGATCGATAGGCTCGGCGGTCGGGCCCGCGGTGACGATCGCGCGCTTGCCCGCCAGCGGCCGCGCCGCCGCGCCGCTGAGCGCGGTGAGGATCGCCTCAAGGATCGCCGGCGGCTCGGCCATCCGCCCCGGCCCGAACTCGCCGCAGGCCATGGCGCCCTCGTCGGGCCCCACGAACAGCACGCCGTCCGCCTTCAGACGCTCGAAATTCCGGCGGGTCGCCGCGTGCTCCCACATCCGCACGTTCATGGCCGGCGCCATCAGCACCGGCTTGTCGGTGGCCAGGATCGTCGTCGAGGCCAGGTCGCTCGCGAGGCCGTTGGCGGCCTTGGCCATCAGGTCGGCGGTGGCCGGCGCGACCACCACCAGGTCGGCCGAGCGGCTGAGCTCGATGTGGCCCATCTCCGCCTCGTCGGTGAGGCTGAAGAGCTCGGAATAGACCTTGTCCTCGCTGAGGGCCGACAGGCTCAGCGGCGTCACGAACTCGTGGCCCGCCTTGGTCAGGATCGGCCGGACCGCAACGCCGGCCTTGCGCAGGAGCCGGGTCAGTTCCAGCGCCTTGTAGGCCGCGATCCCGCCGCCGACGATGAGGAGAACCCGTTGCTCGGCCAAGGCCCGACACCCCGTCAAAGAGGGCTCCGATGTAGGTCATCCGGCGGGACTCGACAAACGCCACAGCTTGTGTTCATTCTTTGTTCCAGCTCGACCATAAGACGGAAGACGAGATGGCTAAATCGACGATTGCAAGGGCGGCCCTCCTGCTCGCCGGCGCGACCCTGATCCTCGCCGCCTGCGACAATGGCCCCTCGGCCGTGGCGCAGAAGCAGGCCGCCGGAACCCAGATGGCCGCCAGCGCCGACGACGCCGGCTCCGACGCCAGCTTCCGTTCGGACAATGGACCGCGGGAGGATCGCCGCCGCGAGCCGGTCCCCGAGGTCGACGGCAAGCCCATGTGGTCGGCCAGCCGCCGATACTCCGCCCAGGAAAACGCCCAGCGCGCCTTCGACCGCAACGGCCGCGCGTTCGGCGCCGACACCGTCGAGGCGTTCGTTCAGAAGGCTCACGGCTTCGTCTCGAACCCGCCGAAGGGCACGCTGACGCTCACCCGCAACAACGGCGATCGGCTGTTCTACGACCCCAAGGGCAACGTCTTCGCCGTCGCCAGCAAGGCCGGCGCGCCGCGCACCATGTTCAAGCCCGATGAAGGCATGGCCTACTGGGAAGAACAGAAGGCTCGCGAGGCCCGCCGGCAGGCCTCCCGCCGCAGCCGCGACGACGACGAGGCCTAGGCTCACAGGCTCTACGTGAGCCAGCCGCCGGCCAGGAACGCCACGCCCGAGACCAGCGCGCCCAGGGCGAACCAGAGAAAGGCGTTGCTTCTCGGCGGCTCGGCCTCGACGACGGCCACCGGCTGGCTCAGGCGGGCGATGTTGCGCAGCGCGGTCTCGGCCTCGCCCGCGAACTGCTTCACGCGGCTGACGGGCGAGAGCTCGCGGGCGATCCAGCGGCGGACGACCGGCTCGGAGGCGGCCCAGATGTCGTGTTCGGGATCGATCCGCCGGGCCACGCCCTCGACGGTCATCATGGTCTTCTGCAGCAGCACCAGCTCGGGCCGCAGGTGCATGTCGTAGAGGGCGGTGATCTCAAACAGCTGGGTCAGCACCCGGCTCATGGCCACGGCGTTGGCGCGCTGGCCGAACACCGGCTCGCCCACCGCGCGCAGCGCCTGGGCGAAGGCGGCGACGCTGTGGCGGCTCGGCACATAGCCGGCGTCGAAATGCACCTGGGCCACCCGGGGATAGTCCCGCTGCAGGAAGCCCCACAGGATCTCGGCCAGGTAGCGCCGCTCGACCGCGCCCAGCCGGCCCATGATCCCGAAGTCTACCGCCTGCAGCCGGGCCGGAGCCGCCGCGAACAGGTTCCCCTCGTGCAGGTCGGCATGGAAGACGCCGTGGTCCAGCGCCTGGGCCAGGAACGCCCGGGTTAGGTTGTCGGCCAGCGTCTTGCGATCCAGTCCCGGCTGGCTCAGCGCCGCCTCGTCGGACAGGGCAAGGCCCTCGGCCCATTCCAGGGTGAGGACCCGCTTGCCCACCCCCTCCCACAGCACGCGCGGGGCCGACATGTAGCCGTCCTTGGCCATGACCTCGGCGAGCTCGTCCGCGCCGGCCGCCTCCAGCCGCAGGTCCAGCTCCAGCTCGGTGGCCCGCACCACCGTATCGGCGAACTTCACCGGCTCCAGCCGGCGGATCGGCGGCGCCCAGCGCTGCAGCAGGCGCGCGGCCAGCTCCAGCACCGCCGAGTCCGCCGCCACGCGGCGTTCGATGCCGGGGCGCAGCACCTTCACCGCCACCCGCCGGCCGTCCGTCAGCGTCGCGTCATGCGCCTGGGCGAGGGACGCCGCCGCCACCGGCTCGCCGAAACGGGCGAACACGTCGTCCACCGGCCGGCCTAGCTCCTGGGCGACGATCGCCCGCGCCTGCGCCATCGGAAACGGCGGCAGTCGGTCCTTCAGATGCCCCAGATCCTCGGCGAACTGGCGTCCGAAGATGTCGCCGCGCGTGGACAGGAGCTGGCCCAGCTTGATGGCCACCGGCCCCAGCCCCTCCAGCGACCGCGCCAGCCGTTCGCCCGGGCGGCCCTGGCGCCGCGTCGCGAACAGCCGGAGCGTGTCGGCCAGCACCCGCACCGCGGGGGAATAGAAGGCGTCCAGCTCGCGCGGCAGCAGGGCGTCGTTGCGGACCAGCGTCCACCCGGCTCCGAACAGCCGACCATAGGCGCCCAGCGAGGCCATCGAGCCTAGATCGCCCGCCCGGTGTGCATGGCCGCCACGCCGCCCGAGAAATTCGTCCAGCCCACCTGGCTGAAGCCGGCGTCGGCGATCATCGCCGCGAACGCCTTCTGGTCGGGGAACCGCCGGATGCTTTCCACCAGGTACTGGTAGCTCTCGCGGTCGTTGGCCACGCGGGCCCCGATCTCGGGGATCACCTTGAACGAATAGGCGTCGTAGGCCGCGCGCAGCGCCTCGGTCGTGGGGCGCGAGAACTCCAGGCAGATGAACCGCCCGCCCGGCTTCAGCACGCGCCGGGCCTCCCGCAGCGCGGCGGGGATGTCGGTCACGTTGCGGATGCCGAAGCTGATCGAATAGGCGTCGGCGCAGCCCTCCGGCAGTGGCAGCCGCTGCGCGTCGCCCACGGCCCAGGCCATCTCGGGCGGCGAGCCCTTCTCCCGGCCCGCCATGATCATCTCGGCGTTGTAGTCAATCACGAACACCTTCGCGTCCGCCCCGCCCCGCCGTTCCTGCGCCCGCCGGGCCAGCTTGGCGAAGCGCCGCGCCATGTCGCCAGTGCCGCCGGCGCAGTCGACGATCACCTCGCCCGGCTGCGGATTGAGGCGCGCGGCCACCGCGTCCTTCCAGAGCCGGTGCACGCCCCCGCTCATCAGGTCGTTCATCAGGTCGTATCGCTTCGCCACGCGGTCGAAGACGCCGCGCACCAGGCTCGCCTTCTCGGAGGCGTCGACGTCGCGGAAGCCGAAGGTGGCCGAAGGTCCCGTCATGCGGCGTCTTTAGCGGGTGGGGCCTTGGCGCGCCAGCGATGGCGTGCCAAGCGGAAGCGCATGCCTGAATTGCCCGAAGTCGAGACGGTGCGGGGTGGCCTGGCGCCCGTGCTGGAAGGCCATCGGCTGGCGCGCGTGGAAGCGCGGCGTCCCGACCTGCGCTTCCCCCTGCCGCCCAATTTCGTACAGTTCCTGACCGGCGCCACGATCGAGAAACTGGAGCGGCGGGCCAAATATCTGCTGGCGCGGCTGGACCGCGAGGACACGCTGGTGATGCACCTGGGCATGAGCGGCCGGTTCGAGATCGCCCGGCCCGAGGGCTCCAGCCGCCCGGGCCAGTTCCACTACGCCCCCGACCCGGACCCCAAGCACGCCCACATCGTCTTCGAGACCGAGGCCGGGGCGCGGGTGACCTATTACGACCCTCGCCGCTTCGGCTACATGGCCCTCGTCAACACCGCGACCCTGCACCTGCACCCCTGGTTCGCCGGCCTGGGGCCGGAGCCGTTGTCGGACGCCTTCGACGCCGCTCACCTCAAGTCGGCCTTCGCGAACCGCCGACAGGGCCCGAAGACGCTCCTTCTGGACCAGAGGATCGTCGCGGGCCTGGGCAACATCTACGTCTGCGAGGCGCTGAACCGGGCCCGGATCTCGCCGTTCAAGCCCGCCGGCGGGATCAGCGGGCGGCGCCTGGCAAAGCTGGTCCCCGAGATCAAGGCGGTCCTGCAGGAGGCGATCGCCGCGGGCGGATCCACCTTGCGCGACTTCGCCCAGGCCGACGGGGCGCTGGGCTATTTCCAGCATCGCTTCCGCACCTACGACCGCGAGGGCCAGCCCTGCAGCAATCCCGGTTGCCGCGGGATCATCGACCGCGAGGTCCAGGCCGGCCGTTCCACCTTCTTCTGCCCGGTCTGCCAGACGTGAGCGTATCCCAAGTGAAGCGTATCCTGACGGGCCTCTGCGCCGCCCTCTCCCTCGCCGCCCTGGCCGCGCCGGCCCGCGCCGCGCCGCCGGTCTGGGTGGTGAAGGACGCCGATTCCGAAATGCTGCTGTTCGGGTCGATCCACGTTTTGCCGCCGGGCCTCGCCTGGCGCCCCGCCGCGCTCGACGCCGGACTGAAACGGGCCGACGACCTCTGGTTCGAGCTGCCGGCCGGCCCGGCCGCAGAGCAGGAGATCAGCCGGCTGGCCGCCTCGACCGGCGTGCTGCCGCCCGGGCAGTCGCTGTTCGCCCTGCTCACGCCCAGGGACGCCCAGCTGCTGCTCCGCGCGGCCGAGGGCCTGGGCGTGGACAAGACGACGCTCGACCGGCTGGAGCCGTGGCTGGCCGAGGTGGCCATTGCGGCGGCCGCCTACCGGGCCGCCGGGGCGGACACCCAGTTCGGCGTCGAGAAGATGGTCGAGGCCGCCGCGCCGGCCCGCGTTCGGCGCCAGGCGCTCGAAACGCCCGCCGAGCAGCTCGGCCTCTTCGACCAGTCGCCCCTGGCCGAACAGATCGCCTCCCTGAACCAGACCGTCCGCGAACTGCAGGAGGATCCGGAGGGGTACAACAAGCTGGTCCGCGCCTGGCTTGCGGGCGACGTGACGACGCTGGACCAGGAGGCGCTGGAACCCATGCGCCGGGCCTCTCCCGGGGTCTTCCAGCGCCTGGTGACCGACCGCAACGCCCGCTGGGTCGTGGAGCTGGACAGGCGGCTCAAGGGCAAGGGCCGGACCGTGGTGGTCGTGGGGGTCGGGCACCTCGTGGGCGCCGATGGCCTTCCCGCGCGTCTGCGGGCGCTTGGCTATTCGGTCACGGGGCCGTAAGTCGCTCCCCACCTGACCGGAGCGCCCCATGAGCTATGAGACCCTGATCGTCGAGACGCCCAGCGCGGGCGTGACCCTGATACGCCTGAACCGGCCCGAGGCGCTGAACGCGCTGAACAGCCAGCTCCTCGGCGAACTCTCGGCCGCCCTGGACGCCGCAGAGGCCGACGAGGCGGTGCGCTGCGTGGTCCTCACCGGTTCGGACCGCGCCTTCGCGGCCGGCGCCGACATCAAGGAGATGTCGGACAAGTCCTACGCCCAGATGTTCGCCTCGAACTTCTTCGGCGCCGCGGGCCGGCGGGTGGAGCAGTTCCGCAAGCCGGTGATCGCCGCCGTGGCGGGCTATGCCCTGGGCGGCGGCTGCGAACTGGCCATGCTCTGCGACTTCATCATCGCCGCCGAGACGGCCAAGTTCGGCCAGCCCGAGATCAACCTCGGCGTCATGCCCGGCATCGGCGGCACCCAGCGACTGCCGCGGGCCGTGGGCAAGGCCAAGGCCATGGACATGGTCCTGACCGCCCGGATGATGGACGCCGCCGAGGCGGAGCGCGCGGGCCTGGTCTCGCGCATCGTGCCGGCCGACAAGCTGCTGGACGAGGCCCTGGCGGCCGCGGCCAAGATCGCCGCCCAGTCGCCGCTGGCCGTGATGATGAACAAGGAGCTGGTGAACGCCGCCTTCGAGACCACCCTGGCCACCGGCGTGTCCATGGAGCGGCGCCTGTTCCACTCGCTCTTCGCCTTCGAGGACCAGAAGGAAGGCATGGCCGCCTTCGTCGAAAAGCGGAAGCCCGACTTCAAGGGCAAGTAGGCCGCGGCGAGATGGCGCCGAAGCGGCATTGACCCGCCCGGCCCGTTTCAGTATATCCGCGCCTCCAATTTCGCCCGCCGGCCAACCGGCGGGTGCTACCCGTTTCGAGAGCAGTTCCGAATGGCCAACACGCCCGGCTCCAAGAAGGCGGTCCGCAAGATCGCCCGCCGCACCGAAGTCAACACCGCCCGTCGTTCGCGCGTGCGCACCTTCCTGCGCAAGTTCGAAGAGGCTGTGACCTCGGGCGACGCCGGCGCCGCGAAGGACGCCTTCGTGAAGGCCCAGTCCGAGCTGATGCGCGCCGTCGGCAAGGGCGTGGTGCACAAGAACACCGGCTCGCGGAAGGTCTCGCGCCTGGCCGCTCAGCTCAAGAAGATGTCGGCGGCCTGATCGCCCGACCGCGGGTCTTTCAGGACCGGCGCCAAGCTTGAGCGTAGGGGGCGCCATTCCCCCTCTTCGCCTCTAGGAATTCTGATCAGCGGCGCCCTCGCGGGCGCTGCTTTTTTGTGCGCGGAAATTGGCTTTCGGATGCGCCGCCTGCGACCGATTTGCTCAGCCTCCGCACACGGTTTTGGGGCTTTCCCTTGGACTGAAAAGGGTCCCCCGCGAGTCAACAGAAATAAGTCTCGACGCCGCAAAGAATCACCGTTGACCCCCTAGGTCCCCCCATTAGTGTCGGGGGTCTTACAGGCGTCTTTGACTTGATCCCGGCGAAAACCGGGACGGCGGCGGACCACATGTGTTCGGCGAACAAGAGCCTGTTTGTGTTGAATAAATAGGTAGTCAGGGGGTTCGGGGCCCTGCCTGCCAGCATGGAACGATGGGGTTGCTAGGAATGACGAGCGGGGGGGCTGCGGGAGCTATGGCAAGCGCGCCGGCATTGGCCGTGTGGGGCAAGACCTGCCAGGTTCTCAAGCGCGAGCTGGGCGATGCGACCTTTGGGTCCTGGCTGGGCCAGGCGGCCCTGCGGGAGTCCGGCGACGAGGTCTGCGTCGTGGCGGCCACGGGCGTGGCGCGCGACTGGATTCGGCACAACGCCTGGCGCCGGATCGGCGAGCTCTGGGCGCAGAACGACCCCCTGGGTCGCCGCCTGGACCTGAAGTCACGGATGGAGGTCGAGGCGGTGTCCATGGCCGCCCGCCCGCCCGTCGCGGCCAACGGCCCGGCTCCGCGCGTGGCCGCCGCCCAGCAGGCGGTCGCCCAGACGGCGCAGGTGTTCGAGATCGAGGTGGAAGCCGTGGCCCCCGTCGCCGCCCGCCAGGGACGCCTTCAGGGCCTCCAGGAGCGCTATTCGTTCGACACCTTCGTGTCCGGCCCCGCCAACGAGTTCGCCTTCGCCGTGGCGCGCCGCGTCGCCTCCTGGGCGGACGGGCACTTCAACCCGGTCGTCTTCCATGGCCCCTACGGGTTTGGGAAGACCCACCTGCTCAACGCCCTGGCCTGGGAGGCCCTGCGCGCCTGCCCGGACAAGCGCGTGGTCTATCTGTCGGCCGAACGCTTCACCTCCACCTTCGTGAAGGCGCTGCAGGACAAGCAGACCGCCGCCTTCAAGGACGAGCTGCGCAACGCCGACCTGCTGCTGATCGACGACGTCCACTTCGTGGCCGGCAAGACCCAGACCCAGGAAGAGCTGTTCCACACGCTCATCGCCCTGGTCGAGGACGGCCGCCGCGTGGTGCTGACCGCCGACCGTTCGCCCACCGAACTCAGCGAGATGGAGCCGCGCCTGCGCTCGCACCTGCAGGCCGGCCTGGTCTGCGGCATCGAGCCCGCCGACCGCGCCCTGCGGCTCGGGATCCTGGAGCGCAAGCTCCACACCCTGGCCGTCCAGGGCGGTTTCCACCCCGCGGCCCGGCCCGAGGTGCTCCAGTTCCTCGCCGACCGTTTCACCGACAGCGTGCGCGAGCTCGAGGGCGCGCTGAACACCCTGGTGGCCCGCGTCGGCGGCGAGATCGCCCGCCTCAACCTGGACGAGGCCCAGGCCATCCTGCGGCCCCACCTGTCCGTGACCGAGCGCAAGGTGACGGTGGACATGATCCAGAAGGTCGTGGCCGAGCACTACGCCCTCAAGCAGGCCGACCTGATCTCCGAGCGCCGCGCCCGCGCGGTGGCCCGGCCCCGGCAGGTGGCCATGTGGCTGGCCAAGCAGATCACCACCCGCTCCCTGCCCGACATCGGCCGCCGCTTCGGCGGGCGTGACCACACCACCGTCCTGCACGCGGTGCGCCGCATCGAGGCCCTGAAGGGCGAAGACGCGACGATCGCCCGCGACGTGGACGTCCTGCTGCGCAAGCTTCGCGGCTGACCGCCCTTTTTGTGGGGAGCGCTGACGGAGGGCCCGCCGCGAGGCGGGCCCTTTGCCGTTCCAGCCGCCCAGCTAAGCTCGCCGGGTCCACAGGAAATATGATGCCCATCATATAAAAGTATGCCCCTTCCCGCCTTGAGGGCTGTGGGGCTCCGTTTCCATCTGACTACGCATCGCCGGCGACCTGTACGACCGGCAGGAGATGCGAAATGAACGACAAGACTTCCAAGGGCGCGGCCCTGATCACCGGCGCGTCCAGCGGCATCGGCGCGGTGTACGCCGACCGCCTGGCCAAGCGAGGCTACGACCTGATCCTGGCCGCCCGCGACGAGGTTCGACTGAACGCCCTGACCGCCCGCCTGCGCGCCGAGACCGGCGTGACGGTAGACGTGATCAAGGCGGACCTCACCGTTCGCGACGACGTGCGCCGGCTGGAGGCGCGGCTGCGCGATGACGCCAGTGTGGCCCTGCTGATCAACAATGCCGGCGCGGCGCTGTTCGAGCCGTTCGCGGTCGCCGCCGCCGACGGCCTGGACGACCTGATCCAGCTCAATGTGACCGCCGTCACCCGGCTGGCCAACGCCGCCGCCGCAGGCTTCACGCAGCGCGGCCGGGGCAAGATCGTCAACATCGGCTCGATCGTTGGCCTGATGCCGCAGTTCAAGAGCACCGTGTACGGCGCGACCAAGGCCTACGTCCTCTACCTGTCGGAATCGCTCAACGATGAACTGGCCGGATCCGGCGTGACGGTGCAGGCGGTCCTGCCAGGCGCCACGCGCACCGAAATCTGGGACCGTTCGGGCCGCGGCATCGAGAACGTGCCCGAGGAGATCCTGATGCACGTGGATGAGCTGGTGGACGCGGCCCTGGCCGGCCTCGACCAGGGCGAACTGGTGACGATCCCGTCCCTGCCCGACGCGGCCGACTGGGACGCCGTCGCGGCCGCCCGAGCCAACCTGCAGCCCAACCTGTCCAGGCCCCATCCGGCAGCCCGCTACGGCGTGCGGGTTTCCGAACCCGCGTGAGGTCGTCCGGGCAATGAAAAAGGCGACCGCATCGCTGCGGCCGCCCTCGTCATGTCAGCCTAGGCTGCCGCGCTCAGGCGTCGGCGGTTTCGGCCTGCTTGGCGGACAGGTCCTCGCCGGTCTCCTGGTCGACGACCTTCATGGAGAGGCGGGTCTTGCCGCGGTCGTCGAAGCCCAGGAGTTTCACCTTGACCGACTGGCCTTCCTGCAGGACGTCCGAGACCTTGTTCACGCGCTCGTTGGCGATCTGGCTCACGTGGACCAGGCCGTCCTTGGCGCCGAAGAAGTTCACGAAGGCGCCGAAGTCGACGATCTTGACCACCTTGCCGGTGTAGATCGCGCCGATTTCCGGCTCCGAGGCGATGGACTTGATCCAGTCCTTGGCCGCGTCGATCTTCGACTGCTCGGCGGCCGCGATCTTGATCGTGCCGTCCTCGCCGATGTCGATCTTGGCGCCCGTCTCGGCGGTGATCTCGCGGATCACCTTGCCGCCCGAACCGATCACTTCGCGGATCTTGTCGACCGCGATCTTGATGGTCTCGATCTTCGGTGCGAATTCGCCCAGCTCGGCGCGGGGCGCCTCCATGGCCTTGTTCATCTCACCCAGGATGTGGTCACGGCCGCCCTTCGCCTGCGCGAGGGCCTGCTTCATGATCTCCTCGGTGATACCGGCGATCTTGATGTCCATCTGCAGCGACGTGATGCCGTCGGACGTGCCGGCGACCTTGAAGTCCATGTCGCCGAGGTGGTCTTCGTCGCCCAGGATGTCCGAGAGAACGGCGAACCCGTCGCTCTCCAGGATCAGGCCCATGGCGATGCCCGACACCGGCTTCTTCAGCGGCACGCCGGCGTCCATCAGGGCCAGCGAGGAGCCGCAGACCGAGGCCATCGACGAGGAGCCGTTGGACTCGAAGATCTCCGAGACCAGGCGGATCGTGTAGGGGAACTCTTCGTAGGGCGGCAGCATCGGGCGGATCGCCCGCCACGCCAGCTTGCCGTGGCCCACTTCGCGGCGGCCCGGCGCGCCCATGCGGCCCGTTTCCCCGACCGAGAAGGGGGGGAAATTGTAGTGCAGCATGAACTTCTCATAGTACTTGCCGTCGAGGGCATCGATGAGCTGTTCGTCGTCGCCGGTGCCCAGCGTGGCCACGACCAGGGCCTGGGTCTCGCCGCGGGTGAACAGCGCCGAGCCGTGAGCCCGGGGCAGCACGCCCACTTCCGAGACGATCTGGCGAACCTGGTCGACCTTGCGGCCGTCGATCCGGATGCCGGTGTCGAGGATCGAGCGACGGACCACGTCCGCCTCCAGTTCCTTGAACACGCCGCCCAGCTTGTCGGGGGCCACGCCGGTCGGGTTGGCGTCGGACTTGGCGAACTTGGCGACGGCCTTTTCCTTCGCCGCGGACAGGGCGGCGTGCCGCTCGGTCTTGGCGGTGATCTTGTAGGCGGCGGCCACGTCCTTGCCGATCAGCTTCTTCACGTCCGCCTTGATGGCGTCGGTGTCGTCCGGCGTGAACTCGAACGGCTCCTTGGCGGAGTGCTCGGCCAGCTCGATGATCGCGTCGATCACGGCCTGCATGCCCTTGTGGGCGAAGGTGACGCCGCCCAGGACTTCGTCTTCCGACAGCTCCTGGATCTCGGACTCCACCATCATCACGGCGTCCTGGGTGCCGGCGACCACCAGGTCCATCCGGCTTTCCTTCATCTCGTCGGTCGTCGGGTTCAGGACGTATTCGCCGTCGATGAAGCCGACGCGCGCGGCGCCGATGGGGCCCATGAAGGGGGCGCCGGAGATCACCAGGGCGGCCGAGGCGGCGACCATGGCGACGATGTCGGGATCGTTCTCGAGGTCATGCGCCAGCACGGTGGTGACGACCTGGACCTCGTTCTTGAAGCCCTTCACGAACAGCGGGCGGATCGGACGGTCGATCAGGCGGCTGGTGAGGGTTTCCTTCTGCGAGGGCGCGCCCTCGCGGCGGGGGAAGCTGCCGGGGATCTTGCCCGCGGCGTAGAACTTCTCCTGGTAGTTCACGGTGAGCGGGAAGAAGTCCTGACCGGGCTTCGCGCTCTTGGCGTAGACGGCGGTCGCCAGGACCATGGTCTCGCCGTAGGTGGCCAGGACGGCGCCGTCGGCCTGACGGGCCATGCGGCCGGTTTCGAGCGTGAGCGTCTTGCCGCCCCACTCGATGGTCTTGCGTTTGATATCAAACATTTCTGCTTCTTTCTCGTCCCGCGGGCGTATTCCCGACGGGGGCGGACAGGGGATCGGTCTTCCGAAATCCTCTCCAATGGCACAGGCGGTGAGGATCTCGTCCGACCCTCGGCGTGTGTGGGGGAACTCACGCCCCCCGGTCGCCGCATGGATCCCCCGGCCTGTGACGGAGGAGCAGCCTCAAATGAGAAACGGACCCGGTTTCCTGGCAGGAAACGGGTCCGTTCGAAGAACTAGCGACGCAGGCCGAGCTTCTCGATGAGCGCCTGATAGCGGGCCGCGTCGGCCTTCTTCAGGTGGTCGAGGAGCGAACGACGGGCGGAGACCAGCTTCAGCAGGCCCCGGCGCGAGTGGTTGTCCTTCTTGTGCGTCTTGAAGTGCTCGGTGAGGTTCGAAATCCGTTCGGACATGATCGCCACTTGCACTTCGGCGCTGCCCGTGTCCGCGTCGCCGCGGGCATGGGTCTTGATGACTTCGGCTTTACGTTCGGCCGTGATCGACATCGGGTGTCTCCGCTCTAGAGATTGAAGACGCGCGAGGGTTCGAGCCGTCCCGCACGCATCTCGCAGAGCGCCACCATCGACCCGCCCGACATGGCTGAAACGGTTCTTGAGCCCGGCTTGAGCCCGGCCTTGACCGCTTCCACCTGTCGGGGAACGAGAACGATCGATCGTCCCTGCTTCAATCGAAAGGCGTCTTCGTCGGTCACGGCGAGCACCGGGATGTCGTCCAGTGCCGTCTCGACCGGAAGCAGGGCCTCCGATTGGCGGGCCTTATGCCCTAAATCCTCAAGCAATTCCAGTGCGACCGCCGATTGCTCCGTGAACCGCCCCACACGCGTGCGGCGAAGCGCGCTGACGTGGCCGCAAGCCCCCAGCGCCTCGGCGATGTCGCGGACCAGGGCTCGGACGTAGGTGCCCTTGCCGCAATCCACTTCCAGGGTGATGTGATCCGGATCCTCGGCGTCCACCACCCGGGCGTCGAACACGTTCACCTTGCGCGAGGCCAGCTCGACGGTTTCGCCCGCGCGGGCGAGGTCGTAGGCGCGCTCTCCGTCCACCTTGATGGCGGAATAGGCCGGCGGAACCTGGTCGATTTCGCCGACGAAGCGCGGCAGCACGGCCTGCACCTGGGCCAGGGTCGGCCGCACGTCGGACTGGGCGATGGTCTCGCCCTCGCGATCATAGGTCGCAGTCGTGCGGCCCCAGGCGATGGTGAAGCGGTACGACTTGTCGGCGTCCACCAGGAACGGGACGGTCTTGGTGGCTTCGCCCAGGGCGATGGGCAGGATGCCGGTGGCCAGCGGGTCCAACGTGCCGGCATGGCCCGCCTTCTGCGCGTCGAACAGCCGGCGGATGCGGCCGACCGCGTGGGTCGAGGTCAGGTCGTAGGGTTTGTCGAGATTGATCCAGCCCGAAATGGCCTGGCCCCTCTTGCGGCGGGCCATCAGTCCTCGTCCTTCCAGGAGTCCGAAGGGGCGTCCGGGGTGAGGTCCTGGCGCACGCGCGGGTCGTCGAACAGGCGCGCCATCCGCGCCGCCTCGTTGAAGCTCTCGTCGTGGCGGAAGTGCACGTCGGGCGTGAAGCGCATGTCGATCATCCGGCCCAGATGGCCGCGCACGAACTTCGAATGCTTGTTCAGCGCCTTGACCACCTCGTCGGCGTTCTCGCCGCCCAGGGGCTCGACGAAGACGGTGGCGTGGCGCAGGTCGGGGTTCATCCGCACCTCGGTCACGGTCACCGAGACGCCGGCGAGGACCGGATCGTTGATCTCCTCCTCGCGGAAGATCTCGACCAGGGCGTGGCGGACCAGCTCGCCGGCGCGCAGCTGCCGCTGCGACGGGCCCTGCGGCGCGGCGCGGCCATTGGAGGGGGAACGTTTCATGGGATCAGCCTTCGCAACCCTGCCGGGCGGATCGGACGCCCGCGCAGGAAAGCGGCGGCTTCTAGGGCATCACCCCGCCGTTGTCATCCCGTCAGTTGAAGGTCGTTCAGGCCGAGCTCGGCGCAGCCGGGTCGGGCGGCGGCGCCGATGGCGGGGACGGATCGTCCGCGTCGCCGCCGGTCGGCTCCTTGAGGCAGTCGATGACGGCGGCGATCAGGTTGTCGACGGGGATTTCGAGGAAAGCGTGCTCCTGGGGCCAGATCTTCGAGGATCTCGTAGATCTCGGTCCGGCCGAGGAAATCGTATTCGCCGTCGTAGTCGGGCGCTTCGCGCTCGCGCTCGACGAACCGCAGGGCCGCCGCAGCGGCCTTGTCGATATGGGCGCGGACGGGGTGCGTAAGATGCCGGCGGCTCGCCTCGCGCGGCGTCATGGCCAAGGGCGTCGTGCGGATGCGGTGGATCTCGCGCTCGCGGGCCAATCGGGCCTTCAGGGCGAGGGTTTGGCGCAGGGAGCGGGTCAAGCGGTGATAGGTGCGGCCGAAGCGGTCGATCTCATCGGCGTCCTCGGCGGCCATCAGGCGCGCATGGACCTTCTCGGCGGCGGCGAGATCCAGCTCGGCCAGCTGCCCCAGCATCGCCTCCTCGCGGGAGGGCATGTCGGGTCCATCGGACATGGGCGACACAGAAACACGGCAGTGCGTCAGATGCGGACGTAGATGCGGGGCGGCGCACTCGCAAATCGGGGGAAGAGATAGGGCGCTAAGTCGCCCCTGTCCGCTCCCGGAAGAACTGGATCACCCGCTGTTCGGCGGCCTTGGTCGGCCCCTCTTCCTTCAGGTGAAGGGTGAGGACCGAGTGGGGCGGGATGATCGCGGGCGCGGCGTCCCCGTCCTCCAGCTCGATGACCTCGAAGCGATCGCCCAGCTCGCGGCGGTAGGTCTCGAAGCGCGCATCGGGGACGAGCTTGTCGCTCCTGAACCGAAGGCCCAGCACCGACAGGTCCTCATCGGCCAGCCGACCCTTCACGCAGGCGAGTTCCTCACCCGAAAGGCCGATCTGCGCTGCGCCCTTCTTGTTGATCGGCAGGGACGGCTGCGACAGCACGGGCGCCACCATCGACGGATCGGTCATCATCGCCAGGGCGAAGCCGCCCGTGAAGCACATGCCGACCGCGCCGACGCCCTTCCCGCCGCAGTCGGCATGGGCTTTGCGGGACAGCGCCCGCAGCCAGTCGGCCACCGGGCTCGAACGATCGCCACGCCAGACGTAGAATTCGCGCCGGATGCACAGCACCCCCAGCGCCGTCGCCAGAGTGTAGCCGCGGCTGACCGGCTTGCCCGGCGCGCCGAACAGGCTGGGGCAGAAGACCGACATCCCGGCCTCGGCCACTCGGTCGGCGAAGCGGATCACCAGGGGATGCAGGCCCGGCATCTCGTGCATCACGATCACTGCCGGGCCAGCCCCGCGACGATAGACAGGATAGGTCCGCCCCGCGTGCGTGAAGTCGAACCTGTCGTACGCGGCCAGCGCGGCGTCGTGCCCCATGCCCATCCCCCTGTTCGGAGGGAGCTTAAGCCGATCAGCGCTTGAGGCGCAGCATCGAAAGGTCGCCCTCGAAGCCGGACAGCTTCCAGCGGCCGTCCGGCGCCTTGGCGAAGATAAGCAGGCAAGGCCCATCCTTCTTGGTCACGGCGCAGACGCGGCTGTCGGGCAGCTCGCGCAGCATGGTCGAGATGCCGATGGGGCCGGGAATCTTCATGTCGGGGCGATAGCCGTAGTAGTCGGCCACAGCGCGGAAGACGCCGGGCTGCACCAGCGCCTCGCCGGCCAGTTCGGCCAGGCCCGGCGCCAGGATGGCGGCGAGGCCCATCGGCACGCGCCCATCCCTGGACGCCTCCGTCACCAGCCGCGCTTGAATTTCCCGCTTCAGGGCCGGGCGGTCCACCAGGGTCTCGAACGTGGCGGCGTCGCCATCGCGGATCGAGATCAGCAGGGCATGAACGTCGCCGGCGGAATCCAGCTTCTGCACCGTGGCGCAGGCCGCGAGCGTCGCAGCCACGAGGGCGATCAGGGCCGTGCGAAACATCGATCCTCCGTCGAGAGCTGGACCATGGTGACTACCCGATCCCGAACCGGAGATGAACGCCCGGGGCGCCGGCGCGTGCCGCCGCGCTGGGCGCCCATCGGCGGGCGATGATGGCGAACGCCGCAGGAGGGTCGCCCGCCGGGCGACCACGCAAGCCTCGCTTGGCCTGGCGGGGCGGATGCGCTTCCCTTCGCCCCTCGGATGGAATTGGGGCGGATCGCGATGCGGGTTGAAAAGCAGGCGGGCGGCGATGTCGCGGCCGATCTGGCGGGACGCGGCTATTCGCGGCGGGCGATCGGACGGGTGTTCAGCCTGCTGGCGGCGGGCGCCGCGGTGGGGCCGCTCGTGGCTCCGGCGGCCTATGCCCAGGCCGGCGGCGCAGCCGGCAAGGCCGTGAGCAAGGTCCGCATCGGCGCCAACGAGTGCTGGACGGGACCGCTGGAGCCAGCCGCCCACGCCGCGGCCGCGGCCGTCTCCGGCGGCAACCGCTATACCGGGTCCGAGCGGGCCGACTTCGTGAAAGCGCTCGCCAGCGTCGAGAACGTGCCTCCGGCCTATGTCAGCGTCTGGCCGGGATCCAGCGATCCGATGTCCCGCATCATCGTCACCTATTGCTCGCCGTCGCGCGGGCTGGTCACGGCGGACCCGACCTTCGAGCTGGCCGAGGGCGTCGCGCGCTACATCGGCGCGCCCGTCAAGCGCGTGCCGCTCACCAAGGACTACGCCCACGACGTGAAGGCGATGCTGGCGGCGGACCCGAACGCCGGGGTCTACTACATCTGCACGCCCAACAACCCGAGCGCCACGTTGACCGGCCTGCCCGACGTGGAGTGGCTGCTGGCCAACAAGCCGGCCGGCTCGATCGTGCTGCTGGACGAGGCCTATATCCATTTCAGCGAAGCGCCGGCGGGCGCCTATCTGGCGGCGCAGGACGAGGATGTGATCGTCCTGCGCACCTTCTCGAAGCTGTTCGGCATGGCCGGCATGCGGCTCGGCGCGACCATCGCCAAGCCCGCGCTGATGGCCAAGACCATGCGCTACGACGGGATGATGGCGAGCTTCGCCCTGCCGACGCCCTCTGTCGTCTGCGGGACGGTGAGCCTGACCCAGGCGGATCTGATCCGGAAGCGGCGCGAGGAGATGGAGCGCGTCCGGGCCGACACCCTGGCCCTGCTCGACAGGCGGAAGCTGGACTACATCCCGCCGAAGGCGAACTTCTTCATGGTCGACTGGAAGCGGCCGGCGGTCGAGGTGAAGAAGGCGATGGCCGAGCAAGGCGTCGAGATCGGCCGCAACTGGCCGATCTGGCCGACCCGCTCACGGATCACGATCGGATCGGGCGAGGAGATGGAAGCCTTCAAGCGGGCGGTCGTCTCGCTGAACCTGTAGCAGCCGAATGCAGAAAGGCCCCTCCATCGCTGGAGGGGCCTTCCGCTTGTCGAACCTGGCGGCCGTCGAGCACTTCCCGCGCGGACGCCTGATATGGGGTCCGCGTCGGGCCATTGCGCCCTACAGGCTCCGCTTCACCTCTTCGAGGTTGAAGCATTCGATGACGTCGCCCGGCTTGATGTCCTGGAAGCCCTGGAACGCCATGCCGCACTCCTGGCCGGACGGGACCTCGTTGACCTCGTCCTTGAAGCGCTTGAGCGTCTGCAGGACGCCCAGTTCCAGCACCACCACGTCCTGACGGATGATCCGGACGCGCGCGCCCTTTCGGACCACGCCCTCGGTGACCCGGCAGCCGGCGACCCGGCCGACCTTCGAGATGTCGAAGGCCTGCAGGACCTCGGCGTTGCCCAGGAAGGTTTCCCGCTGGATCGGCGCCAGCATGCCCGAGAGCACGCCTTTGATGTCGTCGATCAGGTCGTAGATGATCGAATAGTAGCGGATCTCGACGCCTTCGCGCTCGGCCAGCGCCTGCGCCTGCTTCGAGGCGCGGACATTGAAGCCGAGGATCGGCGAGCCGGCGCCCTTGGCCAGCATGACGTCGCTCTCGCTGATGGCGCCCGCGCCCGACAGGATGATCCGCGCGCGGACCTCCTCGTGCGCCAGCTTCTCCAGCGACCCGACGATGGCCTCGGCCGACCCCTGCACGTCGGCCTTGATGATGACCGGCAGCTCCGAGACCTTCTTGTCGGCCAGCTTGGCCATCATGTCGGCCAGGCTCGCGCTCTGAACCGGCGCGCCGGCCTTTTCGCGCTTCACCCGGATCCGGTACTCGGTCAGCTCGCGGGCGCGGGCGTCGTTCTCCACGACGGCGAAGGGCTCGCCCGGCGCGGGGGTGCCGTCCAGGCCGAGGATCTCCACCGGCACCGAGGGGCCGGCTTCGTCCAGCTGCTCGCCGCGCTCGTTGAGCAGGGCGCGCACGCGGCCGAAGGTGTCGCCGGCCACGACGATGTCGCCGCGCTTCAGCGTGCCGCGCTTGACCAGCACGGTCGAGACGGCGCCCCGGCCGCGATCCAGCTTGGCCTCGATGACGACGCCGTCCGCGGTGCGGTCGGGGTTCGCCTTCAGATCCAGGACTTCGGCCTGCAGCAGGATCGCCTCGATGAGGTTGTCCAGACCCATCTTCTGGGTGGCCGAGACCTCGATCGCCTGGGTGTCGCCGCCCAGGCTTTCCACCACGATCTCGTGCTGCAGCAGCTCGTTGATCACGCGGGTCGGGTCGGCGCCGGGTTTGTCGATCTTGTTGATCGCCACGATGATCGGCGCGCCGGCGGCCTTGGCGTGATTGATCGCCTCGACCGTCTGCGGCATCACGCCGTCGTCGGCGGCCACCACCAGCACCACGATGTCGGTCACGTTGGCGCCGCGCATCCGCATGGCGGAGAAGGCGGCGTGGCCGGGGGTGTCGAGGAAGGTGACCTTCTCGCCGCTTTCCAGCCGCACCTGATAGGCGCCGATGTGCTGGGTGATCCCACCGTGCTCGCCCGCGACCACGTCGGTGGAGCGCAGGGCGTCGAGCAGCGAGGTCTTGCCGTGGTCGACGTGGCCCATGACGGTCACGACGGCCGGACGCGGCATCAGATGATCGTCCACGTCCTCGGCGCCGATGAAGCCTTCTTCGACGTCGGCCTCGGACACGCGCTTCACGGTATGGCCGAACTCGGTGGCCACCAGCTCGGCGGTGTCGTTGTCGATGACGTCGTTGATCTTCAGCATCACGCCCTGACGCATCAGGAACTTGATGATCTCGACGCCGCGCGTGGCCATGCGGTTGGCGAGCTCGCCCACCGTGATCACGTCCGGGATGACGACCTCGCGGGCCACGCGGGCCTGTTCCTGGACGCCGCCCCTGCGCTTCTCGCGCTCACGCTCGCGGGCGCGGCGGACGGAAGCGAGCGAACGCATCCGCTCGGCGCCCTCGGCGTCGCCGGCCACGGTCTGGATGGTCAGGCGGCCTTCACGGCGGGTTGGCGCGCCCTTGACGCGGCTGATCGCCTTGCCGGGGCCAGCGTCGCGGCGACGGTCGTCCTCGTCCGGACGACGGTCCATCGCAGCCCCGCCGGGGCGCGGAGCCTGGCGCGCGGCGCGCTGGACTTCGGGCGTGGCGGGCGGAGCGGCCGGGCCGGTCCGGGGACCGCCGGGACCACGCGGGCCGCCGGGGCCGCGGGCACCGCCGGGCGCCGGGCGCGGGGCCAGGGCCGAATAGCGAACGGTGCCGCCCTCGGGACGCGGCGCGCCGCCCTGGGGAGGGCCACGGTCGTCGCGCCGCGGCGCGCCGCGATCGTCCCGCGGCGGGCGCGGGCCGTCGGCGCGAGGCGCGCGCTGGCCGAAGTTGGCGTTCTCGTAGCGGCCCTGGGGACGCTCGGGACGGTAGGTGGTGGTGGTCGGCCGGTCGTCACGGCGATCGTGCGACGGCTGATAGGTGCGGGTCTGGCCGGCCGGCGGCGGGCCGGAAGGCGCCTGCGGACGCGGCGCGGGCGCGGCGGCCTGGGCCGGCGGAGGGGCGGCCTGGACCGGAGGCTGCGGCGCGCCGGCCGCCGCGCCGCAAACC
>NZ_LSJI01000202.1 GCF_001557235.1 Phenylobacterium sp. CCH9-H3 | reverse complement strand
GCCCTAGGCCCCGCCCCCTCGGACGCGGCGCCCGGCCGCCAGCTCTCTGACAGCCAGCGCCAGCGCCTCGCCTGCGACTTCGGCGAGACGGTGATCCGCAACCTCGACGCCCAGAGCCTGATGGACCTCGCCCCCGTCGCCCCGGCCGATATGGGCCCGAAGGACGACCCGGCGGTCGCCGCCTGGCGGGCCCGCGGCCCCACCAACCTCCTGACCGCCTGCCCCCACCTGAAGGACCGCCTGCCCCCCGGCGTCCGCTTCGCCACGCCCGAAGACCATGCCGAGGCCGCCCGCGCCATCGGCGCCCGCTCGGTCTTCATCACCCGCTTCGCCGCCCCGTACGTGAGCGCGGACGGCCAACAGCTGCTCCACGTCCAGACCTGGAAGTGCCCCGGCCTCTGCGGCGGCTACGTCCTCTCCCGCCTCCGCCGAAAAGGCGCCGGCTGGAGCGAACCGGAAATGCTTGCGATGTCCATCTCCTAGCGGACGGTCGATCCGACGTCGGACCCGGCTTGGCGCCCGCGGCGGCCTCCGGCCCCTCCTTGAGATCGCCGGACCCCGAGGCAAACTCCGGCCATGGGTTGAATGCAGCTACGTCCGGTTGCTTGATTCCCCCGTCGATGTTCGCGTTATGTTCGCTATGCCCGAACGCCGCACGGTCAAGCTCGAACGTCTCTGCATCGAGGGCCCCGGCCGCGACCGCTGGTTCCTCCGCCCGGGCCGCCGCCAGGGCAAACGGCTCTGGTTCGATCCGGATCAGGCGCCCTTCGCCGACGCCGACGCCGCCTGGTCCGAGGTCGAGCGCGTCCCCGGCGGCCGGCGCGTCCTGCGGCGGGTGGAGAATCGGCCATGACC
>NZ_LSJI01000201.1 GCF_001557235.1 Phenylobacterium sp. CCH9-H3 | reverse complement strand
GGGGACGACCGGCACGACCACGGGGGCGGGCGCCACGGGTTTTGGCTTGTCCTTGCGCAGGCTCTGGCAGCCGGCCAGGGCCACGGCGGCCGCCATCAGCGCCACGGTCGTCGTCTTCATGCGACTCACTTCTTGAGGTTGGACAGGACGGCCTGGTCGGCGCTTTCCATCCGGGCGCAGGCGTCGATGCCTTCCGGCTGCTGCTCCAGGAGCCTTCGCGCGCCTTCCGGCGTGGGGCCGCGCGCCGCGAACTCCGCTTCGGTCTTGACCTCACGCGCCTGGTTGGCGGCCTGGCACGACGCCAGTTCCATCCGGAAGCCGGCCTCGGCCTTCTCGGACGCGCGCGCCAGCTCGGCGATACGCGCCTCATATCGCGCCCGCTCCGCCATCCAAGAATTGGACGTTATGCCGAGCATCACGGCCAGCGCGATCGCCACAGCGATCGCGATCAGGCCCGTCGCCGGGCTCACAAGGATCTGTCTCAGTCCTGCCAGCATGCTCCGTCCTCAACCCGGCTGCCCCCATCAAGCAGCGTCGCTGTGGCCATTTCACGGCTGATAGAACCCGAGCCGCGTCCCCGCGTGGCCGGATCGTGCGTCACCATAGCACAGGCCATGGTTTTTATTTCGTGACTTGAAACCCGTCGCGCCAGGGGCGTCCTTCCGCATGGAACATAGGCGGTCGCAGCCCATTGTTGAGCTCATGGGAAAATGGATCGCCATCCTGCTCGCCGCCATGGTCGGCCTCGCCGTCCTCGGTTTCCTGGTGGACGCCGCGCGGGTCATCGCCGGCATCCTCTTCGTGGGCTGCCTGATCGTCCTGGCCGTGCGGTTCTTCACCCGCGGACGCGGCTGACCCCTTACCGCCCGGCGCGCGCGCCGCAACTCAGCCCGGGCGGGACGGCCTGACGAAACAGCCGCGCCCCTCGGCCTTGAGGTCGGCGCAGAAGCGCGCGGCCTCGGCGCCATCGGCGAACCCGCCCACCACGGCGCGCCGCCACAGCTTGCCGTCGACACTGGCCGTCTCCACCCACGCCTGCCGGCCGCCAAGGCGCGCCTGCAAGGCGTTCAGCAGGCCGCGCGCCTCCGCTTCTGACGTCGTGGCGCCCACCTGCACCACCATGCCTGTCCGGGACCGCGGCGGCGCAGGTCTGGCCGCCGGCCGAGGCGCGGGGTCCTTGGCCGCAGCCGTCGGCGCGGGCGGCGCGGACGGCGCGTCCGCCTGGGCCACCGTCACCGCGGCGGCCTGGAAGGGCCCCTTGAAGTCCTTCTGACACGCCGCCCGCCATGCCGCCTCCAGCGCGGTGCCCGGTTCGGGCGTCCGCCAGTCGGGTTCCGAGACCCGCAGCATCCGGCGCTCGCCCAGCAGGTTTCGCTCGGCATAGCCCGTTGTCTCGCCGAGCCGGACCTTGCGGCTTTCGCAGTCGGCGTTCAGCGAGACGTGCCACGACAGGGCGCCGGTATGGGCATAGGCTTCCGCGCTCATCGCCTCGGCGCGGATCACCACCCGCGGGCTCGTACCCGGCGCCGCCGGGAACGTGGAGACCACCGAGGTCAGCGCCTGTGGCGTGACCGCCACCACCCGCTCCGGCAGGATGTCGGTCTCGCGCTGCATCCAGGCCAGCAGCGGCCCCCGGTCCAGGGACGTCGGGAACACCGGCGCATTCTGTGCGGCCGCCGAGCCTGCGC
>NZ_LSJI01000200.1 GCF_001557235.1 Phenylobacterium sp. CCH9-H3 | reverse complement strand
CCACCCTAGGGCCGGGGCGAGCGGCCAGGGCGCGTGGACCGGCGGAGCCTTGCGGCGGCGGCGCCGTGCGCCCGGATCGGGCGTCGATCGCCGTCCGGGCCGCCGGGTCAAGGGTGGGCGCCGGTCAGAACCGCCGCGTGTAGGCGACCGACCAGGTGTCGTCGGTCTTCAAGCCCTTGTTGAAGTCCTGGCGGGTGTAGTCGATGCGCACGCCGTTCTTCCCGTCGAGGAAATACTGGCCGCCGATCCCGTAGTTCACCGACTCCGCGCCGAACTTCACCACGCTGACGTTGGGCGCCTGGGCCAGGGTGCGTTTGAAGTCGGTCGTGCCGTAGCCGACCCGCGCGAAGACATCGAGGTTCGGACCGACGGGGTAGTAGCCCACGGCATAGGCTGCGAACTCGCGGCGAAGCTGGTTCTTCACCTGCAGCGCGGGAACGGACGGGAAGGTGGCGGTGTCCGGATCGACGCCCAGGCCCGCTTCGCCTTCGACCCCGAAATAGGATCCGAAGCGTCCGCCGAGACGGAGCTGCACCGTGCTCAGGTCGCTGTCGGACTTTCGGTTGTAGCCGACGGAACCGTAGAGGC
>NZ_LSJI01000020.1 GCF_001557235.1 Phenylobacterium sp. CCH9-H3 | reverse complement strand
GGCCTCAGTGCATTATCGGGCCGCAGAAATACGGTAGACGCTCAGCGCGGCAGGCTGACGACCCGCAACTCGCTGTTGATGCCGTGCGCATTCCAGTGATCGTGGGCACCTGTTCCACGCGATGGTGGGCGCCTATTCCACGTGATCCTGGGCGGCGCGTTCGGCCGACGCGGGCATGGGGTCAGGCGTTGGTCTGAGCGTCAAGCTCGCGGTGGCGGGAGAGCCTTCGCATGCTGTCGCCGGTGAGGGTCAGGCGATGGGCGTTGTGCACCAGCCGGTCGAGGATGGCGTCCGCCAGGGTGGGGTCGCCGATGACGTCATGCCACTGGTCCACGGGGATCTGGCTGGTGAGGATCGTGGAGCCGCGGCCCCGCCGGTCTTCAAGGATCTCCAAGAGGTCGACGCGCTGGTTCGCGGTGAGGACGGACAGGCCCCAGTCGTCGAGGATCAGCAGGTCGACGCGGCCGAGCGTCTTCAGCAACAGAGTGTCGCGGCCATCGCCCCGGGCGAGCGCCAGGGCCTCGAAGAGCCGCGGGACGCGCTGGTAGAAGACGGAGCGGCCGTCGCGGTAGGCCTTGTGGCCGAGCGCGCGGACGATCCAACTCTTGCCGACGCCGCATGGGCCGGTGATCAAGCAGTTTTTGCGCCAACCTCGCTGGAAACGACACCTAGCTCATCGATTTCTGCATATCAGACGGCGAGCGCTCGACGGCGGCGGAGCGTCGCGCCGGCGAGGCCGAAGCCGCCAATCATCAGGGCCCACGTCGCGGGCTCAGGAACCACAGCGCCATCTATCTGCGATACGCGGAACTCGATGTTGTCGATGCCGACATTGTAGTTCTCCGGCCCAAACTGAATGCGAAATCCGTCGGCGCGGGTTGCGTTGTAGCCAAAGTGGGTCGGCTCGCTGCCAAGGATCGTGATGTCGCCGGTGTCGGTAAAGATCGTGCCGTTGTCACCAGATAGCACGCGAACGCTTGAGGTG
>NZ_LSJI01000002.1 GCF_001557235.1 Phenylobacterium sp. CCH9-H3 | reverse complement strand
GACCTCGCAGACGACGCGCGCGTGGCCGGCCGCCTTCGCCGCCGCGAACAGGTCGAGGTACAGCGCCCGCGCCAGCCCGCGCCCCCGCGCCGCCTCCGCCACCACGATCCGGTCCACATAGACGAACCGGTCGTACCGATCGCGGAACCACAGGAAGTTGGGGCTGTCGTAGGCGGCGTCCTGGTCGAAGGCGATCAACAGGGCGTCGGCCAGGCCCACGCGCCGGGCCGCGAACGCCTCGCCCACCAGCGCGGCCAGCCTGTCCGCCGTCAGCCACGACAGCTCCCGCGCATGGGCGTTGTTCAACGCCAGCAGCGCCGCCCCCGCCCCCTCCAGGTCCGCCACCGTCACCGCC
>NZ_LSJI01000199.1 GCF_001557235.1 Phenylobacterium sp. CCH9-H3 | reverse complement strand
GGGGGTCCCTCTTCGACGCCGATCGGGGGTCCCTTTTGAACGCCGTTTGACACTCGTGGAGCTGATCGACGCCGACATCGAACACCTCAAGGCGATAGCCCTGGGGCGCAAGCGACGCGATGCCCGCCCAGAGTCCAGGTGACCGCCGCCACGCCGCGTGACACGTCGAGCGCTTGCTCCGGCCCCGGCCGCCTTGCGCGACGACTCGACCCCTCCCCTTAATGTCCTCCGGCCCCCCTGTGCCGGGAGCTGCGACGACTCCGCGCAGCGTGGCGAGAACTAATAGTTCTTGCACAGTTCACCGTTCGGAGTCATTTCGTTCCCATATGTTGGGCTGGTGAGTCGCGCCGCCACAACATGCAGTGCCCGAGTAGATCGCCCCTCCCCTCGATCACGGAGCAGCGCCATGGCCCAAAAGCCCGGCCAGAACACTGGCAGCAACGGCGGCATCTTCCAGGAGGTCGGCCCGCGCGGCGGACGCCGAGACAACTTCGCCGCAGTCCCTGACAACCGCCCGCTTCCGCCGACCACCAGCCCCGGCGCTGGCTGGGTCCGCGTGAAGCGCACGCCCGACAGCCGCAGGTAAGGCAGATGACCCCCGACGACGGAGCCCGCCCCGTGTCGGGCGAGATCATCCCCTTCGAGACCGAGGCTGATCTCAGCAAACAGCGCGAGGCCCTGGCGGAACGCATCGGTCGCCAGAACAACGGGCGCTATGCCCGGTTCATCCTCGCGGCCCTCAGCGGCATTCCCTGGGTCGGCTCATTGCTCGGCGCGGGCGCGGCGCTCCACGGTGAGTTCCAACAGGACCAGCTCAACGAGTTGCAGAAGCTCTGGCTCCAGGAACACCAAGCCAAGCTTGAGCGCCTCGGCATGACGCTGGCTGGGATCATGGAGCGGTTCGAGGGCCTGGGTGATGACATCCAAGAGCGCATCCAGTCCGAGGAATACCTCGCGCTGATCCGCAAGGGCTTCCGCCAGTGGGATCAGGCCGACACCGAGGAGAAGCGCGAGTTCATCCGCAAGGTGTTGACCAACGCCGGGGCCACCAAGCTCTGCGAAGACGATCTCATCCGCCTGTTCCTAGACTGGATCGACCGCTACCACGAGAGCCACTTCGCGGTGATCCGGGTCATCCACCAGAATCCCCGCTCCACCCGCGCTGACGTCTGGCAGGGCATCCACGGCCAGCGCGTCCGCGAGAACTCGTCCGAGGCGGACCTGTTCAAGCTGCTGATCCACGACCTGAGCACAGGGCATGTGATCCGCCAGGAACGGGCGACCGACAACGCTGGCAACTTTCTGCGGGCGCAGCGGCCCAGGACCCGTGCCCCCGCAAGCCCCTACGTGCAGACCGCCTTCGACGACACCAAGCAATACGAACTCACCGAATTGGGCACGCAGTTCGTCCACTACACGATGGACGAGTTGGTCCCTCGAATGAGCGCAAGCCCAGATTTCTAAGGAGATCGAATGGAAGAACGAGCAGCGCCCTCCCCCGGTGCTCCTTCACAGGCCGCCGACGACTACTGGGCCAAGCTGACCGACGACGAGCTGCGGAAGGTGGTCTGGACCACTGGCGCCCCGCTCGCCTTGCCCAACGTCCAGGCGCGCATCCCAGCCAATCTCCCCGACTTCATCATCGAGCTGGAATACCAGTTGGACCGGGCGACGGACGCTCCGGTCCCGTGCGCGCATTGTCCCCACCACCAGCCCCACTGGCATGGGTTCGTCCTGCTGGCGGCGGATGGTTCGCGCTACCTCCTCGGGAGCCATTGCGGGCCAAAGGCTTATGCGTCGGATTACTTGGTCGCCAACAACGCCCGCGGCTGGGCTAGGAAACGAGCGGAGGCGTTACTGGCCTGGGACGCCTTGCGGGACCGTCTGCCTGATGTCCTCGACGCCCTGGCCCAAACGAGCAGCGATCCCAACTTCGCCGTCGTGCGGCGGTTCCGGGGAGCTTGGGTCGCTCAGGCCCCCGGGGTCCGGGACGCGATCGCGCGCATCAAGCGCAACCACTTGACCGGCGCGGCGGAAATGAAGGTCTCACGGAGCATCAGAGATCGGCTCGCGGAGACCGAGCGTGAGCGGACGTTCTTTGAGGAAGCGCAGAAGCTCGCCGATCTGCCAAACAAGGCGCACCGCGCGGCTATGGCTGCACTCCGTGATCGCCTCGGCAGCGGTGAAATCTGGCGCACCGATGAGGGCGACTTCGGGACGCTCCAGGGTGCTGATTGGCTGGTCGGGCCGGACAATCCCTTCAGCCTCCTCGACGACGCCGGACGCAGACTGCGGGGCTATCACCTCGTTGGCGCGGTAACCTCCGACAAGCTGACGCCGCAGATCGAGCGGCTCGCCCGCGAAACCCGGAAGGACATGGAGGTCGTGGCCCGTCAGGTGGCTCGCATTAGGGAGGCCGCACGCTTCTTCGAGTCCGACCACCTGAACCGCCTCTCGGCTTGGGCGGCGGCTCTCTTCGCCGACAACACGCGGCGCAAGATCATGTTCAGCGACGGTGTGCTGACTGTGGCCGAGGGCTACAATGAACCACAGGCGATGCGCTTTCCGCCGGACTGGGAGGCACCCGGCTCGCTCCTGCTCGAATTGGTCCGTGAGCGAGCGCGGCTCGCATTGGCCGTCCACAGGTAAAATCTGCGCCGGGAGAGGCCTAAACCGAGCCTAGGGGGAGGCTCCCCTCCTAAAGGTCCGCTTTCGGCGATGCTGCCAACGTCCCTGCCCCCCGGTCACTCGGGCTTCCGTTGACAATCGTCCGCCGCTCTTCGGAGGCCCGCCCCCTACCCCAGCGGGTACTCCGCCTCCAGGCGATAGTGCGAGCCTTCGCGGCCCAGGGTGCTGGAGTAGAGGCCGAAGCGGTCGACGGCGATGGGGGGCGATTTCAGGAGGTTGTTGGCCTGGATCCAGGCGCCGACCTCGGCCGGGTCCGGCCGGCGCAGGTAGGCCAGGGTGACGTGGGGGCGGTAGTTCCGCTTTTCCGGCTTCAGGCCGGCCCGCCGGGCCGCGCCCTCGCAGGCCTCGGCCAGTCGGCGCAGCTCGGCGCTCTCCGCCACGCCCGCCCAGACCGCATTGATCCCCTCGCCGTCGCCGAACGAGCCGGCGCCCGAAAGCGTGATCTCGAACGGGCGGCCGGCGACGCCCATCAGCTCGGCGTCCAGGTCGCGGGCGATGTCCTGGCGGATCTCGCCGAAGAAGCGCAGCGTCACGTGCAGCGCCTCCAGCGGCCGCCAGCGCGCGCCGTCGATTCCCGACTGCCGGGCCTGGAGCGCCTGGCCGATCTCAGGCGGAATCGAGATTGCTGCGAAGAGGCGGATCATACATGTATCCTAACGCGTTCACCGTATCGTGCGTGAGAGGCCTTGCGTCCGACACGCTCCGAAACGATATTTGTCCTGCGTCCGGTTTGGGACGCGCATTATAGGGCCTTGCTCAAATGAGCGACTTCAACCGCGGCTACGCGCGCTCGATCCCGGCGGATCGCGCCGACATGTCGGTGGACGCGGGCCTCCGCAGTTTCATGCTCGGCGTCTACAACAAGGTGGCGCTGGGTCTCGTGGTCTCCGCCGTCCTGGCCTACATCACCGGCCAGGTCGAGCCGGTGCAGCAGCTGCTGTACCGCGTGACGGCGGAGGGCCGGCTCGTCGGCTTCCAGCCCCTGGGTTACGTCGTCGCCTTCGGGCCGCTCGCGCTGATCATGTTCGGCATGTTCGGCCTGCGGAACGCCACCCCGCGCAGCTCCGGCATCTACTACTGGGCCATCGTGGCCATGATCGGCGCCAGCCTGGGCGCGATCACCCTCGTCTATACGGGGGCCTCGATCTTCCAGACCTTCCTGGTGACCGCGACCGCTTTCGGCGGCCTCAGCCTCTTCGGCTACACCACCAAGAAGGACCTGACGGGGATGGGCAGCTTCCTGCTCGTCGGCCTGATCGGCCTGATCATCGCCTCGCTGGTGAACATCTTCCTGCAGAACTCGATGATGAGCTTCATCATCAGCGTTCTGGGCGTGCTGATCTTCGCGGGCCTCATCGCCTTCGACACCCAGCGCCTGAAGATGACCTACTACGAGCTGGGCGGCGACCAGGCGGCCATGGGCGTCGCCACCAACTTCGGCGCGCTCAGCCTCTACATCAACTTCATCAACCTGTTCCAATTCCTGCTGCAGCTGTTCGGCGACCGCCGCTAAGCGCAGGACATCGCTGACAAAGAGGCCCCGGCGGGCGACCGCCGGGGCTTTCGTTTTTTGAACCGCGGAAGACGCAGAAAGCGCGGAATCGACGCCGCACCTTCTGCGTCTTTTGGTTTTCCGCGGTTTGCCTGACCCTATTCGACGACCGAGAACCGCCCCTTGTCGAAGAAGCGGAGCACCTGCTCCAGCTCGTGCCCGCGCTTCAGGACGTGGCCGCCCTCGCCGACGATCGCCCAGGCTCCCTGCTTTCGGGCCAGGGCCGGGTGCTTCTCGATACGGTAGAGCGGCGCCTCGGCGCTGCGGCGGAAGACCGAGAACACGCAGCAGTCCCTGAGGCTGTCCATGCCGTAGTCGCGCCATTCGCCGGCGGCGACCATGCGCCCGTAGAGCCGCAGCAGGCGCTCCAGCTCGCGCCGCTCGAAGAACACACCGGCCTGGCGCGGGGCCGAGTAGCTCGGGTCGAATGCCATCTCCCTGAGCCTGAATGAATTTTCTGCGTCGGGCCACCCCCGAAATCGCCGCGCCGCCGGCTGAGCTTGCGCCGCGAAATGACCTTATTTCGGTCCATCGCCCGCCCGATGGGGCTCCGATATTGCGAGTGTCGGTTGGTCAGAGACTGCTGGTCCCGGATCCTGAACAGCCCCCCCAGCCCCCCTGGATCGGCGGTTGGCCAACCGACACCCCAACTACCTTCCCCAAGCGACAGCCCGCGCGGTCACTCTCCAGCCGCGCGGGTTTGCTTTTTGCGCTCAGGATTTCCGCTGGGCCAGGCCCAGGACGCGGCCGCCGCGCGGCGCCTGCACCACGACCAGGGTCGCCAGGCCATCGTCCGAAGCGGCGGGGATCCGATAGGCTTGCGGGCGGCCGCGCCATGAGCCGAGGCGGCGGATCTCGCGCACCACGTTCCTTTGCGACACGGTCTCCCCGCGATTGTCGCCGGCCCGCACCGCCACCTCCACCGTGCGCGGATCGTAGCGGATCAGCCAGACCTCGCCGCCGCCACGCGGCGGTCGGCCTGAGCCCACATCCACGCGGCGGGCCCCGACGAAGCGGATATCCGGCGGATTGCGCGCCGCCGCCGCCGCCGCGCGGACCAGGCGATCGACCTCGGCGGTCTTCAGCCCCTGGGCCTCCTCCTGGCCGTCGACGACCACCTGCGGCGTATAGGGCTCGCGCAGCTTCAGGCGCGTGACGTAGGCCTTCTGCCGCTCGGCGTACTCGGGCTTGGCGAAGGTGTCCGTCCAGCCCAGGTAATCCCAGTAGTCCACCGAGAAGGTGAGGGCGATCACGCCCGGCCGATCGGCCAGCTTGGCGATGTGGTCGTTGGCGTCGTTGCAGGAGCCGCAGCCCTGGGCCGTGAACAGCTCCACGAGCACCGGCGGCTTGGCCGCCGCCGCGCCCGCCGGCCAGGCAAGCAGGATCAAGCTGAAAAGCGCGGCCATCCGCATCGCCATGGGCTTAGGGCGTGTTCCGGAGCCTGTAAATCTCAAGAAGCCGTGAGTTGCCGTGACGAAGAAGGGGGCCGCGCGGTCGACGCCGCACAGCCCCCCTCGATCCAACGCCGCGAGCAACACATTCACCCACGAGGGTGAACGATCGCCCCGTCGCTTAAGCCGCCGGCTTGGCCAGGCTGCGCAGGACGTAGTTCAGGACGCCGCCGTGCTTGAAGTACTCGAGCTCGGTGGGCGTATCGATGCGGCAGCGGACGGGGAAGCGGGCGATGCGGCCATCCGACGGACGGTACATCTCGACGATCAGCTGCTTGCGGGGCGCCAGCTCCGTCAGGCCGCGGATCGTCACGATCTCCTCGCCGGTCAGGCCCAGCTTGTGCCAGCCTTCCTGCAGGAACTGCAGCGGCAGCACGCCCATGCCGACCAGGTTCGACCGGTGGATCCGCTCGAAGCTCTCGGCCACCACGGCGCGGACGCCCAGCAGCTTCGTGCCCTTGGCGGCCCAGTCGCGCGACGAGCCGGTGCCGTATTCCTTGCCGGCGAACACCACCAGCGGGCGGCCTTCGCCCTGGTAGCGCATGGCCGCGTCGTAGATCGACATCTGGTCGCCCGACGGGAAGTGCTTCGTCACCCCGCCTTCCACGTCCGGGGTGATCCGGTTGCGGATACGGATGTTGGCGAAGGTGCCGCGCATCATGACTTCGTGGTTGCCGCGGCGGGCGCCGTAGCCGTTGAAC
>NZ_LSJI01000198.1 GCF_001557235.1 Phenylobacterium sp. CCH9-H3 | reverse complement strand
CCGGGTGCGAGGCCCTTGACGGCGGGGGCCGCTGTTAACGAACGATCCCTCACGCGGAGGCGGAGCAAGGGCGGGCGGGAGGCGAGCCGATCGGGCTCGTCAACCGGAGACACCCCCATGGTCGCCCGCGACACCTGGACCGACGATCGCGTCGAGACCCTCAGCAAACTCTGGAAGGACGGCGCCAGCGCCAGCCAGATTGCCCGCGACCTCGGCGCCGGCATTACGCGCAACGCGGTGATCGGGAAGATTCATCGGCTCGGCCTGAGCGGTCGGACCGGCGCGCGCCTGCCGGGCGCAGGCCGTGCGGACCAGCGCCGCGAGCGTCGGGCACGCCTGCCGTCCAGGCCTCCGAGCTGCAAGGCCCTCCCGTCGCTCGTCGCGGCGTCCCCTGGACTGCCCCTCCCGCAGAGCGGTCTCGCAACCGTCGTGACCGTGCGCTTCGGGCAGTGCCGTTGGCCGATCGGCGAACCCCTGGCTGACGACTTCTGCCTGTGCGGCCGGCCGGCCGTGCGCGGGGCCTACTGCGCGCCACACGGCTCTGTGGCCTATCGGCCCGTCGAGCGGAACCACCTCGTCAAACTCGCAGGTCGAGCGCTCGGGTAGCGGCGCCTCCGTCATCGGCGCGAGAGGCGCGCCGAGTTGAGCGCCCGCCTCTTCGGGCGGGCGCAACGCCCCCACACAACGCCCTGTCATCTTGTCACGTCACCCGGGCCGTCAACGGCCTGACGGCCGTTCCCCTGCGCTTCGCGTGAGGCGCTCCGCTCCGGTGACTGCCCGGGACCCGACGTGGCCAAGACAGAGGTCGTTGCGCGTAGGGCGCATCGGCGATTCCTCTCATCCTTGGAGTCCTTCGATGACCTTCTCCCTTCATGCCTTCTCGACCTCAGACACCGCGTTCGACGTGCAGGCTTCGGCGCTGGAAGACGTCCGGCCGCATCCCACGGAAGCGGCGCTGATCCAGCTGGGTCATGCCGTGATGACCGAGCTTCTGGACCTGATCGGCGACACAGCGCTGGAGGATGTGCAGACCATCCTGGCCGAAAGCCTGATCGGCGCCTTCCATTCGGCGGCGGGCCGGATCGAGCGTGATGCGGATCGCGCCCGCGACCGCATGCGGATCCTGGAGCGCGACTTCGACGGCTCCGAGATGGCCGACACCGAGCTGCAGGACGCCACCCGGCTGGCGCGGTCGGCCGATGTCGCTCAGGCGGCCTGCGAGCTGATCCGCGACGCGGCGGCCGAGGTGTACACGACCGCGACCGGAGACGTCTGGACACCGTGGCGGGGTAGCCGGCGCGGCACGCACCTGACCGCGGCGCAGCTGGAGGCCAAGCAGGCCCTGCGCTCGATCGAGCGGCGTCGGTCCGCCGAGGCCGATCCGGGTGGTCCCATCGTGGCGTTCCGGGCAGCCCCCTTCGCTGACAGCCAAGCGGACGCCAACCGCATCTTCGACGCCCTGAACTGGGCGCGGGAGCAGTGGCCGGACATGGCGCTCGCCACCACCGGAGCCAAGGGCGCGGAGCGAATCGCGATCCGATGGGCGCAGCAGAAGGGCGTCACCCTGGTGGTCGCCCGGGCGGACTTCGACCGGCACGGCAAGGCCGCTCCGTTCCGCGCCAACGACGAACTCATGGCGCTCGAGCCCACCTGCTGCCTGACGCTGGCGCAGTCGCTGGACGGCGGACGGTCGGCGGGTACGCACCCGTTCGGTCCTGCGCTGAACCTGGCCCAGCAAGCCGCTTCGCGAGGCGTGCAGCACCTGCCCATCCGGGCTCGCGCGGCCTAACACCGGCGCGCCTGACCTCGACCCGCTCGGCTTCGGCCGGGCGGGTTTCTTCGTTTGGCCGATGTAACGGCGACTCAGATTAGCTTCAGATCACGGTCGACGCACACCTTTGCACCGACTTGATGGTTGTTGATGGTGTTTGACCACTGGTTCGATTTGGTCGCTTAGGGCAAGATAAAAGAGATGTTTTGCGTCGCTCTTTGCCCTAGAGTTTCAGCGAATTAGCAGGACGCACATCTGCGGCGGCAAGTCGCCACGACGTGCGCTTCTTCGAACGCTGGACCTCGCCGTCGTGTTGACCCGTGACGCCATACAGGCCCGCCTCACCGGCGCACCAGCGGACGCACCGCCCCAGCGGATCGCGCGCCTGCCGCGGCGGCTGAAATCCGATCCTGTAACAGCCCGCACGGCCATGATGCAGCGTTTGGCGGCATCGCGGCTGTTCGCTTTCGGAGACCGCTCGGGCGTGCTCAGCGCAGCACAGCGACGCTCCGGCCGCGCCTTTCGGCTGGACGTGCGGCAACGGGTGATCGTGAAGGCCCTCGTCTCTCGCCACGCCGGACACGGCGCCGTGCGCCGGGCCGCCCTGGCGGCGCATGTGGCCTACCTCGGGCGATCCGGGGCCGGTCTCGCCGAACGGCCGCCCGAGTTCTTCGACCGCAGCCAGGAGGTGATTGACCCAGCTGCCGCCACGCTGCCCTGGGGCGAGGATCGGCACCACTTCCGGTTCATCGTATCTCCCGAGCACGGCGAGCGGATATCGGACTTGAGAGGCTACATCCGGGAGGTGATGCGGCGGGTCGCGGACGACCTGGGGGAGCCGGGTTTGACCTGGATCGCCACCTGCCACTACGACACCGGGCACCCCCATGCCCACGTGTTGATCCGCGGCCGGCGAGGATCGGGCCGAGACCTCGTCATGCCTCGGGACTATGTGGGGTTTGGCTTCCGTGCGCGGGCGCAGGAGGTGGCGCAGGAGCAGCTTGGCGACCTAACCCGGGCGGAGGCGGAGCGCCGTGTGTGGCGCGAGACCCAAGCCGACCGGTTCACGGGGCTGGACCGAAGGCTCCTCCAGGCAGCGGACTCGGACCTATGTGTGGACGACGGCGTCGGGGTGAACGACGCCTGGTCGGCTCTAACGCGGGGACGACTGCGTCGGCTGGAGGCCCTGGGTCTCGCCGAACGCGTCGGCGAAAGATACCGGCTGGACGCTGAGCTCCAGCCCAAGTTGCGGTCGCTGCAGCTCCGTCAGGACATCATCCGCACCCTCCATCAGCGCCGGCTGGATTCGGGCCGTGAGCCGAAGGTCCTGGACGATCGGCCGGTTCGTGGCCGGGTCGTGGCGCGCGGCCATCACGACGAACTGGGCGGCGCGGCATGGGTGATAGTGCGGGACCCGCAGGGTCAGGAGCACTACGCGCGGCTGAAGCTCGGGCAGTCCGCGCCGGCGTTGGGTCGGGGGATCGAACTCGTTCCCACCCCGCGGGGGGCGCAAATCAAAGGACCTCCGCGATCGACCGACCTTGGTCTCTAGACACTGCGCATGCTCCTCGGGTCGGATACGATACTGCGCGCGCACTCCCGGGGTGCGGCCGCACAGGTTTCGAAGAGGTAGACGGTCATGAGTTCTGGCCCGACCGCAGCGGAGAGTCGCGACCTCGAGTTGCTCGCCAAGGCCCTTGTCGAGACGTGCATGCGAAATTCCGAGCTCGAGAACCTCCACGCGGGCAGGTTTCCGTCGTCGGAACGTGGTGACTTCAGCGATGTGAAAGTCGTCACCCCGTACGGCGAAATCCCGTGGCCCCAGCTCTCGCGCATATCCGACGCCGAGATGAAGGTCCTGATGATCGACGTGGTCGATCGGGTCTTCACCTACCTGAGCTTTCCTGAAGAGCTGGCGCGCATCGGCGGCGCGGCGCGATGGGACCGGCCAAAGCTGCATCCGGACATGATGCGCGCGATCCGGCGGCGGGCGAAGGCGAGGCGCGTGGAGTAGGTCTTGCTCGGAGTGTGAGGCGATTGGCCGGACGTCAGACGGTCTGGACGTTCCCCAGGAGGTCCAGCAACGCGCGGTTCATGTAGTAGCTTTCGCGGCCGATCTTGTGCTTTCGCATCAGGCCGATGCGGGTGAGTTCGTCGAGGTAGCGTGTCGCGGTGATGCGGCTCACCCCGAGGTCGCGCTCGACGAAGGCGATCTTGCTGTAGGGGTGGCTGAACATGTTGTTCAGTAGGTCCTGGCTGTAGATGCGCGGGAGCTCACGCCGCAGCCGAACCTTGTGGTCGAGCATCAGGTCCCAGATGCGATGGACGAGCCTCGTGGTCTGGCCGGCCATCTGCTCCACCGCGTCCAGCATGTAGATGAGCCATTCTTCCCAGACCCCGTCGGTCCGGACCGCCTGCAGCAGGCGATAGTAGTCGGCCTTGCGCTGGTTGATGTAGCGCGACGGGTAGAGCACCGGCGTGCTCAGCAGGTCCTCCTTCGCCAGATAGAGGATGTTCAGGATCCGGCCCGTGCGGCCGTTGCCGTCGTAGAAGGGATGGATGGTCTCGAACTGGTGATGGATCACGGCCATCCTCACGAGAGGATCGAGGTCGAGCGTGTCCTCACCGTTGATGAAGCGTTCGAGATTGGCCATCAGCGGAGCGATCTCGTCGTAGCTCTGGGGCGGGGTGAACACCACCTCGCCGGTCTTATCGTTCTTGAGCGCGGTGCCCGGGAGTCGGCGGAATCCGGCTTGGTTGCGCTCCAGCGTCGCCTGCATGGCGAGGATGTCGTTGATGGTGATCAGTCCGGTCCTACGGACGGTCTGGAAGCCGTCCCGCATAGCGCGAGCGTAGGCGTAGACCTCCTTCGCCGTGACGCTTGCGAACCGGTCGGCGGCATCATCGCTGCGATAGAGGTCATCGTGGGTGGTGATGATGTTCTCGATCGCCGAGCTGTCCTTCGCCTCCTGCAACGAGAGCGTGTTGATCAGGATGGCTTCGTTCGGCACCAGGCCCGCCGCGCCCTTCAGCTCCGCCAATGCCCGATGCGCCGTGGCGAGTTTTTTGAGGACGCGCTTCGTCTCCAGGTCCACTGCGAGGGGGAGGAGCGGCGGAACGTGGCTGGCGATCAGAGCCATGCGGGACCAATCTGTATAGATTGTCCCGGTTTTCTATACATAATTCGAGGAGTGTATAGACCTCGCCGCAGTTCCCTACATGCCGGCTGGATGCGTCAAGAAAGTCGCCGCTTGCTATCCATGCGCGTCGCACATGTCGGGAAATTCCACCGACCTATGCACATTGCCGGTGGACTTCCCGCGCCGAGAGCCGGGAGACCGCCTCGGTTCGCCGAGAACTCTGCAGACGCATGCCGCAGACCGGACGTCAGTGGAGCTTGCGGTCACCCGCTACCTCGTCGGTCTCGACCAGGGTCGGCCGTCTCGCCGGGCGCCCACGTTCGAGCGGTCCCAGAATGTCGTCGTGGAAAGCGTCGACGATGATGGCGAATGCGACGACGTGGCGGCTCTCAGGACAGTCCGCGGCAAGATCAAGAACGGCCCTGACGAGATTGCTGTAGAGCCGCT
>NZ_LSJI01000197.1 GCF_001557235.1 Phenylobacterium sp. CCH9-H3 | reverse complement strand
CCCGGGCGCTGGTGGAGGCCGGCAAGGAAGCCGAGCTGCGCAGCCTGCAGGCCCAAGCCGGCGTGACCTCGGCGCGCGCGGCCCTGGACGCGGCCCGCACGGCGCGGGCCAGCGCCTTTGCGCGGCTGACGGCGATGGCCGGCTCGCCGGCGCTCTTCACCGCCCTGGCCGAGAACCTGCTGCCGCGGCCGACGCCGGCCAACCTCGAGCGCACCATCGACGCGCTGTCGGTGCCGGCCGTGGTGGCCGCCCAGGCCGAGCGGGAGGCCGCCGCGCGGCGGGTGCGGGTGGAGCGGACGCGCGCCGTTCCCGACGTCACCGTCTCGGCCGGCGTGCGCCGCTTCAGCGGCGACGATTCCCGCGCCGTGGTGGCTGGGATCTCGGCGCCCCTCCCACTGTTCGATCAGAACCGCGGCAACGTCAACGCCGCCCAGGGCGAGCTGCTGGCCGCCGAGGCGCGGTTGAACGCGGCGCGGCTGGACGCCGAGGCGGAGCTGCGCACCGCGCTCTTCCAGGTGGAGGCGGCCGGGACCCGGGTCGCCGCCGCCGTCGAGACCGAGGCCACCGCGGCCGAGGCCTACCGGCTCACCCGCATCGCCTACGAATCCGGCAAGTCGCCGCTCGTCGAACTCACCAACGCGCGCCGGGCCCTGGCCGAGGCGCGCACCCAAACCATCGAAGCCCAGC
>NZ_LSJI01000196.1 GCF_001557235.1 Phenylobacterium sp. CCH9-H3 | reverse complement strand
GTGCTGAACGGCGCCCGCCACATCACCCTGGGCGGCCACTACGCCTATATCGCCGCCGACGCGGGCCTGGTGGTCGTGGACCTGAACGATCCGCTGAAGCCGCGGCACGTGACCACCGTGGCCTTGCCCGACGTGCGCGGCTCGGCCCTGCAGTTCCGCTACCTCTGGGTGACCACCGCCCGGGGCCTGGACGTGCTGGACGTCACCAAGCTGGACCAGCCCGAGCTGGTGGAAGGGGCGACCGTGCCGCTGGTGGACGCCCGCCGCGTCTATGTGGCCCGCACCTTCGCTTATGTGGCGGCCAAGAAGGACGGCCTGGTCATCGTGGACGTGAAGAACCCCGAGCGGCCGCGCCTCTACCAGAAGTTCGACGCCGGCGGCGCGCTGAACGACGCCGAGGACGTGGTGGTCGCCTCCACCAACGCCTCGCTGTTCGCCTACGTCGCCGACGGGCGGAACGGCATGAAGGTGCTGCAGCTGATCAGCCCCTCCAGCCAGCCCAATTTCTATGGCTTCTCGCCACCCCCGAAGCCCGAGCTGATCGCCTGGGCCCGCACGCCGTCGCCGGCGCTGGCCCTCTCCAAGGGCCTGGACCGCGACCGCGCCGTGGACGAGACCGGCGGCCAGATGGCCATCTTCGGCCGCCTGGGCTCAAGGCCATTCACCCGGCCCGAGATGGAACGCTTCTTCACTGACCAGTGGGGCCGCCCATACCGGGTGACGGACGAGGTGGACATGGCCGGGTGGGTCGGGCCGCGGGGGACGGCGCAGGCGGACCGGTAGGGACCCTGGCGCCCGGTGGCGGCGCGACTCGTTGGCGTTCACGTGGACGGGTGAATGGCGCGGCGGCCGAGGTCCTGTTGCAGCGAGTGGGCTTCCGACCGGATTAGACCCCTTGCGGACATTGGGGCGCTCCGCGCAAGTAATGCACGATGATCCCGGCCGGTTACCTCCTGAAACGTGTCGTAGCGCCGCCTGAGTACCTGGCCGACGCGCAGCTCACAGAGGTCTGCAGCGTCGCCG
>NZ_LSJI01000195.1 GCF_001557235.1 Phenylobacterium sp. CCH9-H3 | reverse complement strand
CGAGACGCTTCTCGGCCGGAGCCGGCGCGTCGCCCGAAGGGATCAGAAACAGCCATCCTGCCTCGACCGCCTCGATCCAGCAGACGGATCGGTCCGCCTCGTGCCGGAGCCGGACCTGGGCGGCCACTGCGGTGCGCGAGCCGAAGCTGCGCAGCGCGCCTTGCGGGAACGGCGGCGCGGTATGGATGGCGATGTCGGCCGGTCCCGCGACGCCGGACGGCCCGCCCAGCGCCGTGTCGAGATCGCCTTCGGAGACGACGACCGCGTCGTGGGGCAGCCTCACGGGTTCGCCGGCGCCCCAGGCCACGACCCGGTGGGTGATGCGGGGTCGGTCGGCGAACAGGGCCGGTCGGTCGAAGACACTACGCAGCAGCGCCAGCGCCGTGTCGCTCAACAGGATCGCAGGAACCCGCGCTCGGTCCGCCGCCGTTCGGGTCGTGGCGATGCCGGCGCGGGCGAGCAGATGGGCGCAACAGTTCGCAGCGATCCCTTCGCCGTGAATGGCGACGGTCAGAGGCTTTCCGTCCGAGGTGCGCCGCCTCGCGTCCGACTGCCGCGGCGCCGTCGTGCTCACGGGGTCACGACCAGGCCCGACATGGTGATGTCATGAGTCAGCTCCCAGGCCGTCTCGGGTTTCAGGGTCTTGGCGTCGTAGACCGCCACATCGAAGCCTGCGCCGTAGATGTAGAGCTTCCGTCCATCGCCCGACATGCCGAAGTAGAAGCGACGCCGGCACTGGAATTCGGCCTTGTCGAGCGCCCTGTTCTTGTCCAGGTCGAAGCGCCAGAACTCGCAGCGCTGGTTGCCCAGGTCGCCGATGACGGCGACGGTGTATCCGTACTTGCCGTCCGGCGACACCTCCAGGCCGGAGAGCGCCTTGGGCGACGGCCCGATCGGCGTGAAGCTGAACTGGCGCGTGTCGAGGTCCAGCCGCGCGACCCCGAACGTCTTGTTGTGGATGTAGGGATCTTCGGTTTCGAACAGCGAGACGAACTGGCCGGGGGTCTGCAGGCGCCCGACGCCGCCGCCGAAGCTGACCTCCTGCATGCCGGGGAAGTCGGGCTTGGCCAGATCGAAGTGGTCGACGGTCTTGAGGTCGGCGGTGTTCACGACGATGACCTTGTCGCGGAACGCATAGAGCGTCTTGCCGTCCGGCGAGAGCATGAGGGCGCCGCGGAAGCTGAACTTCTGATCGTCGGGCTCGAGGTCGGCGGTCCGCACGACCTCCTTCTTCTCAAGGTCGACGACCATGAACTGCAGCTTGCTGATCCGATAGGTGTCGAGGCCTTTGTCGATCCGCGTGCCCAGAACGTAGAAGTAGCGGCCGGACCGGTCCGCGACCCCGCCGGTGAAGCGATAGCGCACGGTCGGGGTGTTCAGGCTGAAACTGTTGACGATCTTGCGCGTGGCGACGTCCACCACCTCGATGCCGCTCGTGGTGATGGTCGTCGCGTAGAGCAGCTTTCCGTCGTCGGAGAGCCGCATGCTCATCGGCAGGCCGGTCTTGAGATCGATCTCCTGGATGACCGCGCCCTTGGCCTCGTCGATGACCATGAGCTGGCTGGGATAGCCGCCGAGGAACATGGTGCCCGCCTGCGCCGGGCCCAGGGCGACCGCGGCCGCCCATAGGGCGATGAGACCTAGCCGGAGCGTCTTCATACGACGGACTCTTCCTCGATTGATGGGCGGGAACGGCGGATGGCGCGCTATGGGAAGACCAGGTCCAGCTTGCGCCAATCCTTGGTCGCAACGGCGCAGTTGCTGGCCCAGTCGGGCGAGTAGTTGACGTGGTCGGCGACCTGCACCGGCCAGAAGCAGGTGACGTAGCAGTCGTAGATGTCGCGCTCGACAGGCTGGCAAAGGCCCGCCGTACCGCCGCCGGCATCGACCTCCCAGCCCGGGAAGAAGGCCAGGCTGCATCCCATGGGCACGTGCGGCGTCTTGGGCTCCGGCTGTTGCTGGAGGGCGACCACGTCCTCTTCGGTCATCGAGGCCGCCTGGTCGATCCGTTCCGCCTTCCGGTTGACCGGCCGAAGATGCTTCATGACAGGGCCTTTCGTTCAGCCAGGCGTTCCAGGAACTGCGGGTTCTGCGCGCTCACCGCGCCGTAGATGCGCAGGCAGGTGTCGGTCCACTGCCGGATCCAGTCGCAGTAGT
>NZ_LSJI01000194.1 GCF_001557235.1 Phenylobacterium sp. CCH9-H3 | reverse complement strand
CGGCGGAGCCGCGAACAGGTACCGCAGGCCCAGCGTCACCGACTGGTCGCGATAGTCGCCCGAGAACACGCCCGGCTGCAGGCCGCTGGCCAGGCTGCCGGTGGACGTGAAGTCCAGGTCCGAGCCGCCCAGGTAGCGATAGGTGAGGTCGACGCTGAGCTGGTCGGTGGCCTTCCAGGCCAGGCCGGCGATCAGCTGGTAGGCGAACGCCGTGTCGGAGTCGTCGATCGTCAGGTTCTGCTGAGCGTTGGCCGCCGTCACCGTGCCCGGGACGTTCGAGAATTGGCCGAGCACGTCCATCTTGACGTGGTTCACGCCGACGCCGGCGCCGACGAACGGGTTGAGGGCCGAGCCGGGCAGGATGTCGTAGATGACATTGCCCATCACGGTCCAGGCCGAGACGTCGCCGTCCGGCGAGCCGCAGGCCGGAGCCGCGGCGGTGCGCGTCACGCCGGGAGTGCAGAGGCCGACGACGGCCTGGTTCGACCCGCCGCGGACCGACTCGATGTCGCCCGAGCGGTAGCCGACTTCCAGTTCGATCCGCCAGTTGTCGTTCAGCTGATAGCCGAGGCGGGCGAAGCCGGCCCAGTCATCTTCCTGATTGAAATCCCACTGATAGGGGGCGCCGTTCGCGGCATTGTTGGAGGACGTCGCTTCCAGCGAGTCCGGCCAGTGGTAGCCGAGATCGACGGCGCCGTACCAGCCTTCTTGCGCAGCGGCGCCGGACGCGGCGAAAACCGCAGCCATCGCGGCCCCAGCCAGGAGTTTCAACTTCATAATCAGAGCCCTCTCGTTGCCCTCAGGTGGTGCGGCCGTTTGACCCAGCCGCCGTTATAACAAGGCTTACTCGTTGCGAAAGTGTCGCCAGGGCCACACTCGAACCGCAATTTCGCCAGCCTTTCCCAAGCTCTACCAGGACGTCAGGCGTCCGGCGCCCGCAAATGCTCGCATTCGCAAGGGCTCCCTAGCACAATCGCCCCGTCGGTTCGCCAGGCATCCGCCGTGCGAACACGATTCTCATCTCCAGAACCTCCGCCAATCTGCAACGGTCTCGTTCAAGCGTCCGTCGAGTTCTGACCCAAGTCCTTGGCGTTGTTTGTAAAGGCGAGGCATTGACGCAGCGCAGACGAGCCGACGGTCGTCAGCTGCGGCGCCGTTCGTTTCCACACGCCCTGAATGCATTCGCCCGATAGTCCCCGACACGTCATCCGTCGTCAGACCGCCCAACGGATCAAAGCCACGCTTGGTTCCGCGTGGATGAACCTCCGATGAAAATTTTCGGGCTCTGCGTTTTCGGCGCCGGTCAGCCGCCGCGCTCGCGCTGGAAGCGGCGAGCCCGGCCGCCGAGCGATTCGGGCCGGTTCAGCGACTTTCGGAACTCGTCCCGGCGCTCGTGGATCGAGGCGATGACCAGGCCCATGGGCACCCCGATCTCCACCAGCACGGCCTCGGACAGCTGCAGGCTGGCCTCGACGGTCTCGGGCACGGCGTCGGTGGCGCCCAGGTCGTACAGGCGCTGGGCGTGGCGGGCGTCCCTGGCGCGGGCCACGATGGTAAGGTCCGGACGTAGTTCCCGCGCGACGGCCACGATGGCCTCGGCGCCCTCGGGATTGTCCATGGTCACCACCAGGGCCGGGGCGTCGGCCAGGCCGCAGCGCATCAGGAAGTCCGCCCGGGCCGCGTCTCCGAAATAGATGGCCTCGCCCGCCCGGCGGCCCTGTTCGACGAGCTTGGGATCGAGTTCGGCTCCGACCCAGGCGATCTCGTGCCGGCGCAGCATGTCGCCCACCAGCCGGCCGACCCGGCCGTAGCCCACCACCAGGACCTTGGGCTCGTCGTCGGGCTCGCCCTCCGGCTCCGGCGGCAGTTCGCTGGGGACGATCTGGCGGCCGCCCAGCTTGAGGCCAAGCTGCGCCAGGAAGGGGATCGAGAACATGGAGAGGGTTGCGGCCACCAGCACCGTCTGGCCGACCGTCCGATCGACCAGGCCCTGGTCCATGGCCTGGCCCAGGATCACGAAGGCGAACTCGCCGGCGCCCGCCAGCAGCAGGGCGGCTTCGATCGCCGCGCGGCTCTTCAGGCGGAAGGCCTTGGCCAGCCCGAAGACGACCGCCGTGTTGAGCGACACCAGCGCCACGGCCGAGCCCACGATCACCAGCGGCCGCTCCAGTAGCAGCGGCACGTTCAGCCCGATGCCGACCGAGATGAAGAACATGCCCAGCAACAGGCCCTTGAACGGCTCGACCCGCACCTCGACCTCGTGGCGGAACTCGGTCTCGGCGAGGAGCAGGCCGGCGACGAAGGCGCCCAGCGCCATGGAGAGGCCCGCCAGGGCGCTGACCAGCCCGGCGCCGACGACCACCAGCAGCGACGCCGCGAGGAACAGCTCCTCGCTCTTGGCCTTGGCCACCGAGCGCAGCATCGGCCGCAGCAGCAGGCGGCCGAACAGGAACAGCGCCGCGACGCCGGCGATCGCCGGCAGCAGCGACAGCAGCATGGCCGGTGAGAAGGGCTCGTCCGAACGCCGCCCCATGAGGGTGAGGGTGACCAGGATCGGGGCCACCGCCAGGTCCTGGAACAGCAGGACCGAGAAGGTGGCGCGGCCCGCGACGGCGTGCTGGCGCTTCTGCTCCGCCAGGATCGGCATCACGATCGCGGTCGAGGACAGGGCCAGCGCCGCGCCGATGGCGATGGCCGCCGCCGGGGGCTGGCCCATGGCCATCGCCACCGCCGCCGTCGACGTCAGGCAGAGCCCGACCTGCAGCGCGCCCAGGCCGAAGACATAGCGGCGCAGGGACCGCAGGCGCTCCCATGACAGCTCCAGGCCGATCATGAACAGCAGGAACACCACGCCGAGCTCGGCCAGCTGGGCCAGCTGGGCCGGATTGTCGATGGTGAAGGCGCTCAGCCACTCGATCTCGTGGGCTAGGCTGCCGAGGCCGTACGGCCCCAGGACCACGCCTGCGCCCAGGAACCCGAGGATCGGGCTGACCCGCCAGCGGCGGAACAGCGGAACCACGACCCCGGCCGTGGCGAGAAACAGTACGACATCCTTGTACGCGCCGGGCTGGACGTGGCCTTCCATCAGGTCTCCGATTTGTCGATAGCCTCACTATGGGGCATCGCGGCGACTTGCGGAATCCTGCGGTGCGTATAGGACGCCGGTTTGTGGGGCTGCCGAGCAAACAGGCTGGGATGGAGCGCGCCGAGCGCCGGGCGATGATCGCCCTGCTGGCGGTCTTCGCCCTGCTTGTCCAGGCGCTGGTCCCGGCCTTCGCCGCCGCGGCCCCGGCCGCGGCGGGCGAGCTCCTGATCTGCACCGACATGGGGCTGCAGGCGGCGCCGGACGGCGGCGGCTCGCCGTCGGCCGACCATAGCTGCAAGCACTGCCTCTGCCCCGCCCCCGCCGCCGACCCGCCCTCCGCGGTGAGCGTCAGCCACGTGGCCTATGTGGTCGCCGAGGCGCCTCCCGCCGTCCGACCGCACCGCCTCATACCGCCGGCCCGCGCCCCGCCGCGGCCGCCGGGCCAGGGACCCCCGACCTCCGAAGCCTGATCGCTGCCACCGGCGCGCGAGCCCTCGCGCGCCTGTCCCATCATGTTCGGAGTCCATCCATGAAACCCGCCTTGCGCGCGGCGCTGCTCGCCGCGTCGGCCATCCCGTCGATCGCCCTCGCCGCGGACGATGCGCCGCCCACCACCGTCGACTCGGTGATCGTCACCGGCGCCCGAAATCCCGAAGATCCCCCCGTGGTGGCGGATGCGCGCCAGCGCCTGTCGGAAACCCCGGGGGCCGTCTCGGTGATCTCCGCCGAGTCCTACGAAAAACGCGTCGCCCTCGCCCTGGACGACGTCCTGCGCGACGCGCCCGGCGTCTATGCGCAGCGCAAGTGGGGCGGGGATATCCGCCTCTCGATCCGCGGCTCCGGCATCGGCAACGCCAACCACAATCGCGGACTCCTGAACGCCCAGGATGGCCTGCCGCTGAACGAAGCCGACGGCTATGGCGACAGCCAGTCCATCGACCCGCTGATCGCCCGCTACACCGAGGTCTACCGCGGCGGCAACGCCCTGCGCTTCGGCGGCGCGCTGCTGGGCGGGGCGGTGAACGTCGTGACGCCCACCGGCCGCAACGCGGGCCACGAGGCTCTGGTCCGGATCGACGGCGGCAGCTACGGCCTGCTGCGCGAGCACGTGGCCGTGGCCCGCGTCCACGGCGACTGGGACGCCTACGCCGCCGCCACCAACCAGACCGGCCAGGGCTATCGGCCGCAGAGCCAGCAGAACCTCCAGTTCGGCACGCTGAACCTGGGCCGCAGCTTCGGGGAGGACCGCGAGGTCCGGCTGGTCGTGGGCGGCTGGAACATCGCCCAGGAGATCCCCGGCGCCCTGACCCGCGCCCAGTTCGACGCCGACCCGCGGCAGGCGACGGCGGGCAACTACAACAACGACCAGAGCCGCAATCAGCGCGGCCTGCGCAGTTCCGTCCGGACCACCTGGCGGCTCTCGGACAGCACGGTGCTCGAGGCCGGCGCCTACGCCGTCTGGAAGGACCTGGACCATCCCATCTTCCAGGTCATCGACCAGCAGAGCCGCAACTACGGCGTCTTCGCACGGCTGGACTGGGCGGGCGAGATCGGGGACCTGCTCGCCGACGCCTACGGCGGCGTCTGGCTCCGCACGGGGGATCTCGACTCCAACTTCTACGTCAATGTGCGGGGCGCCCGCGGCGCGCCCACCTCCCGCACCCTCCAGAACGCCGACGCGGCCGACGTCTTCGCCGAGGGGCGGGTCTTCGTCACGCCGCACCTGGCCGTGGTCGCCGGCGGGACCTGGGGGCAGGCCCGGCGCGACTACCGCAGCTTTGCGATCCCGGGGGTCGCGGGGACGATCGACCTGAAGGCCTCCAAGACCTACGACTGGATCGCCCCGCGCGTCGGGCTCATCTGGGAGGCGAACGACGGCGCCCAGCTGTTCGCCAACGTGACCAGGTCGGTGGAGCCGCCGAACCTCGGATCGATGTCGCCCACCAACCTGGGCTTCGCCCCCGTGAAGGCGCAGGAGGCCTGGACCGCCGAACTGGGCACGCGCGGTCGGCGCGGTCCGTTCCTGTGGGACGTCACCCTCTACCGCGCCTGGCTGGACAAGGAGCTCCTGCAGTTCACCGTCGGCCCGAACATCCCGGCGTCCACCTTCAACGCGGACAAGACGATCCATCAGGGGATCGAGGCGGCGTTGGACTGGCGGATCGCCGAACGCCTGCGGCTGCGCCAGACCTATACGCTGTCCGACTTCCGGTTCGACGGCGACGGCCAGTACGGCGACAACCGCCTGCCTATCGTGCCGAAGCATTTCTACCGGGCCGAGCTGCGCTACGACGCCCCCTCCGGATGGTTCGTCGCCCCGTCCATCGAATGGTCGGCCTCGAAGATCCAGGTCGACTACAAGAACACCACCCAGGCCCCGGCCTATGCGGTGGTTAATCTCAACACGGGATGGGTGCTGAACGAGCGGCTCTCGCTGTTCCTCGACATCCGCAACCTCGGCGACAAGGACTATATCTCCAACGTCCAGGCGCAGATCGCGGCCACGGCCGCCAGCGCCGCCTACTGGCCCGGCGACGGGCGCTCGGTATTCGGAGGCGTGCAATGGGCGTTCTGAGACCCCTGACCCTCGTGGCCGGCCTCGCCCTCGGCACGGCGGCCTCCGCTCACGTGAGCCTCCAGCCCGCCACGGCCGGGGCCGGCGCCTATCAGGTGCTGCGCTTCGGTGTCGGCCACGGCTGCGATGGCCAGGCGACCACCGCCTTGCGGATCGAGATACCCGCCGGGACCTCGGTCGCCCGCCCGCAGCCGAAGCCCGGCTGGACTCTGTCCGTCGAGCGTGCCGGCGAGGCCGTCACCGCCATCGTCTGGCGGGGCGAACTGCCGGCCGACCAGTTCGACGAGTTCCTGATCCTCGCCAAGCTGCCGTCGGGCGAAGGCCCCCTCGCGTTCCCGGCCATACAGGCCTGCGGCGAGGCCCAGACCGGATGGGTCGAGGTCGCGCCCGCCGGCGCGCCGCGCCCGAAGCATCCCGCCCCTCTCCTGACCCTTACGCCCGCGCCAGCCGCCGCCGGCCACGGCCCGCATCACTGAAGGATTTCCGATGAGACTTCCGCTCGCCACCCTGGCGGTCGTGGCCTTCGCCACCGCCGCGCAAGCCGCCCCCGCGGTCGAGGCCGCCTGGACCCGCCCCGCCGCCCAGGGCGGGACAGGCGCCGGCTTCATGACGCTGAAAAACTCCGGCGCGAAGGCCGACGCCCTGGTCGCCGTCTCCAGCCCCCTGGCCCGCACGGTTCAGATCCACCAGTCCAGCATGAGCGGCGGGATGGCCTCCATGAAGCAGGTCGCCCGGGTCGCCGTCCCGCCGGGGGGAAGCGTCGCCTTCGCGCCCGGGGGCTACCACCTGATGTTCCTGGGTCTGACCAGACCCGTGAAGACGGGCGACGCCGTGCCGGCCACCCTGACCTTCGCCAGCGGCGCCAAGGTGAAGGTCTCGTTCGTCGCGGGGATGGGAGCTCCCGCCGCGGCGGGGTCTCACCATCACTAGCCGTCTGACAGAAATGTAACGAGCGTAACGGCGCGGGCCCGTAGCATGGTCCGCGCCAACTTCGATCAAGCGAGACCCCACGCCTATGAAGACTGCCTGGCTCGCCGCCGCGTGCGCGGCCGCCCTGCTCGCCGTCGGCCCCGCCGCCTTCGCCGCCGACGCCGCGACCACCGCCCCTGAAACCGTCGCCCGCGACCTCAGCAAGGCGCCGCGGATGGGGCCCTGGGGCTTCGACATGGCCGGCCGCGACACCGCCTCTTCGCCCGGCAAGAGCCTCTTCGAGTACGCCAACGGCGCGTACATGGAGAAGCTGACCATCCCTGCCGACCGGTCGACCTACGGCGCTTTCAACGTGCTGGACGAGTTGTCCAAGGACCGCATGCGGGCCGTTATCGAGAAGGCGGCGGCCGACAAGGCGGCCAGTGGCGTCGAGGCCAAGGTCGGCGCCCTCTATCGCAGCTTCATGGACGAGGCGAAGGTCGAGGCGCTGGGCGCCAAGCCGCTGGAGGCCGACCTCGCCCGGATCCGCGCCGCCGGGACACGCGCCGACGTGGCCCGGCTGATGGGCGCCACCGCGGGCGGCTTCGGCCAGAGCTTCTTCAACCCCCAGGTCTACGACGACGCCAAGGACCCGTTGAAGTACGCGGTCTATCTCAGCCAGGGCGGCCTGACCCTGCCCGACCGCGACTACTATCTCGACGCCAAGTTCGAGCCGCAGCGCAAGGCCTACGAGGCCTATGTGGCCAAGCTGCTGGGCCTGGCCGGCTGGGCCAACCCCGAGGCCAGCGCCAAGGCCATCGTCGCCATGGAGACCGAGGTGGCCAAGGTCTCCTGGACCCGGGCCGAGCGTCGCGACGACGACAAGACCTACAACCCGGTCGAGACCGCGAAGCTCGCCGCCTTTGCGCCCGGCTTCGACTGGAGCGCCTTCCTGGACGGCGCCGGCCTCAGCCAGGCGACGCGGGTGATCGCGGCCGAGAACACCGCCTTTCCCAAGATCGCCGCCATCTATGGCGCGACCGACGTCGACACGCTGAAGGCGTGGCTGGCTTTCACCACCGTCGACCAGGCGGCCAGCTACCTGTCCAAGGACTTCGATCAGGCCCGTTTCGACTTCCGCGCCAAAACCCTCTCGGGCACGCCGGCCCAGCAGCCGCGCTGGAAGCGGGGCGTGAACCTGGTGGACGCCAACCTGGGTGAGGCGGTCGGCAAGCTCTACGTCGACGCCTATTTCCCCGCCGACAGCAAGGCGCGGATGGAGGCCCTGGTCGGCGACCTGAAGACCGCCATGGGCGCCCGCATCGAAAAGCTGGACTGGATGGGCCCGGAGACCAAGCGCAAGGCGCTTGAAAAGCTCTCCAAGTTTACGGTGAAGATCGGCTACCCCGACAAGTGGCGGGACTACTCGGCCCTGCGGATCGTCGAAGGCGACCTCTATGGCAACGTGGAGCGCGCCGCCGCCTTCGACTGGAACTTCCGCACCGCGCGCCTGAACCAGCCGGTGGACCGCGCCGAATGGGAGATGACGCCGGCGACGATCAACGCCTACTACTCCTCGACCAAGAACGAGATCGTCTTCCCGGCCGCCATCCTGCAGCCGCCGTTCTTCGACCCCGAGGGCGACCCGGCCGTGAATTACGGTGGGATCGGCGGCGTGATCGGGCACGAGATCACCCACGGGTTCGACGACCAGGGCCGAAAGTCCGACGGCGACGGCCGGCTCTCCGAATGGTGGACCAAGGACGACGAGGCCAAGTTCGCGGTCCAGGCCGAGCGCCTGGGCAGGCAGTACTCGGCCACCGAGGTGCTGCCGGGCGCGAAGATCAACGGCGAGCTGACCATGGGCGAGAACATCGCCGACCTGGGCGGGCTGCTGCTGGCGCTCGACGCCTATCACCTGTCGCTGAAGGGTAGGCCCGCGCCGGTGATCGACGGCCTGACCGGTGACCAGCGGGTGTTCCTGGGCTGGGCCCAGGTCTGGCGCGGCAAGTACCGGGACGACTTCATGAAGCAGATCCTGGTGTCCGACCCGCACTCTCCGCCCGTGGCCCGTGTCGACCTGCCGGTCCGCAACATCGACGCCTTCTACGAGGCCTTTGGCGTGAAGCCGGGCGACCCGATGTACGTGCCGCCGGAACAGCGCGTGCGGATCTGGTGATCTGACTCAGAGGTGCTCCCCCTCGGGGGGAGCTCGCGAAGCGAGAGGGGGTTTAAATCCCCAGCGCCCAGGCTGTAGCCCCCTCCGCCTTCGGCGCCTCCCCAGCGGGGGAGGACCTAGCGCCGAGCCCAGGTGCTCCCCCTCAGGGGGAGCTCGCGAAGCGAGAGGGGGATCAAGCCCACAACGCTCAATCTGAACCTCCTTCGGGACCTCCCACAGCGGGGGAGGACCCACGCGGGCTGAGACGCTCCCCACAGGAACGTACTTTTGACTCGCCCGTCAAAATTGCCGATGTCCGGAAAAAGAATCGGCCCGCAGCGGGGGATAATCGCTGCGGGCCGCCTTGAGCAGTCGCTCTGATTGAGCGGGCGTTTCCTCCCCGAAACGCCGGAGACCTCGGGACTAGCGCCTTCATGTCTCTCGCCTGATGACAGAACGGCAATTTTCTACCCGAGTCAACGGGCCAAAGACCCCGAATGGGGGCGTTACGATCAGAATTTCGCGAGCCAGAGCAAATTTTACAGCGTTTTTTGACGCCTACGTCAAATAACCCGCGATCTCAACGTGTCGAACGCCAAGCACTTCACGTCAAAGACGAAATCCGGCTTCGAAGCTGTTACCGGTCCCAGTCCGGCGGCGTTCAACGCGAGCGATGCATCGGCCACCTGGGCCGAATCGACCAGCAGTCCGTTGGGCCGCCGGGAGGCGCCGGCGCTGACCAGCGCATTGACCGTCGCCACCTCCACCGCATCCCCGCCCGCGGGCCAGGTGAGGGTCGAACTGCGCAGCGCGGCCGCGCGGGCCTCGACGATCCGCAGCAGCCGCTCGGCCTGCCCCAGGGCCTCGGCATCCCACGGCGCCCGCAGGGACGCCGCGAGCTGCGCCTGGCTCTTCAGCATCACGCCGTCGGCCAGCACCTTGAGCCCGTTGGCCTGCAGCGTCGCCCCGGTCGTGGTGATGTCGACCACCAGCTCCGCGGATCCCGCGGCGGGCGCGCCCTCGGTGGCTCCGCCCGATTCCGTGATTCGATAGTCCGCGATGCCGTGACGGGCGAAAAAGCTGCGGGTTTGGGTGAGGTACTTGGTGGCGACCCGCATCCGCCGGCCGGTGCGGCGCAGGTAGTCGTGCGCCACTTCCTCCAAGTCGGCCATGCTGTCGACGTCGAGCCAACTCTTGGGCACGGCGGTCACGAGGTCCGCGCGCCCGAAGCCCAGCGCCCGCAGCAGCAGGAGCCGCGCGTCGAGATCCTCGCCGCGTTCGCGCAGCAGATCCTCGCCGGTGACCCCCAGGTGGACCTCGCCCGCATCCAGCGCATCGGCGATGTCGGCCGCCGACAACAGGCGCACCTGCGCCCCCGGCAGGCCCTTCAGACTGGCGAGATAGCCCCGCGCGCCGCCGGTGACCTCCAGCTTCAGACCGCTGTCCGCCAGCCAGCCCTCGACCTGTTCCTTCAGCCGCCCCTTGGACGGCACAGCGATGACGAGACCGCTCATCCTTCGGCTCCTTCGCCATCGCGCCAGGCGCGCCACGGCCGCACCATGCAGCCCACGGCCCGCGCATCGCCGGCCCCGCCCAGCCGGGTCAGCAGGCCGTCGTACCGGCCGCCGACCGCCACCGCCCGCTCGGGGCCCAGCCCGTCGCTGCGCACCTCGAAGGTGATGCCGTCGTAGTAGTCGAAGGCATGCCCCAGCGCCGGCGTGAACCGCAGCCGGTCCGCCGGGACCGTGCGGGTCAGCTCCAAGAGGCGCGCCTCCCAGCCGGAGATGGCCGCCTTCAGCGCCGCGTCCCGACCGCCCGCCAGTTCGCGCATCCGGGCGAAGGCGTAGGCGGGGGAATCGTCGATGGCCATGAAGGCGCGGATCGCCTCGGACTGTGCCTCGGTCAGCGCCGGCGCGGTGGCCGCCTCCGCCTTGCGCACCAGCCGCGCGGCGATCTCGGCCGGGCCGCGACCGCCCACGGGCTCCACGCCGGCCAGCGCCCAGACCTCTTCCAACAAGGCGGCGGCCTGGGCTTCGGAGAGCCCGGCCAGCAGGCCCGCCAGCGTTCCGCCGTCCGAGGTCGCCTGCCCCGTGCGCGACAGCTCGGCCCACAGCAGGCGCGGCCGCCCAGCCACGCGCCGCAGCCGGCTCGCCAGGGTCTCGGCCAGGTCGAGGCTTTCGATGAAGGCCGCGAACAGCGCCACGTCGCCCAGCCAGAGCGACAGGTCCTTCCGCCCCCCCGCCTCGGCCGCGCGCCAGGCCAGGGCGGCGATCTCGGCGTCCGCCGCCTCCACCGCCCCGCCGCCAGGCGAGAACATCTCCAGGCCCAGTTGCACGAACTCTTCCGGCCGGTCGGTCCCCGTCGAGGCCCGGAACGCCGCGCCCTGGTACCAGTAGAGGCCGGCCGCCCGGCCGCTTTCCAGGTGCTGGCGGGCGATGGCGACGGTGAAGTCCGGCCGCAGGCAGCTTTCCGCCCCACCCTCGGCCTGCACCACGAACAGCCGCGCGCGCATCTCCTCGCCGGCCAGGTCCAGCAGGAGGTTCAGCGGCTGCAGCAGCGGCGCGTCGGCGCGCTCGGCGCCCGACGCCTCGAGCGGCGCGCGAATGGCCGAGAGCATCTCGGCGGGAACGGACGGCTCGACGCGCATCAGCCGGCGTCCAGGATGCGGCGCAGGGCCGCCGTCAGCTCGCCGCGCGGGATGGTCTGCTGCCCCGGCCGCTGCTCGCGCCACTCGGCGTTGTCGGCGACCTTCGAGGCCAGCACCCGGCCCAGGTCCAGGTCCTTCACCGTCACCGTCCCGGCCGCCAGCTCGTCCTCGCCCACGATCACCGCGGCGGGCGACAGGCGCCGGTCGGCGTACTTCATCTGCGCCTTCATGCCCGACGATCCGAGATAGACCTCGGCCGGGATGCCGGCGGCCCGGATCTCGCGCGCCACGGCGAAATAGTCGGCCATCCGCGTCTGGTCGAAGGCGATCACCACCACCGGCCCGCGCGCCGCTTTGGCCAGGTCCCGCCCGGCCGCCTTCAGCGCCGAGGCCAGGCGCGAGACGCCGAAGGAGAAGCCCGTCGCCGGCGTCCGCTCGCCGGTGAACCGCGCCACCAGGTCGTCGTACCGCCCGCCCCCGCCGATGGAGCCGAACCGCATCGGCTGGCCCTTCTCGTCCAGGGTGGAGAGCAGCAGTTCGGCCTCGAAGACCGCGCCCGTGTAGTACTCCAGCCCCCGCACCACCGAGGGGTCGAAGGTCGCCCGGTCGGCGGCCACGCCCAGGCCGGTGAGCGCCGCGTCGATGGCCGCCAGCTCGGCCAGCCCCTCATCGCCCTCGGCCGAGCCGCCCACCACATCGGCCAGCTTCGCCAGGGTGGACGCGCGGTCCCCCGCC
>NZ_LSJI01000193.1 GCF_001557235.1 Phenylobacterium sp. CCH9-H3 | reverse complement strand
CGGCGACCGCCGCGATTGGGACCGTCGAGGCGACAACGATCGGCGGGACTGGGATCGCCGCGGGGACGGCCGGCGCGACTGGGACCGGCGCGATCATCGGCGGGACGATCACCGGCGGTGGGAGCGCGGCCGCTATCCGCCCGCCTATTTCAGCTCGCACCGCTACCGCTATGCCTGGCGTCCGCCCAGCGGCTTCTACCTGCGAAGCTGGAGCTTCGGGGAGTTCTTCCCCCGCGGCTGGTACGGCCCCGGCTACTGGATCGTCGATCCGTGGCAGTACGACCTGCCCCTGCCGCCGCCCGGCTACGATTGGGTGCGCTCGGGGCCCGACGCCCTGCTGATCGACGAGTTCAGCGGCCGGATCGTCCAGGTCGTCCGCAACGTCTTCTGGTACTAGATGTAGCCCAGCGCCCGCAGCCCCGCGATGGAGCTGCGGGCGTCCTTGTGATGCAGGAAGACCCCGCCGGCGTCTTCCCAAAGCCGCCGGTGCTTGTCGCGGTCGTCCACCAGCACGTCGCCCGGGTGGCAATGCTCGCGCTTCAGCGCAGCCTGGGTCGTGATCACCGGCACGCCGGGGAAGTGGCGTTCGGCCCAGGCTCGCTTCTGCGGCGCGGCCCAGCGGCCGAGCGGCAGCCCGGTGAGGATCACAGGCTCCTTGTGGCGCACCGCCTCGTACAGGACCTTCGCGTCCGGCATCGGTTCAAGGGTTCCGAAGAAGTTCGGCGCCTTGGCGAGCCGCCGCCAGAATTCCTTGATCCCATAGCGTTGCTCGAAGGCGCGGGGCGGCATGCCGAGCACCGCCTGGGCGCCGCGGTCGAAGTCGGCCAGCACGCCGTCGCAATCCAGGTAGATCCGCCTGCGCATGCGGGGTCAGGAACGCGCGTGCAGCGCTAGTGCTCCCGACAGCCGGCGCAGAGGCCGCGGGCCTCCAGCGTCACCTGCCGCACCTCGTAGCCGGCCGCGCGGGACGCCGCGAGGGTTGGGCCGAAGTCGGGCTCGAATTCGGCGGCCTCGCCGCAGCAGTCGCAGATCAGGAAGGCCGCCATGTGTCCGCCCTCGATGCGGCAGGGGACATAGGCGTTCAGGCTCTCGATCCGGTGCGCGAATCCTAGGCGTTCCAGGAATTCCAGCGCCCGATAGACCGTGGGCGGCTTGGCCGGTTCGCCCTGGCCGCCGTAGGCTGCGATCAGGTCGTAGGCCTTCAACGGCGCATCGGCCGCCAGCAGCAGCTCCAGCACCCGCCGGCGGGGCGGCGTCAACCGCTCCTGGGTGTCCGCGCACCGCGTCTCGGCGGCCGCCAGCGCGCGGCCCAGCGCCGGGCCGTGCAGGCCGTGGTGGTCATGATCATCGTGATGGTGGCAGGCGCCGCTCATGGTCCTCAGCTAACCCACTTCAATGCCGAGCGGCAACGCGCTTGACGAATGGTTATGTTATTTCATAACGATGACGCCCCAGTTCAAGCCTGCCGTCGAAAAGGCGCTCCATGTCACGCGTTCCCCTCTTTGCCGCCGCCGGCGTTCTCGCGTTGCTCGCCTCTCCCCCTGCGTTCGCGGCCGACGACGCCGGTGGTGGCAAGGACCTGGCGGAGGTGGTCGTCACCGCCGCGCCCTACGTCGTCTCGATCGACTCCACGACCACCAGCGTCAATGTCGTGAAGCGCGAGCAGCTGGACCTGGCGCCGTCGGCGGGCCTGGGCGACGTGCTGGCCAATCTTCCCGGCGTGCGCTCGTCGTTCTTCGGGCCCGGCGCCAGCCGGCCGGTGATCCGCGGGCTGTCGGGTCCGCGGGTGCTTGTGCTGACCAACGGCGTCGGGCTGATCGACGCGTCTGGCCTGTCGCCCGACCACCAGGTGGCCAGCGACCCGCAGGAGGCCGAACGCATCGAGGTGCTGCGGGGCCCCTCGGCGCTGGCGTACGGCGGCTCGGCCATCGGCGGTATCGTCAACGTCATCGACAACCGGATTCCCTCGACCTTCCGCGAGGGTGTGCATGGTCGCGTCCTCGGCTCGTACAGCACCGGCGACGAAGGTAAGGCGGTCTCCGGCGCCGTGGCTGCCGGCTTCGGCGGCGGCTTCACGCTCACGCTGGACGGAACCCACCGCCGCAGCGACGACTACGAGATCCCGGTGGACCCGATGTCCAAGGAACTCGCGGACCAGCTCGGCCTGCCCGCACCCTCGCGCGCCCGGACCAAGGCGCCGAACACCTACGTCGACCTGGACGCCTTCGGCGGCGGCCTGTCGTGGGCCGGCGAGCCGGGGTGGGGCGGCGTGGCGATCAAGCACACGGACAGCTCCTACGGCAGCGCGGCCGAGGAAGAGGTCCACATCGACCTGAAGCAGACCCGGGTGGACGCGCGTGGCGGACTGAATTTCGCCTTCGGTCCGTTCGAGAGCGTCAAGTTCAGCGGCGGCTACTCCGACTACGAGCACACCGAGTTCGAAGGCGAGGAGCGCGGGACGACCTTCCTGTCCGAGGGCTACGAGGGGCGCATCGAACTGGTGCAGCCGGATCGCGGGGGCTGGCAGGGCGCGGTGGGCGTCCAGGGCCTGCATCGCGACTTCGACGCGATCGGCGAAGAGGCGCTGATCCCCGCCACCAAGATCGACGAGATCGGCGTCTTCACCCTGCAGCGCCTGGACCGGGACAGCTGGGGCGTCGAGGGCGGGATCCGGATCGACAGCCGCTCGATCAAGAACGAGCGGGCCGATCGTGACTTCACCAACATCTCGGCGTCCGTCGGCGCGTTCGTGCGGCCGGCGGAAGGCTGGTTCTTCGGCGCCTCGCTGTCCCGCACCAGCCGCGGCCTCACCGAGGAGGAACTGAGCTCGTTCGGGGCCCACCCGGCGACCGGCGCTTTCGAGGTCGGCGATCCCACCCTCGACAAGGAGGTCTCGTACTCCCTGGACACCACGGCCCATTACGCGAGCGAGGCCTGGACCCTGGACCTGCACGGCTTCTACGCCGACTACGACAACTTCATCGATCTGGTCCCCACGGGCGCGATCGACGACGAGTCCGGCTTCCCGGTCTTCAACTTCGTGCAGAGCGGGGCGAAGTTCTACGGGGCCGAGGCCGAGATCGGCTACACGCCCTGGCGCTCGGGCGAGAAGAGCTTCCGCCTGGAAGCGGCGGGCGACTACGTGCGCGGCAAGACCGACACGGGCCCAGCCGTGCGCATCCCGCCGTGGTCGCTCACCGCTCGCGGGGTCTACGAGGACAGCTGGTGGACCGGGACCCTCGAGGTCCACACGGTGGGCAAGCAGGACCGCGTGGCCAGCTTCGAGCTGCCCACCGATGGCTACACCATGCTGAACGCCTCGCTGGTGGTGCGTCCCTTTGCCAGCAACGCCGACCTCAAGGTCTTCCTGGACGGTCACAACCTGACCAACGTCGAGGCGCGCGAGCACGCTTCGTTCCTGAAGGACATCGTCCCGCTGCCGGGCCGCTCGTTCCGGATGGGCGTGGGCTACCGGTTCTAGCGCCGGCGGCTGGCCGCGGCAGGTCGATCGGCTAGAGTGCCGCCGTCCACGAGGAGAGCGGCATGCGGCGCATCTGGCGTAGCTTCACCATGGCGGCCGCGGTCGCGCTGCTGGCGTTCGGAAGCGCCGCGGCGACGCCCGAGCCGGCCACGCACGACTACGTCATCCGGGACTTCAGGTTCCGCAGGGGCGAGACCCTGGCCGAGCTGAAGATCCGCTACACACCCTGGGCGCGCCGAAGACCGACGCCTCAGGCAAGGTGACCAACGCCGTCCTGATCCTGCACGGCACCGGCGGGACCGGGCGCCAGTTCCTCAGCCCGCAGTTCGCCGACGTGCTGTTCGCGCCGGGCGGCCTGCTGGACCCGGCGAAGTACTTCATCATCCTGCCGGACAATATCGGCCACGGCGGCTCGTCCAAGCCGTCGGACGGCCTGCGGATCAAGTTCCCGAAGTACGACTACGCCGACATGGTCGAGGCGCAGCACGTGCTGGTCACCCGGGGCTTGAAGATCGAGCGCCTGCGGCTGCTGATGGGAACGTCCATGGGCTGCATGCACGGCTTCCTGTGGGCCGAGACGTGGCCGCAGGCCTCGCAGGCGCTGATGCCGATGGCCTGCCTGCCCGTCGAGATCGCGGGCCGGAACCGGCTCTGGCGCAAGATGGCGATCGACGCGGTCCAGGCCGACCCGGCCTGGAAGGGCGGCGACTACGCGGACCAGCCGGTCCAGGGCCTGCGGACCGCGCAGAGTCTGCTGATCCTCGCCGGCGCCTCGCCCTTGCCGATGCAGAACCAGCTGCCGACCCGCGAGGCCGTGGATGCCTGGATCGGGCCGGAGCTGGCCCGGCGAATGGCGCCGGTGGACGCCAACGACCTGATCTATCAGCTCGACGCCTCGCGGACCTACGATCCGTCCAATGACCTGGAGAAGATTGTCGCGCCCATGACCTGGGTGAACTCGGCCGACGACTTCATCAACCCGCCTGACCTCGGTATCGCCGAGCGCGAGGCGAGGCGGCTCAGGACCACGCGGTTCGTGCTGATTCCGGCCAGCGAGAAGACCCGTGGCCACGGCAGCCACACGTGGGCGGCTCTGTGGAAGGACGAACTGGCGGCGCTGCTGACGCGGTCGGAGTAGGAACCGATCCCTCCCTCAGCGGGGAGGGACCATCCCTAGTCCTCGGAGTCGGCGGTGGCCGGCGCGGCCTCGCCGCCCTCGAAAGTGCGCGGGGCGCGGCGGCGGCGGGGTTTGGGTTTCTCTTCGCCGGCGTCGGCCGCGGGGGCGGGCCGGGTCACGGCCTGCAGGAAGGCCGGCGCGTGGCTGGCGCCACCTTCGGAGTCGCGCAGCATCGGGCCACGTTCCTGGGGCGCAGGGTCGCCCTGCGGCTGTACGACGGCCAGGGGATCGCGCTCGGGCCGGTCGTCGCGGTCACGGTCCCGGTCACGGTTGCGCTCGCGGCGCGGACGGTCCTCACGCGGGGCGCGCTCCTCGCGCTCCAGGCGCGGCCGGTCGTCGGCGGGACGCTCGTCGCTCTCGGCGCGGGGCCGGTCGTCCCGGGGGCGATCGTCGCGCGGACGGTCATCGCGGGGCCGATCATCGCGGTTGCGGTTGCGGTTCTGGTCACGGCCATCGCGATCACGCCAGCGGTCGCGGGAACCGTCGCCGCCGCGGTCCCGGTCCCGCGGACGATCGTCCCGGTCGCGGCCCTGCCATTCGCCGCGGTCGCGGTTGCGGTTCTGGTCGCGGTTCTGATCCCGGTCACGGTTCTGATCGCGCCCTTCGCCGTCCTCGCGAGCCTCGTTCTCCGCGGCGGCCTCGTCGGCGGCCATCGCTTGTTGCTGGCCGCTCTCATCCTCGAAGTCGATGTCGTAGCCGGAAGCGAACTGGTCGCGGTTGTAGATCTCGCTTGCCGGCCGGTTCGGTTGGATGGCGCGCAGGAGCCGGAAATAGTGCTCCGCGTGCTGCAGGTAGTTTTCCGCCAGGACCCGGTCGCCGGCGGACGTCGCGTCGCGCGCAAGTTGCTGATACTTCTCGAACACGTGCTGGGCGTTGCCGCGCACCTTCACGCCGTCGGGGCCGTTCGAATCGAACGCGCGGTTGGCGTTATGCTGCTGCGGCTTGCCGCCGCCGCCACCGCCGCCGCCCCGATTGCGCCCTCGCTGGCGCTTCATACCCTTGAAATCTCTCATAATTCGGAAACCGTTCGGTTCTTCCCTAGCGTCCCTATCGACGCCTTGGCCTTCAGCGTGGTCGAGCCTTGGCCCGGTCAGTCATGTGAAGACGTGTGTTTTCCCCGTCTTCCGCCCGGAAGCTCATCAGCGAGAGGCTAGGAAGCGTCGCGCCTGTCGGGCCGGGCGGGCGTCCTTCATGGGGACGCATCTACCTGCAACACCGACGAATTTGGGTGGAGACGTGATCTGATGTAGCGAGTCAGCCCGCCGTTTCCAAGGGCTTTTTCTCGCCCACCACGACGCGGTCGCGATCGGCGAGGTCGCGGACCGTCTGCACGAACACTGCGCCGGCCGCCTTGAAGAGGGCCTCCACAGCGTCTTTCTGGTCGTAGCCGATCTCCACGGCGAAGCGGCCGCCGGGCTTCAGCACGCGCAGGATCTCGGGCGCCAGGATGCGGTAGTGGTCCAGGCCGTCGGCGCCGCCCTCCAGCGCCAGGCGCGGCTCGTGGTCGCGGACTTCGGGCTCCAGGGTCTCGATCACGTGGGTGGCGATGTAGGGCGGGTTGGAGACCACCAGGTCGAAGGATGCGTCCTCGAGGCCCGCCGTCCAGTCGCCGCGCAGGAGCGCCACGCGGTTCGCCAGGCCCAGCGAGGCGGCGTTGTCCCGCGCCACGGCGAGCGCCTCCTCGGAGACGTCCACGCCCAGCCCCTTGGCCGCCGGCCGCTCGGCCAGCAGGGCCAGCAGGATCGCGCCCGAGCCGATGCCCAGGTCCAGGATCCGCCAGGGGGCGTTCTCCGGAAAATCACGCAGCGCGAACTCGACCACGGTCTCGGTGTCGGGCCGCGGTGTCAGCACGTCCCGCGTGACGCCCAGCATGATCTTCCAGAAGCCCTTGCGCCCCAGGATGTGGCTGACCGGCTCGCGCCGTTCGCGGCGGGCCACATAGTCCTCGAGAGTCGCCTCGTGCTCTGCCGTAAGCGCGCGATAGGGATCGGTGACGATGTCCATCCGTGTCGCTTCGGCGGCGGCCTCCACCAGGAGGCGTGCGTCGATCACCGGACTGGAAATGCCCGCCGCCTCCAGGCGCGCCTTGGCCCCCTGCCAGGCCTTGAGGAGGTTCAGGGTCATTGCGGCGCCGTGGCCGCGTCGCCCAGGGCCACGCGGCCGGCAGACGTCATCTGGATGTAGATCCCGCAGAACATGTGGCCGTAATTGTCGAACAGAGCCTTCACCACGTCGAGGTCGCGCACGGCCGTGGTCGGATCGACCCCGGTCGCCGCGCAACGGACGATCGGCTTGAACACCTTCGCCCGGCCCCAGCCGACCATCAACTCACGGCCGCTCCATTCGTTCTCGGCCCAGGCGGGCCAGCCTTCGACATAGAGGTTGCCGCGGAAGCGCAGTGGGTCCAGCTCCACGCCCATCTTCTGGGAGAGGTCGCGGACGCTGGCCATGTTGATCACCGAGACCTGGCCCAGGGGATGGTCGGTGAAACGGAAGCCGCCGCGGGCGTCCACAACCCTCAGGGGCCCGCGGAGGTCGTCGGCGTCCAGGAACGCGGTCAGCCACGCGGCGAACGCCGCCCGCCCGTCGGCGTCGGCCAGTCGCCCGGCGTAGATCGGCGCGCCCGGCGCCTCGGCCGTCAGGACGCCGCTGGCCTCGTCGTAGCGGGTGCGCGCCGCCGCCACCTTCGGGATCGCGGCCAGGACCGTGAACTTCTGCTTCGGGGTGAAAGCCGGGGCGTCGGGGTCATAGCCGGACGGCCCGTTCTCCACCGCCCAGATGCGGTCGTGCGGAAAGCCCTTGCCGGGGGCGAGGTCCACGTAGGGCAGGCGCTCGGGAGTGAAGCCCTTCACCGGATGGCGATAGATCGCCGCGACATGGCCGCTCATGGGCGGCTTCTGGCGGAATCGGCGCCGTTGCTCAAGCTTCGTGCGTGTTGGGGAACGGACCGCGCGCTCGGCGGGTTAGCTCGGTCGCCGTGGGAGCGTCGGAAGTGAGTTCGGCCCCAACATCTTCGCCGCCGCGTCGCCGGGCCATCCCGACGGCCGCAAGCCTCGCGCCCTGGGCGCTGACGGCGGCGCTGGCGGCTGCTTGGTGGACGTCGGCGCGGCAGCGGCCGGCGCCGCAGCCCCTGCGCGTCGAGCCCAAGCCGCAGCCGGGCCTGAGCCGGCAGACCGTGGCCGAGCCCGCCCATTTCGAAGCCCAGGAGCCCGGCCGCGGGCGGGTGGCCGAGCGCCCGCGCCACATCCCCTGGCAGGGTTGGAAGGACATCCTGTGGCGCACCTGGCGCGAAATCGGGCAGGACCGGCTGACCGTCGTGGCCGGCAGCGTGACGTACTACACCCTGCTGGCGATCTTCCCCGCGCTGGGCGTCTTCGTCTCGCTCTACGGCCTGATCGCCGACGTCACCCTCGTGGAGCGGCAGCTCGTGCAGCTGTCGGCGATCTTCCCGCCCGAAGCGGTGCGGCTGATCGGCGAGCAGATGCTGCGCCTGGCCAACGGCCAGGCCGCCGGGCTCTCGGCCGCTTTCATCATCAGCCTGCTGTTCTCGATCTGGAGCGCCAGCGCCGGGATGAAGGCGCTCTTCGACGGCCTGAACATCGCCTACGACGAGACCGAGAAGCGCAACTACCTCCTGCGCACCGCCATCACCTATGGCTTCACCCTCGCGCTCCTGGTCTTCCTCGCACTCGTCAGCGGGATCCTGGTGGCGGCCCCCCTGGCGCTGGAGGCGCTGCATCTCCGGGAGCGATGGATGATCGCGGCCCGCTGGCCGCTGGTCTACGCCGTCGCCGCGGGCGCATTCTGCATCGCCTACCGCTACGGGCCCAGCCGGCGGCTGGCGCGCTGGCGCTGGCTGATTCCGGGCAGCGCGGCGGCGGCCTTCCTCTGGATGGCCGGCTCGGCCGGCTTCTCCTGGTATCTCAACAACGTCGCGCGGCTGGACGCCACCTACGGGTCGCTGGGGGCTGTCATCGGCTTCATGTTGTGGATCTGGTTCTCGGTGATGGTGGTGCTGATGGGCGCCGAGCTGAACGCCGAGATCGAGCACCAGACCGCGATGGATTCCACCACCGGCCCGCCCAAGCCGATGGGCGAGCGCGGCGCCGCCATGGCCGACACCGTCGGCCTGCGCTTCATCGGTTTCCGCAAGGGCGCAGGCCAGCTCCTGGGCGTCGTTCGCCGGCAGGTCCGGAACCTGCGGCGCAAGCCGGCTCGGGGGACGCCGCCGCTGGCCACGGTGACAGAGGCAGACGCCCGGCAGTCCGAGCGACGTCGCCCCTAGGTCGGACGATCGGTCTGCCTGTGCTCCATATATCGGGCCGTGGCCTCGGCGGTCTCCGGCCCGAAGTAGCGGCCGACCACATGCAGGGCCAGGTCGATGCCGGAGGTCAGGCCGCCGGACGTGGCGATCCGGCCGGTGTCCACGAACCGGGGGGTTCGCTCCAGCTGCACCTTGGGGAATTCGCGGGCGAAGTCGTCATAGAAGTCGTGGTGCGTCGTGGCCTTCAGCCCGTCCAGCAGCCCCACGCGGCCCAGCTGGAAGGCCCCGGTGCAGACGCTCATGGTCATGTCGGCCTTTGCGGAGGCGGCCTTGAGCCAGGCGCGCGAGGCCTCGGTCGATCTCTGGGCGGGCACGACGATCACGTGCGGCTGCGGCGCGGTGTCGATGCTGTAGTGGGGCTTCACGACCAGCCCGCCGGTCATCTGCACGGGCTCGAGGGTCGGCGCCACGGTGAACAGCCTGAACGGGTGGGCCATCTTGCCGTCGACCATCGGCATGGCGTCCTGGAAGGTCTCCCACGGGCCGGCGGTGTCGATGACGTTCGCGTTGTCGCCCAGCATGAAGGCGACGAAGATCAGCTTGCGCGCGGGCAGAGGGGACGCAGCGACGGCGGGGGCGCCCACGGCGGCGGCCAGGCCGGCGGCAAGCATCTGGCGACGGTCCATGCGGGTCCTCCGATCGGTCCGCAACGCTAGGCTCGCGACCGGCTTGGCGAGAAGGACGCTCTACGGTCAAATCGCGCCATGAGCCTGGCGCCCCCGCACCACGTCGCCGTCCTCGCCTTTCCGGACGCCCAGATCCTGGACGTCACCGGCCCGCTGGAGGTGTTCTCGCGGACCAGCCGCTGGCTCCGCGACACCTGGAAGGCGCCCGAGGCCTACCGGATCGAACTTCTGGGCCTGCGATCCGGACCGTTCCGCACCTCGGGCGGTCTGGATCTCGTCGCCGCGCGCGGGTTCGCCGAGGTCGAGACCTGCGACACGCTCCTGGTGGCCGGCGGCATCGGTTGGGAAACGCCCGCCGCCGACGCGGCCCTGCTGGCCTGGCTGCGCGCCATGGCGCCCAGGACGCAGCGGATCGGCTCGATCTGTACAGGCGCCCTGGTCCTCGCCGCAGCCGGGCTGCTGGACGGCCGGCGCGCCACGACCCACTGGGCCTACTGCGACCGCCTCGCCGCCCTGGCGCCCGGCTGCAAGGTCGATCCCGACGCGATCTATGTGCAGGACGGCCGGCTGTTCACGTCAGCGGGAGTGACCACGGGCATGGATATGGCCTTGGAGCTCGTCGAGCAGGACCACGGCAAGGCGACGGCCGTCGCGGTCGCGCAGGAGCTGGTGATCTATCGCAAGCGGCCGGGCGGCCAGGCCCAGTTCAGTCGCTTCCTCGAGGCCGAGCGGCGGGACGACCGGCTGGGGGCGCTGCAGCTCTGGATCCTGGATCGTCTGGACGAGGACCTGCCGCTGGATCGCCTCGCCGCCGCGGCGGGGATGAGCGCGCGGCACCTGTCGAGGCGTTTCAAGGAGGAGGTGGGCGCGTCGCCGGCCGCCTATGTGGCCCGAGTCCGCCTGGAGGAGGCCCGGCGGCGGCTGGAGACCGGGGCCCAGAGTCTGAAGGACGTCGCCAGGACCTGCGGCTTTGCCGACGAACAGAACCTGCGCCGGGCGTTCCGCAAACACGTCGGCGTCGCGCCCCGGGCGTACCGGGAGAGGTTCAGTTGAACTCGTCTTCCAGCGCCGCCAGCCGGGCGGCCTGATCTTCGGCGATCAGGGGATTGATCACGTCGTCGAGGGCTTCGCCCTCCATAATCTTGGGCAGGTTGTAGAGGGTCAGGTTGATCCGGTGGTCGGTCACCCGCCCTTGCGGGAAGTTGTAGGTGCGGATGCGCTCCGACCGGTCGCCCGAACCGACCTGGCTCTTGCGGGCGTCGGCGCGGGCCGTGTCCAGGGCTTCGCGCTGCTGGTCGTACAGCTTGACCTTCAGGGCCTTCATGGCCCGGGCGCGGTTCTGGTGCTGCGACTTCTCGGAACTGGTCACCACGATGCCGGTGGGCAGGTGGGTGATACGCACGGCGGAGTCGGTCTTGTTCACGTGCTGGCCGCCGGCGCCTGACGAGCGGTAGGTGTCGATCCGCAGGTCCTGGTCGCGGATCTCGATCTCCACGTCCTCGGGCTCGGGCAGGATGGCGACCGTGGCCGCCGAGGTGTGGATGCGCCCCTGGGCCTCGGTGGCCGGCACGCGCTGCACCCGGTGCACGCCGCTCTCGAACTTCAGCCGGCCGAACACGCCGTCGCCGGTGATCGCGGCCACGATCTCCTTGTAGCCGCCCATCTCGCCCTCGGTGACCGAGTCGATCTCGACCCGCCAGCCGTGGTTCTGAGCATAGCGCTGGTACATGCGGAACAGGTCGCCGGCGAAGAGGGCCGCCTCGTCGCCGCCGGTGCCCGCGCGCACCTCGAGGATGGCGGAGGCGTTCTCGTCTTTGTCCTTGGGGGCCAGCAGCAGGGCCACCTCGTGCTCCAAGGCCGGGATGCGCTCCTTCAGCGCCTCGAGCTCCAGGCGGGCGAGGTCGGCCATATCGGGGTCGCCGGACGCCGCCATCTCCTCCAGCTCCGGGGCCTCGGCGCGAACCTTCTCCAGGCTCATCACCGCGTCGGCCACCGGCTTCAGCTCGGCGTGCTCCTTGGACAGGCGGACGATCTCCGCGCCGTCGGACGCCGCGCCCATGCGCGCCTCGATCTCGCGGAAGCGGTCGAGCACCTGGTCGAGCCTGGCCTGGGGAAGTCGCAACGTTTCGGTCCTTTGAAGGGCGCTGTCTGTAGCCGGAACCGGGCCGGGCGCCAAATCCGCGCTATGGTCGGTGCGGGAGGAGACCGCCATGTACCACGAAGGCAATCGGGCGCTGCAGGACGCCTTCGGCAGCCGCGCCCTGGCCGACCGGCTGGACGAGAAGCTGCGCCACGATCGGTTCACCGAGGCCGACGCCGCCTTCATCGCCGCCCAGCCGTTCTTCTTCCTGGCCACCGCCGACGCCGAGGGGCGGCCGGACTGCTCGTTCAAGGGCGGGCCGCCGGGGTTCGCCTGCGTCGCCGCGCCGGACCTGCTGGTGTTTCCCGACTACGACGGCAACGGCATGTTCAAGAGCCTGGGCAACATCGCCGCCAATCCGCACGTCGGCCTCCTGTTCATCGCGATGGGCGAGAAGGCGGGACGCCTGCGCGTCAACGGCCGCGCCGAAGTGGTCGCCGACGATCCGGCCCTGGGGGGCATGCCGGGCGCGCAGCTCCTCGTGAAGGTGACGCCCGTGGACATCTTCCCGAACTGCCCGCGCTACATTCCCCGCATGGCGATGGAGGCCGCCTCGCCCTATGCGCCTGCCGACGGCGCGGAGCCGCTGGAGCCGAAGTGGAAGGCCTTTCCGGACTTCGCCGACGTCGTCCCGCCACGGCGCCGCTGATCGGAACGCTCCGCGCCTCCGGGTGTTACGGCCCCCGGTGACATACGGAGATTGGAAAATGGCGACCGAACGCGTGACGGAACGCAACGACGGCATGACCCGCGAGCGCGTGGTCGAACGGGATGGCGGCGGCACGACCTATGTGGACACGGGGCGGGGCTCAGGCCTCGGCGGCGTCCTGATCGGCATCGCGGTGCTGGCGATGGTGGCGATCGTCGCCTTCTTCCTGCTTCAGTCGAACCGCAACGACGCGATGCGAACCGAAGCGGTGACCAGCGCCGCCTCCAGCGTGGCGGACAGCGCCGCCGGCGCGGCCGAAGGCGTCACCAGCGCGGCCAGCCAGGCCGCCGACGCCGTCACGCCGCAGTAGTCTCGCGCAAGAAAAAAGGGCCCGCTCCGTCGCCGGAGCGGGCCCTTTCGGCGTCTTGCGACGCGATGGCCTAGACGCGCTCGCCGGTCAGGGCGGCGTTGCCGAACATGCCCAGCTTGCAGTTGCCGGTCATCTTGTCGCCTTCGACCTTGGCCGTGAACTCGAGCTTCATCGGCATCGGATTGGTGATGTCGGTGCTCCAGGTCAGGTTGTCGCCGTCGACCTTGCCGGTCACTTCCTGCGAGCCCATTTCGCTATCCACCTTGCCGGTGAAGGTGTCGCCGCTGGTGGTGATGCCCACGTTCATCGTGCGCGCCCCCATCGGGGTGTTGATGGTGACTTTCCAGTTGCCGTCCGCGGACATCTCGTCCCTCCCAAGAATTGGACGCGCACCTAAGCGCGGAAGGGCGGGGCGCGCAAGAGTGACGCGGGCGTCACTTTTGTGATGTTACTCCGCGGCTTCCAGGGAGGAGGATTTTTCGGCCTCGATCTGGGCGGCGCGGGCCTCCACCAGGGCGACGATATGGTCGACCATGCCTTCGTTGTCCTGCTTGTGGTCGGGCTTGCCGGCCACATAGACCATCCCCGCTCCCTTGCCGCCGCCGGTGAAGCCAAGGTCGGTCATCAGCGCCTCGCCCGGCCCGTTCACCACGCAGCCGATGATCGACAGGCTCATGGGCGTCGCGATGTGCGACAGGCGTTGCTCCAGCGCCTCGACCGTCTGGATCACGTTGAAGCCCTGCCGCGCGCAGGAAGGACAGGCGATGATGTTCACGCCCCGGTGGCGCAGGCCCAGGCTCTTGAGGATATCGAAGCCGACCTTCACCTCTTCCACCGGATCGGCCGCCAGGCTGACGCGGATCGTATCGCCGATCCCGGCCCAGAGCAGCGAACCGATGCCGATGGCGCTCTTCACGGTCCCGGTCCGCGTGGCGCCGGCCTCGGTCACGCCCAGGTGCAGCGGGCAGTCGATAGCCTCGGCGAGCTGCTGGTAGGCGGCCACCGTCATGAACGGGTCCGAGGCCTTCACGCTGATCTTGAACTCGTGGAAGTCGTGGTCCTGGAGGATGCGGGCGTGGTTCAGCGCGCTCTCGACCATGGCGTCCGGGCAGGGCTCGCCATACTTCTCCAGCAGATCCCGCTCCAGGGAGCCGGCGTTGACCCCGATGCGCATGGAGCAGCCGTGGTCCCGGGCCGCCTGGATGACATCGCGAACCCGGGCCGCGGAGCCGATGTTGCCCGGATTGATCCGCAGACAGGCCGCGCCAGCCTCCGCCGCCTCGATCCCGCGCCGATAATGGAAGTGGATATCGGCCACCAGCGGGACCTTGGCCGCCCGGGCGATCTCCCGGAACGCGGCGGTGGACTCCTCGTCCGGGCAGGAGACGCGGACGATGTCGGCCCCCGCCTCTTCCAGTTGGCGGATCTGTTCGATCGTCGCCTTGGCGTCGGCCGTCAGCGTGTTGGTCATCGACTGGACGGTGATGGGGGCGTCGCCGCCCACCTCGACGGCGCCCACGCGGATCTTGCGGCTCTTCCGGCGGTCGATGGCGCGCCAGGGGCGGACGCTGGTGTGGGCTTCGATGGTCATGTCCGCGGAAAATAGTCGGTCCCGAAGGGAAACCCAACTGCGGGCTACGGCCGCGGCGGGGGCGGGGGC